>DMTU01000146.1 GCA_003476595.1 Acidimicrobiaceae bacterium | reverse complement strand
CTCAACGTGCTGTCCAGCTTCATCCCCGACGGCGACCGCATCATCACGATCGAGGACGTCGTCGAGCTCCAGATGCGCCAGCAGCACGTCGTGCGCATGGAGACCCGCCCGGGCAACAGCGAGGGCCGGGGCGAGATCTCGATCCGTGACCTGGTCCGCACCGCCCTGCGCATGCGGCCCGACCGCATCGTCGTCGGCGAGTGCCGCGGCGGCGAGGCGCTGGACATGCTCCAGGCCATGAACACCGGCCACGCCGGGTCGCTGTCCACGCTGCACGCCAACACGCCCCGCGACGCCATGACCCGCCTCGAGACCATGGTGCTCATGGCCGGCATCGAGTTCCCGATGCAGGCCATCCGCCAGCAGATCGCCGGCGCCATCGACCTGGTCGTCCAGATCGGCCGCCTGCGCGACGGCAGCCGCCGCATCGTGCAGATCTGCGAGGTCGGCCGCGTCGTCGGCGACGACATCGAGGTCCTGCCGATCTTCGACTTCGACTACTCGCCCGGCCTCGACGCCAGCGGCCGGGTGCTCGGCGTCCTGCGCCCCACCGGCTACCGGCCCCGCTTCATCGAGCACATCAAGGAGCTGGGGATCGAGTTCGAGGAACGCATCTTCGGAGGGAACCAGGAATGAGCCCCCGATCCCGCACCGCCCGCCTGCTCGCCGGCCTGCTCGCCCTCGCGGCGCTGCTGGTCACGGGGGCCACGCCGGTCGCCGCGCAGTCCGAGGGCCTCGAGGTCCGCAGCATCGACGCCAACGGCTTCCCGCTGGTGCGCGCCGTCGTGTCCGGCCCCACCGTCACCGGTGACCCCGAGGCCGCCTTCACGGTCGTCGAGGACGGCGAGGAGCAGAACGTCGACGTGGTGCGCCTGCGCACCAACGACCTGAACCTGGTCGTCGCCGTCGACGTCTCCGGCTCCATGGCCGGTGAGCCGATGCAGCAGGCCAAGGCCGCCGTCGCCGACCTGCTCGAGACCCTCCCGGCCGACGTGCCCGTGTCCATCATCAGCTTCGGTGACTCGGCCGTCATCCAGCACCCCTTCTCCACCGACCGGGCCTCGCTGCAGGCCGCCGTGGACGGGCTCATCGCCGCCGGCGGCACGGCCCTGTTCGACGGCCTCGACCGCAGCATCGCCCAGCTCGCCTCGCGGGGCGGGACCAACGCCCTGGTGGTCCTCGCCGACGGCGCCGACTCCGCCAGCGACACCGCCGCCGACGCCGTCGTCGAGCGCTTCGCCTCCACGCCCGTCGCCACCTCCTTCGTCGCCCTGCAGACGCCCGACCAGGACCTCGGCACCCTGCAGGCCTTCGCCGACGCCGCCGGCGGCGACGTCCTCGCCATCGAGCAGTCGGCGCAGTTCCGCGAGGTCCTCACCGAGATCGGCGCCGGCCTCGGCGGGCTCTTCGAGCTCCGCTGGACCTCGGGCTCCGAAGGCGAGAGCGCGGAGCTCACCATCGCCATGGCCGACGCCCCCGACATCGCCGTCAGCACCACCTTCGAGCACGCCGCCGTGCGCCAGTTCGTACCCGACGTCGCCGACGAGACGCGGGTCGTGCCCGGTGCCGGCATCCTCGCCGGCGCCTGGGTCCCGGTCGCCGCCGCCCTCGGCGTCAGCCTCGGCGCCCTGCTCCTGCTGAACGGCATGCGGGGGTCGGAACAGGCCGTCGAGCGCCGCGAGCAGCGCCGCCAGCAGAAGGAGCTGGCCAAGCAGCAGAAGACGAAGCGCAAGAGCGGCGTGCAGGAGCGCCTCGAGGGGATCTCGGCCCAGGTCCTGGAGAAGAACAACCGCGGTCGCTCCCTCGACGACACCCTCGACCGGGCCGGGCTGGCCATGCGCTCGAACGAGTTCGTGGTGGTCTGCCTCGGTGTGGCGATCGCCGCCCTGTTCGTCGGCGTCCTGCTGTTCGGCATCCCCTACTTCCTGCTGATGGCCATCCCGGTCGGGCTCGGCATCCCGCTGTTCCTCAAGTTCAAGATCGGCCGCCGGCGCAAGCAGTTCGTGAACCAGCTCGGCGACACGCTGCAGCTCATGGCCGGCTCGCTCACCGCCGGCTACGGCCTCGGCCAGACGCTGGACTCGGTGGCCCGGGAGACGGACTCGCCGACCAGCGAGGAGTTCCAGCGGGTCGTCATGGAGACCCGCCTCGGCCGCAGCCTCGAGGACGCCCTCCAGGCCATGTCGTACCGGATCGGCGCCAAGGACTTCGACTGGGTCGTCGACGCCATCAAGATCCAGGCCAGCGTCGGCGGCAACCTGTCCGAGATCATCGAGCAGGTCGGCGAGACGATCCGGGCCCGGACGCGCATCAAGCGCCAGGTCGACGCCCTCACCGCCGAGGGCAAGATCTCCGCCCTGGTCCTGTTCGTCCTGCCCTTCGGCCTGTTCGGGTTCATCTTCAGCTCGAACCCGGACTACATCAAGCCGATGTTCTCCTCGGGCATCGGGCAGGCGATGCTCGGCGCCGCCGGCTTCATGCTCGCCTGCGGCGGCCTCTGGCTGAAGAAGCTCGTGAACCCGGAGTTCTGATCATGGGAATCGTCTACCTCGCAGCCGTCTTCGTCGTCGGTGGTCTGGCCCTGGCCTTCTGGGCGCTCAAGCCGGAGCCCAAGGTCGTCGCCATCGGCATGGACCCCGAGGACGTCATCCCCACGTCCCGGGAGCTCGAGCTCCAGGGCTCGTTCCTCACCCGCGTCGTCAACCCGTTGATGCACGGCCTCGCCGGCCGGTTCGGCCGCTACCTGCCGAGCGGCATGCTCGACGCCACCGCCAAGACGCTCCGCGTCGCCGATCTCGACAAGCGCTGGCGGCCCGAGGTCATCATCGGCATGCAGATCGCCGGCTTCGCGCTCGGGCTCTTCGGTGCCTCGGCCTACCTGTCCAGCGCCGGCGCCAGCCGCACCAACCTGCTCGTCGCCGGCCTCATGGTCGTCCTGTTGACCATGGCCCCCGACGCCAAGATCAAGCGGATGGCCGATGACCGCCGCAAGGCCATCACCAACGAGCTGCCCGACGTGCTCGACCAGCTCACCGTGACGGTGGAGGCCGGCATGTCCTTCGACGGCGCCGTCCTGCGGGCCGGTCAGGAGGGTCGGGGCATCCTCGCCACCGAGCTGCTCAAGGCCGTCAACGACATGCAGCTGGGCCTGTCCCGCGGCGAGGCGCTCCAGGCCATGTCCGACCGCACCGACGTCGCCGACCTGCGCCAGTTCGTCACCGCCGTGCGCCAGGCCGAGAAGCACGGCTTCCCGCTGGCCAACATCCTTCGCCTCCAGGCCCTCGAGCTCCGCGACAAGCGCCGGGCCCGGGCCGAGGAGCGAGCCATGCAGGTGCCGGTGAAGATCACGTTCCCGCTGGTGTTCTGCATCCTGCCGGCCCTGTTCGTGGTCATCCTCGGCCCCGCCGCCGTCAACATCTCCGGCGGCTTCTGACTTCCAACCGGCGTAACCTCCGCGCGATGACTGCGCCCGACGTCCTCCCCGAAGCCGAACCGCTCTCCGTCGACGGTGGTCCCGTCGGCTGCCTGGTGATCCACGGGTTCACCGGCAACCCGTCGTCGATGCGCCTCATCGCCGAGGCCATGGCCGACGACGGCCACAGCGTGGAGATGCCCCGGCTGCCCGGCCACGGCACCACCGTCGAGGACATGAACACGACCTCGTGGGCCGACTGGAGCGCCGAGGTCGAGGCCGCCTACCAGCGCCTCGCCGGGCGCTGCGAGCACGTCGTGGCCATGGGACTGTCCATGGGCGGCACGCTCACGGCTTGGATCGGCGCCGAGCACCCCGACATCGCCGGGCTCGTGCTCATCAACGCCGCCGCCGAGCCCAGCGAGGAGATGCGGGCCGGGCTCCAGGCGATGCTCGACGCGGGGGAGACCTACATGGACGGCATCGGCAGCGACGTGGCCGACCCCGACGTGACCGAGTCCGCCTACGCCAAGGTGCCCCTCGCCCCGCTCGTGTCGATGCTCGGCGCCGTCGCCGACCTGCAGGACCGCCTCCCCGGCATCACCGCACCCGCGCTGATCATGACCAGCCCCCAGGACCACGTGGTGGCACCCACCGCCTCGGACCACCTGGCCGAGACCCTCGGCGGCCCGGTCGAGCGGGTCAGCCTCGAGCGCAGCTACCACGTCGCCACGATCGACCACGACCGCGACCTCATCATCGAGCGCATCCGGGACTTCGTCGGACGGGTCACCGGCTGACCCGTCCGGGGCCGCCGCCCTGGGAGGAGGTCGGCGCGTCCCCGTAGGCTCACTCCGTGACCGCCCCCATCAGCCGCGACGACGTCGCCCACGTGGCCCGCCTGGCCCGCCTGACGTTGACCGACGACGAGCTGGACACCTTCACCAGCCAGCTGGCCTCGATCCTCGACCACGCCGCCGACGTGGAGGCCCTGGACCTCGACGACGTGGCGCCGACGTCGCACCCGTACCCGCTCGAGAACGTGGTCCGCCCCGACGAGGTGCGACCGTGCCTGGACCGCGACGAGGTCCTCGCCGAGGCCCCGTCCGCAGAGGACGGCATGTTCCGGGTCCCGCCCGTGCTGGGGGAGGCCCCGTGAGCCCGGTCGAGCGCTTCCAGACCGCCGCCGGCGTCGCCGCGGCCGTCGCCGCCGGCGAGCGCAGCGCCCGCAGCGTCCTCGACGAGCACCTCGCCCGCATCGACGAGCGCGAGGGCGAGATCCACGCGTTCAACCACCTGCTCGCCGACGAGGCCCGGGCCCGTGCCGACGAGATCGACGCCCGCATCGCCGCGGGCGAGGACGTCGGTCCGCTGGCCGGCGTGCCCGTGGCGCTCAAGGACAACCTCTGCACCCGGGGGATCCCCACCACCTGCTCGTCGAAGATCCTCGACGACTGGCGCCCGCCCTACGACGCCACCGTCGTCACCCGCCTGCGGGACGCCGGCGCGGTCGTGATCGGCAAGACCAACCTGGACGAGTTCGCCATGGGCTCCTCCACGGAGAACTCGGCCTTCGGCCCCACCCGCAACCCGCTCGACACCAGTCGGGTGCCCGGCGGGTCCTCGGGTGGGTCGGCGGCCGCGGTCGCGGCCGGCTTCGCCCCGATCGCCCTCGGCTCCGACACCGGTGGCTCCATCCGCCAGCCCGCCGCCCTGTGCGGCGTGGTCGGCGCCAAGCCGACCTACGGACGGGCCTCCCGCTACGGCCTCATCGCGTTCGCCTCCAGCCTCGACCAGATCGGCCCGTTCGCCCGCACGGTGGAGGACGCCGCCCTGCTCATGGAGGTCGTCGGCGGCCACGACCCCCTCGACGCCACCAGCATCCCCGAGCCCTTCCCCGACCTGCGCGGCACCCTCGGCCGCGGCGTCGAGGGCCTGCGCATCGGCCTCGTCGAGGAGCTGCTCGGCGGCGAGGGTGGGTTCCAGCCCGAGGTCCAGACCCGCACCCGTGAGGCCGCCGACGCCCTCGAGGCAGCCGGCGCGAAGGTCGACGTGGTCTCGGTGCCGGCCTCCACCTACGGCCTGTCCGCCTACTACCTGATCGCCCCGGCCGAGGCGTCCTCCAACCTGGCCCGCTTCGACGGCGTGCGCTTCGGGCTGCGCGACGAGCGGGCGACGATGGGGGAGACCTACGACGCCACCCGCACCGCCGGCTTCGGCGCCGAGGTGAAGCGCCGCATCATGCTCGGCACCTACGCCCTGTCCTCGGGCTACTACGACGCCTACTACGGCAAGGCCCAGCGGGTGCGCACGATGATCATCGACGACTTCGACGCCGCCTACGAGCGCTTCGACGTGCTGCTCAGCCCGGCGTCACCCTGCGTGGCCTTCCCCCTCGGCGACAAGACCGCCGACCCGCTCACCATGTACCTCAACGACGTGTGCACGATCCCGTCCAGCCTCGCCGGCCACCCGGCCATGTCGGTCCCCTTCGGCACCGGCGCCGAGGGCCTGCCCGTCGGCATCCAGGTGATGGCCCCCGCCCTCGGCGAGGAGCAGATGTTCCGCGTCGCCGCCGCCCTCGAAGCCGCTGCGCCCGGAGGTGCCCGATGACCGCCACCACCGCGTCCGACCAGGGGGGCGCGTTCACCGAGCTGCCCTCCGGCTACCGACTCGTCGTCGGCCTCGAGGTCCACGTGGAGCTGCACACCGCCACCAAGCTCTTCTGCGGCTGCCCGAACCAGTTCGGCGACGACCCCAACACCAACGTCTGCCCGGTGTGCCTGGGCCTGCCCGGCTCGATGCCGGTGCTCAACGCCCAGGCCATGGAGCTGGCGATGCGCCTCGGCCGGGCGCTGCACTGCGAGGTGCGCCCGTCGGTCTTCGCCCGGAAGAACTACTTCTACCCGGACATGCCGAAGGACTACCAGGTCTCCCAGTACGACCAGCCGACCAACGTCGACGGCCACCTCGACCTGCCCGACGGCACCCGCATCGGCATCGAGCGGGCCCACATCGAGGAGGACACGGGCAAGTCGACCCACGTCGGGGGAGGGGGTCGCATCCACGACGCCGCCTACTCCCTCGTGGACTACAACCGCTGCGGCGTGCCGCTGGTGGAGATCGTCTCCCGGCCCGACTTCCGCACCGCTGAGCAGGCCAAGGCCTACGTGAACGAGCTGCGGGCCATCCTCGTGGCCACCGGCGTGTCCGACGCCAAGATGGAGGAGGGCTCGCTGCGGGTCGACGCCAACGTGTCGGTGCACCAGCCCGACACGCCCTTCGGCACCCGTTGCGAGATCAAGAACATCAACTCCGTGCGCTCGCTCGGCCGGGCCATCGAGTACGAGGCGCTGCGCCAGGTCGACCTGCTCGAGGCCGGCGAGCGGGTCATCCAGCAGACCCGACACTGGAACGAGGACGAGGGCCGGACCCACATGTTGCGCTCGAAGGAGGAGGCCGAGGACTACCGGTACTTCCCCGAGCCCGATCTCGTGCCGATGGTCCCGGACCCGGCCCGCATCGAGGCTATCGACGCCGCCCTGCCCCGCCTGCCCGCCGAGCGGCGCGCCGCCCTCGCCGAGGCGGCCGGGCGCACCCTGCCGGACGAGTCGGTGACCATCGTGGTCGACCGCGGTCTCGACGAGCTGGCCTTGGACGCCGTCGCGGCCGGCGCGGACGCCGACCGCACCCTCACCCACCTCCAGCACGACCTCGACCCCGACCACGCCGCCAACGTCCCTGCCGCACACCTGGCCCAGCTCGTCGAGCTGGAGACCAGCGGCGCGCTCACCGCCAGCCAGGCCAAGCAGGTCGTGGCCGAGATGGGGGAGACCGGCAAGGCGCCGGAGGCGATCGCTGCGGAGCGTGGCTTCGAGGCGATGGACACCAGCGAGCTGGAGGGCATCGTCGACGAGGCCATCGCCGCCAACGGGGAGGCGTGGGAGAAGTACTGCGCCGGCGAGCAGAAGGCCCAGGGCGCCATCGTCGGCCACGTCATGAAGGCCACGCGGGGCCAGGCCGACGGCAAGCTGGTCTCCCAGCTCCTCGAGCAGCGTCGGTCGGCGTGAGACCCGGGTCGGTGGTCGGCGTCGCGGCCTGCGCGCTGCTCCTGGCGACCGGCTGCGGAGGCGACGACGACGAGGGGGCTCCCGAGCCGACCGAGGACGCCGCGCCTGAGATCACCGGTAGCACCGCCCCCCTCACCTTCGAGGGCGACCCGGACTCCGAGTTCTGCCAGCGCAGCCGCCAGGCCGCCGAGGAGCCCGTGCTCGACCCGTTCGAGGCCGGCCTCGACCCGCGGGAGGTGGAGCTGCGCTTCCGGGCCCTGGCCCAGCGCTTCGAGGGCTTCGCCGCCATCGCCCCCGAACCCCTCGCCGACGACCTCACGCTGCTCGACGACACCTTCGCGCAGCTCGCCGGCGCGCTGGCCGACGCCGACTACGACTTCGAGCGCCTCGCCGCCGACCAGGTCGACGTCTCGGTGTTCGACGACCCCGCCTTCGCCGTCGTCGCCGAACGCCTCGCCGCCTACCAGGACCAGGTCTGCGACCCCTGACCCCGTCCGTTCTGGGCCGCGGAGCACGCATCCCGCGCGCGGTCGTCGCGGCCCGGAACGATCTCGGTGGGTAGGGAGCGGGCCATGACCGCATCGACGCAGGCCGACGAGGCCCAGACCGAGCGCCTCGCCCGCCTGCTGGACAGCCAGTTCCGCGTGCCGGGCACGAGCCTGCGCTTCGGGGTCGAGCCGCTGCTCGGTCTGGTGCCCGGGTTGGGTGATGCCGCCGGGCTCGCGCTGTCGTCGGCGGTGATCGTCCAGGCGGTGCGGCTCGGTGCCCGAGGCGCGACGGTCGCCCGCATGGTGCTCAACGTGGCCATCGACGCCGTGTTCGGGTCGATCCCGCTCCTCGGCTCGGTCTTCGACTTCGCCTTCAAGGCCAACAACCGCAACGTCGCCCTCCTGCAGCGCCACGAGCGGGACCCGGCCGCGACCGCCGACGAGAGCCGCCGGGCGGTGCGACGGACGCTGGTCGGCGTCGCCGTCGGGCTCGTCCTGACGCTGGTCGCGGTCGCCGCCCTGGTGGTCTGGCTGCTCACGCTGCTGTTCTGAGGAGGCGGCGGTCCCGACGGTACGGTGGCCGCTGTGTCTCGCTACACACCCCCGTCCGACCCCGACGACGACGTCTCGCCGTACCGGCGCCGGTCGCTCGGCATGCGCATCGGCGTCTGGGTCCTGCTGATCGGCGTGGTCGCGCTGGTCTTCGTCGACGTCCTGGCCGCCCTGATCTGAGCTGAGGAGCAACCCATGCAGGTCGAGGTCTTCGCCGACGTCTGGTGCCCGTTCACCCACGTCGGCCTCCGTCGCTTCGTCGAGCTCCGCACGCACATGGCCGTCCCGCCCGTGCTCGTCGTGCGGTCGTGGCCGCTCGAGCTCGTGAACGGCGCGCCGATGGATCCGGCCTTCATCGCCGAGGAGGTCGACGACATCCGCGGCTCGGTCGCGCCGGACCTCTTCACCGGCTTCGACCCGGCTCGCTTCCCGACCTCGACCCTCCGGGCGCTGGCGCTCACCGGCCGCGCCTACGAGCAGTCGCCGGCCACGGGCGAAGCCGTGGCCCTCGAGCTCCGGGACCGGCTCTTCGAGCGGGGCGAGGACATCGGCGACCCCGACGTGCTGGCCGCGGTGGCGACCGCGCACGGCCTGGCGATGGAGGCGGGCGACGACCTGCCGCGG
>DMTU01000330.1:13134-13269 GCA_003476595.1 Acidimicrobiaceae bacterium | reverse complement strand
GAGCAGACCGTGCAGCGCGGCACCGGCGACGCCACCTCCGTCGGCCTCACCGGGCTCAGCGACGACTGGGACGAGCCCCACGACGTGCTCGTGCTCACCGGCGACACCCCGCTGCTGCGTCCGTCCACGCTCGCC
>DMTU01000330.1:9955-12977 GCA_003476595.1 Acidimicrobiaceae bacterium | reverse complement strand
GCGACGCCGCGTGCACGGTGCTGCGTCCGTCCACGCTCGCCGCCCTCGTGGCCCACCACCGCGACAGCGACGCCGCGTGCACGGTGCTGACCGCGCGCCTGCCCGACCCCACCGGCTACGGACGCATCGTGCGCGGACGTGACGACCGCGTCGAGCGCATCGTGGAGCAGGCCGACACCACGGCCGAGGAAGCCGAGATCGACGAGATCAACACCGGCATCTTCTGCTTCCGCCGCAGCCTGCTGTCGCCCGCCCTGCGCCGGATCCGGCCCGACAACGCCCAGGGCGAGCTCTACCTCACCGACGTGGTCGCCGTGCTCGCCGAGGCCGGCCACCGGGTCACCACCCTCGTCGCCGACGACGCCGACGAGACCCACGGCATCAACGACCGGGTCCAGCTCGCCGCCGCCGAGGCCGAGCTGCGCCAGCGGATCAACCACGCGTGGATGCGGGCCGGCGTCACCCTCGTCGACCCCGACCAGACCTACGTCGACGCCACCGTCGAGCTCGGCCGCGACGTCACGCTCTACCCGGCCACGATGCTGCGCGGTGCCTGCACGATCGGCGAGGGCGCCGACGTCGGACCGGGTGCGCACCTCACCGACACCGTCGTCGGGGACCGGGCCCGGGTGTCCCAGACCGTCGCCGAGCGGGCCCGCATCGGCCACGACGCCGTGGTCGGTCCGTGGGCTGCGCTCGGACCCGGCGACGAGGTCCCTGCGGGCCAGGTGACCGGCCCTCACTATGCTGGCCCAGGCGCGCCGAGGTAGGGAGTCCCAATGGAGCTCGTGTCCAAGAAGAAGCTGCACCTCCTCACGGGACGGACGCACCTGCCGCTCGCCGAGGAGATCGCCGCGCTGCTGAGCGAGCCGCTCGGTGAGGCCAACCTGGCGGAGTTCGCCAACGGGGAGATCCACGCCAAGCTGGGTCGCAACGTGCGCGGCGCCGACGTCTTCATCATCCAGAGCCACAGCTCGGTCGAGGGCCTCACGATCAACGACTCGATCATGGAGCAGCTCATCATGATCGACGCCGCTCGCCGGGCCTCGGCGAAGCGGATCGTCGCTGTCTGCCCCTTCTACGGCTACGCCCGCCAGGACCGCAAGGCCGAGGGGCGCGAACCGATCACGGCGAAGCTCGTGGCCGATCTCTTCAAGGCCGCCGGTGCCGATCGCCTGGTCTCCATCGACCTGCACTCCGGCCAGATCCAGGGCTTCTTCNNGGCCGCCGGCGCCACCACGACTTCCTCCAGTACTCCGGCATCTACAGAAGAGGGCTAGCAAAAATGAGCGAAATTACGGCACGCGGCGAGAAGAAGCTGGTGCTTGCCGCTGGGCGCGCGCATCCGGAGCTGGCGAAGGAGATCGCCAAGGAACTCGGGACCGAGCTGCTGCCCCTGGACGCCTACGACTTCGCCAACGGCGAGATCTATGTCCGGGCCGGCGAAAGCGTGCGCGGCACCGATGCCTTCGTCATCCAGGCGCACCCGGCCCCGTTGAACAACTGGCTGATGGAACAGCTGATCATGATCGATTCGCTCAAGCGGGCCTCCGCCAAGCGGATCACGGTCGTTTCGCCGTTCTACCCCTACGCGCGCCAGGACAAGAAGGGCCGCGGCCGTGAGCCCATCTCCGCGCGCCTCATCGCCGATCTCTACAAGACCGCCGGCGCCGACCGCATTATGAGCGTGGACCTGCACACCTCGCAGATCCAGGGCTTCTTCGACGGCCCGGTCGACCACCTCCAGGCCCGCCCGGTGCTCATCGACGCGATGCGGAGCCTCGGCGAGGACCTCGTCGTCGTCTCGCCCGATGCCGGCCGGGTGAAGGTCGCCGAGCAGTACGCCAACGAGCTCCACGCCGACCTGGCCATCGTGCACAAGCGCCGGGTGAAGGGCGCCAAGAACGCCGTCGAGGCCCGCGACGTGGTCGGCGAGGTCGAGGGCCGCTGCTGCGTGCTCATCGACGACATGATCGACACCGCCGGGACCATGGTCGCCGCCGCCGAGCAGCTGGTCGCCCACGGTGCGTCCGAGGTCCACGCTGCCTGCACCCATCCGGTCCTGTCCGGCCCGGCCGTGGATCGCATCAAGAACTCGAGCATCGGGCGCCTGATCTGCACGAACACCCTCCCGCTCCCGCCGGAGAAGCAGTTCGACAAGCTCGAGGTCCACTCGATCGCCCCGATCCTGGCCAAGGCCATCGACGCCGTCTTCGAGGACACCAGCGTCAGCGAGCTCTTCGGCGGCAAGAACCAGACCTGAGCGCCAGCGCTCCGCAGTTGGCCCGGGCTCGGGGACCCCCGTACACTCGTCCGTTCGGTTCCGCACGACTTGTAGGTAGACCCATGGCAGCAGACCAGATCATCCTCACGGCCGAGACCGGGCGCCCCACCGGCTCCCGCTCCTCGCGCCGCCTCCGCGCCGAGGGCAAGATCCCGGCGGTCGTCTACGGCCTCGACACCGAGCCCAAGCCCATCGCCGTGGAGTGGAGCGAGCTGCGTGCTGCCCTGGTCACCGATGCCGGCATGAACGCCCTCATCGACCTCGACGTCGACGGCGAGAAGAAGCTGACGATGGTCTACGACATGCAGCGCCACCCGGTGCGCCGTGACGTCACCCACGTGGACTTCATCCTCATCGACGTCAACAAGACCATCGACGTCGAGGTGCCGATCGTGCTCGCCGACAGCGAGGACGACCACCTCAAGGGCCTGGTCATCGACCAGAACCTGTTCATGCTCGAGGTCTCGGCCAAGCCGGGCACCATCCCGAACGAGTTCCTGGTCGACCTGGCCCCGCTCTCGGTGGACGAGCCCATCCGGGCCGGCCAGATCGAGCTGCCCGACGGGGTCGAGCTGCTCACCGATCCCGAGGACGCTGTCGTGGTCGCGTCCGTGCCCATGTCCGAAGAGGAGCTGCTGGCCGACGTCGAAGAGGTCGCCGGCGACGTGGACGAGCCCACCGAGGGCGAGGACGCCGAGGGCGAGGACGGTGCCGAGGCCGAAGGCGGCGACGACGCCG
>DMTU01000330.1:8921-9799 GCA_003476595.1 Acidimicrobiaceae bacterium | reverse complement strand
GCCTCGGCAACCCGGGGCTCCAGTACGCACGCACCCGCCACAACGTGGGCGCCGACTGCGTCGCGCTGCTGGCGGACCGCAACGGCGAGCGCCTCGCGCACTCGCGCAAGGAGCACGCCGAGGTCGCCGAGCTGCGACCGGCGCCCACCATGCGCCGCCTCGTGGTGGCGTTCCCGACCACGTACTACAACGAGGCGGGCCGAGCCGCCCGGGCCCTGGTCCTGCGCCACGGGATCGACGACCCGGGCAAGGTCGTGGTCGTCCACGACGAGCTCGACCTGCCCGTCGGCCGGCTCAAGGTGAAGGCGGGCGGCGGCCTGGCCGGCAACAAGGGCTTGCGGTCCATCAAGGCCAACCTGCAGACCGACGAGTTCCTCCGCATCCGCATCGGTGTCGACAAGCCGCCGAGCAGCCAGCAGGGCGCCGACCACGTGCTGCGCAAGCCGGGCAAGCGCGAGCGCGAGGAGCTCGACGTGTGCATCGCCGAGGCCGCCGACGCCGTCGAGCTGATCCTCGCCGACGGCATCGACCGGGCCATGGAGCGCTACAACCGCAAGGACTAGCTCCGTTCTTCGCGCGCGGGTCGACCGTGCACGGTCGCATCGCGCGCAAGGAATGAGTCGCTCGTCGGCCCGGATAGCCTCGGGCGAGTGACCGCCGCCCCGTCGCTCGCCCCCACGGACGACCTGCGGCACCTCCCCACCGTCGCCCGGGACGAGCCCGGGCTGCTGGCCGTCCTCGGCCGCAAGGACGCGGTGCTGGCGGTGCCGGAACCGGCGCGCGCCCTGGTGGTCGCCGGCCTGGCGGCCCGCTCCACCCGGCGGCCCATCGTGGTCGCCACCGCGGCCACGGCCGACGCCGAACGCCTCGTGAACGAC
>DMTU01000330.1:8505-8794 GCA_003476595.1 Acidimicrobiaceae bacterium | reverse complement strand
CGTGGTCGCCACCGCAGCCACGGCCGACGCCGAGCGGCTGGTCAACGACCTGCAGGCGCTGCTCGGCGCCGACGCCGTCGAGCACTTCCCGGCGTGGGAGACCCTGCCCTTCGAGCGGGTCAGCCCGGCCATCGAGACCATGGGTCGTCGGCTCAAGACCCTGCACCGCCTCGGCGCCGGCCGCGACGATCCCGCCCAGCTGCCCGACGTGGTGGTGACGTCCGTGCGGGCACTGATCCAGCGCCTCGCCCCCGGCGTCGAGAACATCGAGCCGGTCTGCATCACCAAG
>DMTU01000330.1:4257-8404 GCA_003476595.1 Acidimicrobiaceae bacterium | reverse complement strand
CATCACCAAGGGCGACGAGGTCGACATCGAGGGGCTGGTCACCAGCCTCGTCGAGTTCGGCTACCGGCGCGAGTACCAGGTCGAGCACCGCGGCGAGGTCGCCGTCCGCGGCTCCATCGTCGACGTGTTCCCCGCCACCGCCGACCGCCCCGTGCGCATCGACCTGTGGGGCGACGAGGTCGACCGCCTCACCGAGTTCTCGGTCACCGACCAGCGCACCACCGACGACGTCGACGCGGTGGAGATCCTGCCCTGCCGCGAGCTGCTCCCCAGCGCCGCGGTGCGGGAGCGGGCCGAGGGTCTCATCGCGCGCGAACCGTGGGGCCGGGAGCAGTGGGAGCGCATCGCCGAGGGCCAGCTCTTCGACGGGATGGAGTCCTGGCTGCCGTGGCTGGCGCCGGAGAAGCGGGTGCTGGCCGACCTCCTGCCCGAGGACGCCCAGATCCTGCTGGTCGAGCCCCGCCGGATGCGCGACCGCGCCGCCGACTTCCTCGCCGAGGAGGCCGACCTCGCCCAGACCCTGGCCAAGACCTGGGGCGCGGTGTCCGACGGCGAGGCCCATGACTTCCCGCCGCTCCACCTGCCCTTCGAGCGGGTGCTGTCGCACGCCACCGCCGCCACCTGGCACCTGACCACCTCGCCCGAGGGCCCGGACACCCCGACCGTGCAGGCGATGACGTTCCAGGTCGCGTCCGGCGACGAGGACCGCCGGCGGGCCCAGCTGCGCGACCTGCGCGCCGACGGCTACCGCATCGTCATCGCCGCCGACGGCGAGGGCTCGGCCGCCCGCCTGCGCGAGCTGGTCTCCGAAGCCGGGGTCGAGGCCGAGATCGTCGTCGCGCCGCTGGAGCGGGGCTGCATCCTGCCGGGCGTCCGCCTGGCGCTGCTGGCCGAGTCCGACCTCACCGGCCGACGCCGCAGCCACCGCAAGGCCAAGCGCCGTCGCCGCGACGCCCAGAAGTTCTTCGACGACCTCCAGGCCGGTGACCACGTCGTGCACCACCAGCACGGCGTCGCCCGCTACGGCGGCATGGTCAAGCGCGCCATCGCCGGTGTCGAGCGCGACTACCTGCTGCTCGAGTACCGCGACGGCGACAAGCTCTACGTGCCGTCGGACCAGATCGACGCCGTCCGCCACTACACCGGTGGCGACGCCCCCTCGCTCACCCGCCTCGGGGGCGATGCCTGGTCCAAGACCAAGGCCCGCGTCCGCAGCGTGGTCAACGAGATCGCCCAGGAGCTGGTGGTGCTCTACCAGAAGCGCCTGGCGGCCGGCGGTCATGCGTTCGCGGGGGACACCCCCTGGCAGCAGCAGTTCGAGGACGCCTTCCCCTACGAGCCCACGCCCGACCAGCTCCGCGCCGTCGAGGAGATCAAGGGCGACATGGAGATCGAGGCGCCGATGGACCGCCTCGTCGTCGGCGACGTCGGCTTCGGCAAGACCGAGGTCGCCCTCCGGGCCGTGTTCAAGGCGGTCCAGGACGGCAAGCAGGTCGCCGTGCTCGTGCCCACCACGCTGCTCGCCCAGCAGCACTTCCAGACCTTCTCCGAGCGCTTCGCCGACTACCCGGTGCGGGTCGAGGTGCTGTCGCGGTTCCTCACCGCCGGCCAGGCCAAGGCGGTCATGGAGGGCTGCCGCACGGGGGCCGTCGACATCGTGGTCGGCACGCACCGCCTGCTGAACAAGGACGTCTCCTTCCACGACCTCGGGCTCCTCGTGGTCGACGAGGAGCAGCGCTTCGGCGTGAAGCACAAGGAGCGGATCAAGGAGTTCAAGCACGACGTCGACGTGCTCACCCTCACCGCCACGCCCATCCCGCGCACGCTCGAGATGAGCCTCACCGGCATCCGCGACATGAGCCTGCTCGAGACCCCGCCGGCCGACCGCCAGCCGATCCTCACCTACGTCGGCGAGTTCGACGAGCGGGCCGTCGCCGAGGCCATCCGCCGCGAGCTGCTCCGCGAGGGCCAGGTCTTCTACGTCCACAACCGGGTGCGCGACATCGATCAGAAGGCCGAGGAGCTGCGAGAGATCGTGCCCGAGGCGCGCATCGCGGTGGCGCACGGCCAGATGGACGAGGGCACCCTCGAGCAGGTGGTCATCGACTTCTGGGAGGGCCGCTTCGACGTCCTCGTCTGCACGACGATCATCGAGTCGGGCATCGACATGCCGACGGTGAACACGCTCGTGGTCGAGCGGGCCGACCTGCTCGGCCTCGGCCAGCTGCACCAGATCCGAGGGCGCGTCGGCCGCTCCGGCAGCCGGGCCTACGCCTACCTCTTCCACCCCCAGGACATGGTGCTGTCCGAGGAGGCCTACGAGCGGCTCCGCACCATCGGCGAGTCCACCGAGCTGGGCTCGGGCTTCAAGATCGCCATGCGCGACCTCGAGATCCGCGGCGCGGGCAACCTGCTCGGCACCGGGCAGTCCGGTCACATCGCCGCCGTCGGCTACGACCTCTACTGCCAGATGGTCACCGAGGCGGTCGCCGAGCTGAAGGGCGAGCCGGTGCGCGAGCCGGCCGAGGTCAAGATCGAGACCCTCGAGCCCGCCCACCTGCCACCTGCCTACGTCGAGCGCGAGGAGCTGCGCCTCGAGGCGTACCGGCGCCTCGCCGCGGTCACGACCGACGCCGAGGTCGACGACATCGCCCGGGAGTGGGAGGACCGCTACGGCCCCATCCCCGATCCGGCCAAGGCCCTGCTGTCGGTCGCCCGGCTGCGCGCCGAGTGCCATCGGGTGGGCGTCACCGAGGTCACCGTCGTCACCGGCGACGGGTTCATGGGCCCGGCGTACAAGGCCCGCCTCAGCCCGGTCCCGCTCAAGGCCAGCCAGCAGACCCGCCTCAAGCGCATCGCCCCCAAGGCGATCCACAAGCCCGACACCGGCCTGCTCGAGGTCCCGATGGCCAAGGGCTCGGACCCGACCGCCGACCTCGTCACCTTCCTGCGCCACCTCCTCCCACCCGAGTAGCCCTCTCGTTCTGGCCTACGGATGTCCCGCCATGCGGTCATCGATGTAGGCCAGAACCGGCGGTTCACGCTCCACCGGGCGCGGCTCCTAGCATCGGCGATCGTGCGCACCACCCGCCGCCCCCGCCTCCTGCCCGCCCTGGCGCTGCTCGCGCTGAGCCTGGTCGCCGGCGCCTGCGCCGGTGACGGCGAGCTCGGTGGCCCCACCATCGGGGGCACGCCGGCAGCCACGGTGGGCGACACCACCGTGTCGAGCAGCGACCTCGCCGCCGAGGTCGAGGAGTGGGCGGCGAACCCGGCCATGCTCCAGGCCATCGGCGTGCCCGACATCGGCAGCGAGGGCCGCCGGGCCTCGGCGCTGGTGTCCTTCGTGCTCTCCCACCGCATCGTTTCCGAGCAGGCCCGCACCATGCTGGCCGACGCCCGGGACCTCGCCGCCGACAACGAGGTCGACCTGGCCGCCGCCGGCGTCAGCGGCGAGGCGCTCGCCGACCCGGACGACGGCGAGATCGACGGCATCATCGCCCAGCTCGACCAGCAGTTCACCGGCCCCGACGGCCAGCGGATCTTCGGCGAGTACCCCGACGACTTCCGTCGGCGCCTCGCCACCGACCTCGCCTTCCAGGAGCGGCTGCCGTTCCCCCTCCAGCTCGGCGTCGAGGCCCCCGAGGTGTCGGTGAACCCGAAGTTCGGGACCACCGAGGTGCTGCAGGGCGGCATCGTCCAGGTCGTCGGCCCGGTCGGCCCCCGCCCGGCCCCGCTCACCGGAGCCTGAGCCGTGGCTGGCCCGGCCCCCCGGTCGGCCCGGCCCCGCGTCGCGGTGGTCGGCCTCGGCCCGGCCGGACCCGACCTCACCACCGTCGGCGCCGCTGCCCGGCTCGCCGCCGCGCCCGTCCGGTTCCTCCGCACCCACCGCCACCCGGCAGCCGGACCGTGGTCGGCGGATCCGTCCTTCGACCACCACTACGAGTCGGCGGCCACCTTCGACGACGTCTACGCCGCCATCGTGGAGGACCTCGTCGCCGCAGCGGCCCGCCACGGCGAGGTCGCCTACGCCGTGCCCGGCTCACCCCACGTCCTCGAGCGCGCGGTCGCCGCACTGCTCGGCGACGAGCGCGTCGAGGTCGAGCTCGTGCCGGGCATGTCCTTCCTGGACCTCGCCTGGGCCCACCTT
>DMTU01000330.1:1097-4186 GCA_003476595.1 Acidimicrobiaceae bacterium | reverse complement strand
CCACCTCGGCGTGGACCCGGTCGAGGCCGGCGTCCGGCTCGTCGACGGCCACCGCTTCGCGATCGACGCTGCGGGTGCGCCCGGCCCGCTCCTGGTCGCCCACTGCCACGCCAACCACGTGCTCTCGGACCTGAAGCTGGCCTTCGAGGACGACGAGCCCGAGTCCGCCGTCGTCCTGCAGCGCCTCGGCCTGCCCGACCAGCACGTGGTCGAGGTGGCCTGGGCCGACCTCGACCGCGCCGTCGAGGCCGACCACCTCACCTCCGTGTTCATCCCGGCGGTCGCCACGCCGGTCGCCGCCGAGCTCGTGCGCTTCACCGAGCTGGTGCGCACGCTGCGCGAGCAGTGCCCGTGGGATCGGGAACAGACCCATGCGAGCCTCACCCGGTACGTGGTGGAGGAGACCTACGAGGTCGTGGAGGCCATCGCGGCCTACGACCCGGAGTCGGGCGACGGCGTCGAGGACCTCGAGGAGGAGCTGGGCGACCTGCTCTTCCAGGTCGTCTTCCACGCCACCATCGCGGCCGAGTCCGGGGCGTTCACCCTGGCCGACGTGGCCCGGGGCATCCACGACAAGCTCCACCGACGCCACCCCCACGTGTTCGGCGACGCCGCCGACGACCACGGTTCGATCACCCGGACGTGGGAGGAGATCAAGCGGGAGGAGAAGGGCCGGGGTTCGGTGATGGACGGCATCCCGAAGGCGCTGCCGTCGCTGCTCTACGCCCACAAGGTGCTGTCCAAGGCCGAGCGCATCGGCGCGCCGGTGCCCGCACCGGCCGATCCCGACGGTGAGCTCGGCACCGCCCTGCTGTCCCTGGTGGCCCACGCCCGCGCCCAGGGCATCGACGCCGAGGCCGCGCTGCGCGCCGCCACCGACCGGCTCCGCGACGCGGCCATGGAGCTCGAGGCAGCCGACGAGGGCTGACGCCTACCCGTCGAGCTCGATCAGCTCGTCCAGCACGGTGACGGCGTCCTGGCCGAGGGAGTCGGTCAGCGCGGCCACCGCGTCCAGCGCTGCGATCTCGGCCTCGGGCTCGCTCGCACCCCGGGCGAGGGCCTCGGCGGCGACGCGCGCGATGACCCCGCGACCGGCGATGCTGCACGCCTCCCGCGTCACCGACGCCACGACGGCGCGGCTGACCAGCTCGGGCGCCCGGGCCGCCCACTCGCCGACCTGGTCCCGAGCCATCTGGATCGCCTCGTCGCACAGCAAGGGGCCGAGCACCGCCCGGGTCTCCTCCACGGCCCGCAACCAGTCCTGCCCGCCGTCGACGCCGGCGCACGCCGCCATCGCCTTGTCCCAGTAGTCGCTCTCGTCGTCGCCCACGAGCAGCAGCCGGGCGATCGTGTCGCGGGCGGTCGTGTCGATGTCGTCGAGCAGCATGTCGAGGGCGATGTCGTCGTCGTCGGCCAGGATCTCCTGGAGGGTGCGGCGCAGCGTCGTCCGCACGGAGAACGTGGACTCGTGGTGCACGAAGGCCTCCGCTGCCGCCCAACCGGTGCGCCACGCCATCGCCGCGACCTCGGCCAGTGCCGTGGACCAGACCTCGTCGCCGAGCCCTCGGGTCGAGGCCTCGACCTCGACGCGGTGGTCCGGATCCCTCGACAGCTCCATCACCCGCTGGTCGGTGGCGAAGGTCAGCGAGCCGGGCACCCCGTGGACCACGGCCTCGGCGATGGCAGCCCCACCCGAGCGCTGGCAGACGTCCTCCCAGATCTCCCAGGCCAGCGCATCCACGAGGTCGGCGCGCTCGCCGGCGATGGCGCGGGTGGTCTCCAGACGCCGGCTGGCGGTGCCGATCGCGTTGCCGAGCAGGTGCACGCCCCGGACCAGCTGGGTGTCGGTGGCGATCGACTCCAGCGTGCGGAGGCGATCGGCTGATTCGCTGAGGCCCGCGGCGCCCAGCCACGCCGACGCGTGGAGGCGGAGCAGCCGGTCGGCCAGCACCCAGGACCGCCGCTGCTCGATGGCGGCGTCGGCGCCGCCGGTCGCGGCCAGGCGCGACCCTCGGTCCCGCAGGGTCTGGCGCAGCGGGTCGTCGATGCCGGCGGCCAGCTCCCGCGCGTAGACGCGCAGCACCGGCGCGACGTTGGCCGGATCGTCGGAGTGCGGCTCGCCCGCCAGCCAGGCGGCCAGCTCCAGCACGGAGAGCCGGCTGCCCCGACGTGGGTGGGAGTGCGGCTCGATCACGATCGTCGACAGATCGGGCAGCCCGGTGGTCCAGGCGCCATCTCCGGCTTCGCTGCCGGCTGGAGCGGTGGGGTCGGCCGAGGCGCCCGCGTCGGCCAGCTCGTCGTCGAGGTCGGCGTCGCGCACGAGCAGCGGCGCGAGCAGCTGCCAGCCCTCGCGCCGGACCTCGTCGCGCAGCGCCGTCGCCGGTAGCCAGTCCTCCGGGTCGCCCAGCGCCAGCTCCCACCGGTCCTCACCGATGGGGCGCAGGTCCCGGCCCTCGTCGCCGAGCGTCGCGACGTGTCCGGGGCCGAGCACCTGGAAGGCGAACACCTCGGGGATCCGTCGATCCACCAGGCGGCCGGCCACCCGGTTCGGCGACGCCCCCGACTCGTCGGTCCAGGGCGCGCCCGACAGGCCGGTGCCGAGGTCGCCGAACGTCTCCTCGAAGTCGAGGCAGGCGTACGCGACGCGGTCCTCGGCCCGTCCGCGGGGCGCGGGTGCGGCGTGGTCGCGCGCCACGTCGGCCAGGAGCTCGAAGCGGGCGAGCAGCCCGGCGTCGTCGCAGCGCGGCCCACCGGCCGCCACGGCGACGTGGGGGGCGACGCCGAAGCTGATCGAGGCCGTGCGGACGCGCCCGGCCACGTCGCCGGTGACGACGTCGCACCACGCGCGCGCCCGGGCGCAGCCGTGCAGGATGCCCGCTGCCTCCTTGGCCATCACCGACGCCTCGACGCCGAGCACCCGGAGCCGGACCACGGTCTCGGGGTCCTGGTCGCCGAACACCCACTCGGCGGCGAGGTCGATCCAGCCGGCGGGGAGGTGGCCGGCGCTGCCCCGCGGGCTCGGGAAGAGGCGCAGCACGACGGCGCGGGGGCAGTCGTCGAGGTCGGCCAGGCCGTCCACCTCGCACAGG
>DMTU01000330.1:440-931 GCA_003476595.1 Acidimicrobiaceae bacterium | reverse complement strand
CCGCGCTCGAAGCCGGCCTCGGCGACCAGGTCGTCCACGATGTCGCCCACGCGCCGGCGGGTGAGCGGGTCGGTGGGCAGGTCGTCGAGGCGCACGATCGGCCCGTCGGGCAGGGGAGCGACCGGCGACGTGCGAGGGGGGACCACGCCGTCGCGGACGGTGCTGCGGACGGCGTCGGCGACCTGACGCAGGACGTCGACGCCCCGTGCGACGTCCCGGGTGCGCAGGTGCAGCGCGAACGACCCGGCGACGGCGTCCAGCTCGTCCAGCAGGGAGTCGGCCGTGGTCACCGACGGGGATCCTACGTCCGGGCCCGGGGCGGCCATCCGGTCGTGATCCCTTCGAGTCCATTTCCCCAGCGGTAACGTTCCCCACACCAGCAACAGGTCCAACACGCGCACCCGACCGGCGAGAGAGCACATGACGAGCATCGAACACGTGGAGGGCCGTGAGGTCCTCGACTCCCGTGGCAACCCGACCGTCGAGGTCGA
>DMTU01000330.1:0-264 GCA_003476595.1 Acidimicrobiaceae bacterium | reverse complement strand
GGCAACCCGACCGTCGAGGTCGAGGTCGAGCTGGAGTCGGGCGCGACCGGCCGGGCCATCGTCCCCTCGGGCGCGTCCACCGGCCAGTTCGAGGCCGTCGAGCTGCGCGACGGCGGCGACCGCTTCGGCGGCAAGGGCGTCCTCGACGCGGTGGACAACGTGAACGGCGACATCGCCGACGCCGTCCTCGGGATGGAGGCAGCCGACCAGCGCGGCATCGACCAGGCCATGCTCGATCTGGACGGCAGCGACAACAAGGCCCGC
>DMTU01000329.1:2288-22779 GCA_003476595.1 Acidimicrobiaceae bacterium | reverse complement strand
CGAGCTCGAGCGCGGTCGTGCCGACCCGCAGGCTGTCGAACGCTCCGAGCATCCACCCGTTGACGGCGACCTCCTCGACGGTCCCGTCCGCTCGCCGGATGAGCGCCGGGTGGTGGCCGGCGCTCGCGAACGACACCCCGAGGGCGTGCTCGTGCGGCGAGCGGGTGAAGCTCAGCGCCTGCATCGTCAGGAAGCGCCCGCCCGCCTGCCGGTAGAGCACCTCGTTCATCTGCGGGAAGATGTCGGCGGGTTCGTCCTCGACTTCAGCGAGGGCGTGGTACGCCCAGCGGGCCAGCGCCGCGACCGAAGCAGCTTCGATGCCGCTGCCGCACACGTCGCCGAGCACCACGTGCCAGCGTCCACGGCTGCTGGAGAACACGTCGTAGAAGTCGCCGAGCACGCGATCCGGACCACCGGCCGACCGGTGCAGCGCAGCGACGTCGAGGCCGGCGACGTCCGGCAGCTTCGGCGGCAGCAGGCTCGCCCGTAGACGGGCGGCCTCTGCCTCGGCGTCTTCGGCGGTGCCGCGGAGACGGATCTCGTTGCCTGCTGCACCCGCCAGCAGCGCCAACAGCTCGGCGTCGTCGTCGCTCCAGTCCCGCTCCTCGACATCCACGGCGCAGAACGTCCCGAGCACGTGTCCCTCGGGTGAGCGGATCGGCCAACCGGCCCAGGCCCGTACACCCATGCTCTCGATCGAGGGATTGTCCTGGGTGACCGGGTTGCCCGCGGCATCGCCCACCACGAACGGGCCATCGCTGCGCACGACGTACTGGCAGAACGACTCCTGCACCGTGTTCTGGCGATCCGCCGGGTCGGTCGCGGCCACCCCGTAGCAGCTCTTCCAGAACGACCGCTGGTCGTCGACGATGGTCACGAACGCGAACGGCACCGACAGCACCCGGGCCGCGACACGGGTCAGGTTGTCGAAGGGCTCCTCGGCGCCGGTGTCCAACAGCCCGGTCGCGCGGACGGCTGCCAGCCTCGCCGCGTCGAACACCGGATCCCCGCCGATCGCATCGTTGCTTCTCATCGTCCCTCCGCGTGTCGCCCGGAACCCTAGGAAACCGGGCGAGCGCTCGGCCGCTCGCTCAGCCTGCGGCGTTGGCGATCGAGACGCGGGGGTCCCGGTTGGGGTCGCCGGCGACGCCGATCGAGTCGCGGAACGCGGTCAGCGCGACGATGGCCTGCTCCTCGGTGAGCTCAGCGGCCATGATCCGCTCGACCGAGGGGAGCAGGTCGGCGTGCTCGGAGACGATCTCGTGTGCGAGGCGTTCCCGAGGGGCCAGGTCATCGACGCTGGCCGAGCCCTTGGACCACTGGGAGTCAACCTTCTTCGCCTTGGCCATGGGAGTCACTCTCGTTCGCAGTCGGTCTGTGCTCCGACGGTACGGCGGCGAACGCCATCTCCCTCATTCGACGGCCGGTCGTGGACCGATGATTCTCGGTGGGCAGCGCCGTCGACACCGGCAACGGCGTCTCGCACGAGGCTGTCGCACGTCCGGTGACCGATCGACGAGGAGACACGATGACCAGCGTTCGACCCCACCTGTGGTTCGGAAACAACCAGGCCGCCGAGGCGGCCAGGTTCTACGCCGAGCACATCCCCGAGTCCTCGGTGACCAACGTGCTCACCGCTCCCGATGGCGTGCCGGGGGTGACCGAGGGCTCGGAGTTCATCGTCGAGTTCACCGTCGCCGGGCTCCCCGTGATCGGCCTGAACGCCGACACGACGCTCAGCCTCGATGACGCGTTCTCCTTCTACCTGCGGGTCGAGACCCAGGACGAGGTCGACCGGTACTGGGAGCTGCTCACCGCCGACGGCGGCGCGCCCGGCCCGTGCGGCTGGTGCAGGGACCGGTTCGGCGTGTCGTGGCAGGTGATCCCCGAGCGCCTCGAGGAGCTCTGCGGCGACTACTCGACGGACGCGAACAAGCGAGCGATGGCGGCGATGCTCCAGATGGGCAAGATCGACATCGCGACGCTCGAGCAGGCCCACGCCGGCGAGCCGTAGGCCGCGCGACGCTCCTCAGCCCGCCCCGGCTGCGGGTGCAGCGGCTCAGCCGGTGCGAGCCAGGCCGACGGCGAGCACCACCATCACCGCGGCGATGACCGCGTCGAGCGCTCGCCAGGCGCCGGGCCGGGCGAAGACCGGGCGGAGCAGGCGGGCACCGGTGCCCAGGGTGGTGAACCACACCACGCTGCCCACGGCTGCGCCCGCGCCGAAGTGCCAGCGCAGCTCGTCGTGGGTCGCAGCCACCGAGCCGAGGAGCACCACCGTGTCGAGGTAGACGTGCGGGTTGAGCCAGGTGAGCGCTGCGGCCGTGAGCAGCACCGTCGTGAGCGGTGCACGATCGGCCGCTTCGGCCCGCAGTCCACCTTCGGGACGCAGTGCCCGCCGCGCCGCGAGCGCGGCGTACCCGAGGAGGAAGGCGGCGCCGGCCCAGCGCATGACGTCGACCAGCTCGGGGACCCGTTCGAGCAGCGCCCCGGTGCCCGCCACGCCGCCGGCGATGAGGACGACGTCGGACACCGCGCACACGGCGACCACGGGCACCACGTGCTCACCCCGCAAGCCCTGACGGAGCACGAACGCGTTCTGCGCGCCGATCGCGACGATGAGGCCGAGTCCGAGGCCGAGGCCCGAGAAGGCGGCGAGCAGTCCGGGGTCCACGGGTCGAGGATGACCGCCCCTCCGAGGTGAAGTCCAGCGCAACATTCTTCGTCCGCATTAGCGTCGCTTCATGGACCTCGACCTCGCCCAGCTGCGGGCGCTGCGCGCCGCCGTCGATGCCGGGACCCTCGAAGGTGCGGCTCGGGACCTGCACGTCACCCCGTCGGCGATCAGCCAGCGCCTCAAGGCGTTGGAGCAGGCGACCGGCCGGGTCCTGCTCGTGCGCTCCAAGCCCGTGCAGGTCACCGACCCCGGCCGCGCCGTCCTGCGCCTGGCTCGCGAGATGGACCTGCTCGTCGCCGACACCGCTCGGGAGCTCGCCGGTGACGGGGACACTCCCGTGGTCCTCCCGGTGGCGGTCAACGCCGACTCGCTGAGCACCTGGCTCCTCCCGGCCCTCGCCCCGTTGCGGGACGAGGTGCTGCTCGATCTGCACCGTGCCGATCAGGACGACACGGCAACCCTCCTGCGTGACGGCTCCGTCGTCGCCGCGGTCACGGCGGCGTCCCGGCCCGTGCCCGGCTGCACATCGACGCCGCTCGGCGTCCTGCGCTACCGGCCCGCGGCCGCGCCCGGGTTCGCCGCACGGTGGTTCCCGGACGGCGCGACGGCGGCCGCCCTGACCCGCGCCCCGGTCGTGGACTTCGACCGCGACGACGACCTCCAGCGCGGGTGGCTGCGACGTCGCACCCGGGGCCGGGCCACCCCGCCGACGCATCGCGTGCCCTCGACCGAGGGGTTCGTGCAGGCGATCCTGGCCGGCCTCGGTTGGGGGATGCTCAGCGACCTGCAGCTCGCCGAACCCACCCTCCGGTCGGCGGTCGTCCTCCTCGACCCCGATGCCACCGTCGACGTGCCGCTCCACTGGCAGCGCTGGAAGGTGCGCTCACCCTCCCTCGAGCGCCTCAGTGACGTCGTCCTGGCCGGCGCGAGGCACTCCCTGCGCTCGTAGCTGCACGCGCGACCCGGGATAGCGTCGCCGGATGCCGTTCCGGCTGCCTGGCAGGTGCCCACCGATCACGCTCTACGGGAACCCCGTGCTCCGGACCCGCGCGCAGCCGGTGACGACGTTCGACCGGGAGCTGGCCTCGCTGGTGGACGACCTGTTCGACACGATGTACGCCATCGAGACCGGGGTCGGGCTCGCCGCCAACCAGATCGGCCGGCTCGAGCGGGTCTTCGTCTTCGACTGCGGCGACGACGAGACCGGCTACGTCGTGAACCCGGTCGTCGAGGTCATCGGCGACGGGGCGCAGGACGGATCCGAGGGCTGCCTGTCGGTGCCGGGGATCTCCGTGCCGACCGTGCGAGCGGCCCGGGCCCGGGTGCAGGGCCACGACGTCCACGGGGACGCGGTGACCTACGAGGGCGAGGGCCTCGTCGCCCGGTGCTTCCAGCACGAGGTCGACCACCTCGACGGCATGCTCTACGTCGACCGGCACCCGAAGCTGCTGCCAGCCATCGACCGGCACCTGCAGGAGCGCGAGTGGTACGGCACCGCGTCGCTCGACCCGCGCGGGCCGAAGTACCGGCGGGCGCAGGCCACGGACACGCCGTTCGATCCGGCGGTGTGATCGCGGCCGTCAGCAGTCGTGCCGCCCTACCGTTCCTGGCGTGCCCTTCCGCACCCCGCTGAGCGTCCGCCACGACATCGGTGAGGAGTGGTGCCTCCTCGAGCCGCTCGTCTACGAGGGCAGCCGGGACTTCGTGGTCGTCCGCCAGGGCTTCCGGACGGACTTCGCATCGATCCCCCGACCGGTGCGCTGGCTGTTCGACACGACCGGCACCAACAGCGAACCCGGCGTCCTCCACGACGCGCTCTGGCGGGAGTCGAAGCGGAGCGACGGTCGGGAACCTCGCGTCGACGCGTGGGACGCGGACGGGCTGTTCCGCCGTGCGCTGCGCGAGTCCGGGGCGACGGCGCTCACGCGCGGGCTCATGTGGATCGCCGTCCGAGCGGCAGCGATCCTCGCCGGACGCTTCGGCCGCAGCGGCCCACCCTGGCCGGTGAAGCTGTCGAAGATGGCCGGCATGGCGACGGTCGGCGTCGTCACCGTCGGTGCGCCGACGGCGGTCGCGTTCGTCGGTCGCATCTTCTACTGGCTGGTTGAGTGGGCCATCGCGGTGCCGTGGTCGGTGGTCGAGCGCCTCCGCGGCCGTCGACCGAACCTGCCGTGGCCGCTCGGCGTCCGACACGAGCAACCGGAGGAGCCGCCGCGGGAGTACCTGCTGCTGATCCCGGTGGACTCCCCCGGCGGGCACGCGCTCGCCGCGATGCTCGATCCGGAGGGCGACACGGTCATCCACGACGCAGAGCTGGACCGGTTGCCGAGCGAGACCCTCGAGTCGGCGTACTGAGCTCGAGCGGCGCCCGTCAGCGGTCGCGCAGGCCCTTCCCGGCCAGGATCCGCTCGACGCACCTGTCGACCCGGGCGACGCGCGTCGCCGCCTGCTTCGCGCCGCCGACGTGGAGGTTGTACTCGCGCTGCCGACCGGGCGTCAGCGTCTCGAACGCCTCCTTCAGGGCGGGGTCGTCGTCGAGGCGGTCCCGCAGCTCGTCCACGAGCACGACCTCGGCCGCCGGCACCTCGAGGCCGGCCTCCTCGACGGCGATCGCCTCGGCGACGTAGGCCTCGATCGTGCCGGCCGACGCACGGACGTCGTCGACCGACGTGAACTCCATCCGGCGAGCGGACCGAGAGTTCGGACCCTGCTCGCGGAGCGCACCGTCGGGGTCGGCCAGCAGCGCGCCCTTGAAGAACATGAGGGCCAGGAAGTCCTTCATCTCCTGGACGATCGCGATGTTGCTCCCATCGTGGCCGTAGCAGGGCTTGGACCACTTGAGCTGCTCGGTCAGCCCGCAACCGAGGAGGACGGGGCGGAGCGCAGCGATCTCGTCCGGCCACTGCTCGGACCGCTCGACGTACCGATCGACGTCAGGGTTCGTCGTCACCCCGTTGACAGTAGATCGGTGCGGATACCGTCGTCCGGTGCGTTGCATCGGACTGCTGGGCGGCATGAGCTGGGAGAGCTCGATCGAGTACGAGCGCATGATCAACGAGGGGGTGCGGGCGCGGCTCGGCGGCACCCACTCCGCCGACCTGGTCATCCGCAGCTACGACTTCGCCGCCATCGAGGCGCTGCAGGCGGCCGATCGCTGGGACGATGCCGGCGCCCTCCTCGCCGCGGACGCCCGCCGCCTCCAGGACGCGGGCGCGGAGATCATCGTGCTCTGCACCAACACCATGCACGTGTGCGCCCCGGTCATCGAGGCCGCCATCGACGTGCCGTTCCTCCACCTCGCCGACGCGACCGCCCGGGCCGTGCTGGCCACCGGCGTGCGCACGGTGGCGCTGCTCGGCACCCGCTACACGATGGAGCGCGACTTCTACCGGGGTCGCCTCGAGCAGCACGGCCTCCACGTCCTCGTACCCGACGAGCCCGACCGCACCACGGTCCACGACGTCATCTACAACGAGCTCGTCCGTGGGGTCGTGAGGGTGGAGTCGAGGCACGCCTACGTGGACGTGATCCGGCGCTTGATCGACGCGGGGGCGGAGGGCGTGATCGCCGGCTGCACCGAGATCGAGCTGCTGGTCGGCGCCGACGACGTCACCGTCCCGTGGTTCCCGACGACCCGGCTCCACGCCGAGGCCGCGGTGGACGCAGCGCTCGCGCCCTGAGGGCCGCCCCGCTCAGCTGCCGGGCGGCGGGAGCATGGTGTCCGGCGGCGCCGACGGACCGGCCACGGCGCGCACGCTGCGGGCATCGAGGCGTTCGCCGCAGTGGTCGCACGTGGGCTCCACATGCATGACGTGGCCGCAGCCCGTGTGCTCGAGCAGCACCGGTTCGTTGCCCTCGCCAACGCCGGGACGGTCCTCTACGCCGTCGGCTTCTTCGCCATGCTCCTCGGCAACGTGCTGTTCCTGACCTCGGTGTGGGGCTGGTCCACGCTCGCCGCCGGGCTGGCGATCACGCCGGGGCCGATCGTCGTCGCCCTGCTCTCCCGCAGCAGCGGCCGCCTCGCCGGGCGCATCGGCTTCCGCCCGCTGCTGATCGCCGGGCCGCTGGTGTTCGCCGCCGCCCAGCTGTGGAGCGCTGCGATGGTGCCCCTCGACCCGGACTACCTCCGCTGGTGGCTCCCGCAGACGATCGTCACCGGCCTCGGCGTGGCCCTCACCTTCCCGGTGCTGTCAGCGGCTGCCGTCTCCGGGCTGGCGCCGTCCAGCTTCGCCGCCGGCGGGGCCATGAACCAGACCGCCCGCCAGGTGGGCGCCGTGCTGGGCGTGGCGATCCTGGTCGCCGTCCTCGGGACGCCGACCTCGTTGGTCCAGGCCCACGACCGGTTCCGGATCGCCTGGGCGGTGTGCGCCGCGGCTGCAGTCGGCTCGGCGCTGCTGGCGATGCGCCACGACCGGGTCCGGATGGATGCGCCCGAGGTGATCGCCGCCCCGACACCCGCTGGGCCCGTGGCCCCGGCCGTCGGCGAGGTGCCGGCATGACCGCCACCGCCCCGCTCCTCGCAGACGAGACCTGGTTCGACCGGACCACGTCCGTCCACCGCCGGTCGCCCGGCACCTACGCCGTCGAGCTCGACACCAGCTGGTCCTCGCTCACCGGCATCCACGGTGGGTCGATGGTCGCCATGGCGGTGCGAGCCGCCCAGGACCACGAGCCCGGCCGTCCGGTCCGGACGGTGGCGACCTCCTTCCTGCGACCCGGCCAGCCCGGACCGGCGGAGCTCCGGATCGAGCCGGTGCGGCGAGGGCGCTCGCTCACGACGCTCTCCGTGGTCCTCGAGCAGGGCGACCGACCGGTGCTGACCAGCCGCATGACCCTCGTCGAGGCCCGACCCGGCGAGTCGTGGGAGAAGCTGGAGGCCAGCGGCGTGGCCCCGGTGGAAGCGTCGATCCCGCTCGACCCGCCGGCCGAGGCCGGCCTCGTCCCCCACTTCGACCACGCCACGGCGCTGCTCGACCCGGCCCACGTGCCGTTCAGCCGCAGCGCCGACGCACGGGTGGGCGGCCACGTCCGGCCCCTCGAGCCCCGCCCCATCGATGCGGCGTGGCTGGCGATGATCCTCGACTGGTTCCCGCCGTCGCCCTTCACGCGCCTGGACCCGCCGACGGGAGGCGTCAGCATCGACCTGACCGTGCACCTCCACCGCACGCGTGCGGTGCTGGGTGACGACGAGTGGTTGGAGGGCCGGTTCCGGGCCGACGTCAGCCACGGCGGCCTGGCCCTCGAGCACGGCCGCATCGCCGACGCCGACGGCACGCTGCTCGCCGAGTCGTTCCACACCCGGTGGACCGGGTGACGCAAGGGTCAGCCGGCCACGCAGGTGTTGCGGAGCTCGCCGATGCCCTCGATCCAGGTCTCGAGCACGTCGCCGGGCTGCAACGACC
Source organism: Acidimicrobiaceae bacterium (assembly GCA_003476595.1). GTDB lineage: Bacteria > Actinomycetota > Acidimicrobiia > Acidimicrobiales > Salinilacustritrichaceae > Salinilacustrithrix. The sequence goes on along the minus strand of DMTU01000329.1, from coordinate 14,700 downwards.
GAGGCGGCTTGCGTGACATGCCGACCCCGGCCGGCGTCCCGGTGAAGATCACGTCGCCGGGGAGCAGCGGCAGGACCGACGACAGCTCGGCCACCAGCGCACCGACCGAGAAGACGAGGTCGCTCGTGCGGGCGTCCTGCACGGTCTCCCCGTTGACCCGGCAGCCGAGGGCCAGGTCGTCGCGGTCTGGTACCTCGTCGGGGGTGACGAGCCAGGGTCCCACCGGCCCGTAGCCGGGTCGGGACTTGCCGAGGGAGAACTGCATGCCGGCGGCGAACTGCAGCGCCCGGTCGCTGATGTCCTGCCCGACGGTGAGCCCGGCGACGTGGCTCCAGGCATCGGCCTCCGCCACCTTGTCGGCCCGTGCGCCGACGACGGCGACGAGCTCGACCTCCCAGTCGACGGTGTCGCCCACGACGGGGATGTCGTCGAAGGGACCGCTGAGCGACGCCGGGAACTTGGTGAACGTGGCCGGGACCGACGAGACGTCCATGCCCGTCTCCTCGGCGTGGCTGCGGTAGTTGAGGCCGATGGCGAAGACCTGCCGCGGCGCCGGGACGGGGCAGCGGAGCAACCCGACGTCGAGCGTGCCGGTGGGCTCGCGCACACCGGCCGCCCAGTCGGCGAACGCGTCCCACTCGGCGAACGCACCCATCGGATCGGGGCCGAACCGACCACCGGATGCGGTCTCGACGTCGGCGACGGCGTCGTCGATGACGAGCACCAGGCGCCCGTCCAGGTTGGCGACCTTCATCCCTGCTGCTCCTCGGCCGTGGCGAAGCCGGCGATCCGATCGGCGGTGCGCTGCGGGTCGGCGAGCATCACGAAGTGCCCGAGACCGGGCCACTCCTCGACCTCGACGTCGGGGATCAGCTCGGCCAGGCGACGCTCCTCGGCCGAGATCAGGTCCCCGTAGACCGCCAGGTACGGCACCGGGTACGACGACAGCGCGGGTTCGACCATCGCCACGAGGTCCGCGGCCGGCGTGTCGAAGACGGTCCCCCAGACCCCGAGGACGACCTCCCGGTCCGGGCGGAGGGCAGCGAGCTCGCGCCGCTCGGCCGGCACGAGATCGGCCCGCAGCGTGGCGGCGAAGTCGATGAACGCCGACTCGAAGTCGGCCCCGCGCAGCCCCGCCTCGTACGGCGCGACCCGCTCCTTGAACGCCGCGGTGTCCAGCTCCTGGTCGACGTTGACCACGCCGCGCACCGCGCCCGACGCACCCACCAGCGTCGCGACGAAGGCCCCGTAGGAGTGGCCGACGAGGAGCGGCTGGTCGAGCCCCTGCTCGGCGAGGAAGGCGCCGATCGACTCGGCTTGGCTGAAGACGTCGTACGCGCCGGTGCGCGGGGACTCGCCGTGGCCGGCCAGGTCGACGTTCACGCAGCGGAAGCGATCGGCGAGCAGGTCCACCACCGGCTGCCAGCTCGACCGGTCCGAGGTGATGCCGTGGAGGAAGACGATCGCCGGCCCGCTCCCGGTGTCGTCGTGGGCGAGCTGCATCGCCGCATCGTAGGACTCACCGGTCGGGTCAGCGTCCCAGCAGGGTCCCGACTCCCTACCGCACCGCGACTCCCAGCGCAGCGAGCTTGAACACGCACCGCTCGACGATCAGCGGATAGGTGTCCAGGTAGTACGGCAGTGCCGCGCACGCCTGGTTCACGGCCGCGCCGCGTGCCCGGAGGACCATTGCGTCGTCCGCCTCGATCAACGCCAGGAAAGCCGCCGCTGATCCCTCGTCGAACAGCGGCGACCACGCCACCTGCGCGTCCACGGCGGGGTCGCCGGCGCACGCCGAGCCCCAGTCGACCAGGCCCGACAGCGATCCGTCCGTGACGATGCAATTGCCCTCCAGGTCGCCGTGCACCCACACGGCCGGACCGGGGTGGGGTGGGGCGGCCAGCGCCTCCTCCCAGACGGACAGCGCCGCGTCGGCATCGACCAGGTGGCGGGCGCCGTGGATGGCCTGGCGCGTCTCGTGGTCGTACGCCACCAGCGGTCGGGCGCGGTTGTGCGCTGGCGGCGCCCCCCGGGTCGGGACCGACCGGAGCTCGATCACGGTGCGCGCCAGGTCGGCGGCGAAGGCGCGCTGATCGCCGATCCGGCCCGGCCCGGCCGGATGGCCGGGAAGCCAGCGGTGCACGGCCCAGCGGAAGGGGTACTCGTCGCTCGGCTCACCGATCGCGACGGGCACAGGGACGGCGACCGTCAGCTCGGGCGCCAGCTGCGGAAGCCACCGGGCCTCCTTGTCGGGTTGGCTCGCTGCCCACCCGATGCGGGGGAGCCGCACGACCAGTTCCTCACCGAGGCGCCAGATGGCGTTGTCGGTGCCCCACGGCTCCACGATCCGCAGGGGCAGCTCCGCGAACGCCGGCAGCTGCGCGACGAGCAATCGGTGGACGAGCGCCTCGTCCACCGGGACCTCGCCGCGATGCATCCGAGCCGCCACGCGACCGAGTCTCTCCGGTCCGATGCGGCAACCGGCAACGAGATCCGGGGATGCCGGCGGTCACCCCGAACGAACCGGCAGCCCGTCGAGGTAGGCGGTGAGCTGACGGTGGGCGATCGCACGCTCCTCCGCCGGGTCGAGGCCGATGGCGAGGGGTCGGCAGAAGCGGATGGCGGCCAGGGCGATGTCGGTCGCGGTGACCTCGCGGTCGATCGCACCGTCGCGACGGGCCCGATCGATCAGCCGGTCGAGGACGTCCTGCGCCGCGGCCCGTCGATCCGGCCAGTCGGCGCGGTCGAGCAGCGCGTGGACGACGTTGACCACGCCCAGGCCGCTGTCGACCGCGTCGTGCAGGTAGCGCCGCAGGGCCTCACCGCCCGACGACGACTCCGCCAGCGCGGCCTCGCCCCGCTCGACCGTGCGATCGATCACGTCGAGGGCCACGGCGCGCAGGAGCGACTGCCGGTCGGGGAAGTGCCGGTAGAGGGTGCCGATTCCGACGCCGGCCCGCTCGGCGACGGCATCGCGGGAGGGCTCACCGCCGAGCTCGAGGATCAGCGCGGCGGCCGCGTCGAGGAGCCGACGCTGGTTCCTCCGGGCATCGGCCCGCATCGGCCGCGCCGGGTCGCTCGGGGTGGACCCCTCCATGAAACGGAGTATATTGCTCCGCTTACAGGAGCGGCTCGGGACCGGGGAGGACGTCGTGGGCAACGAAGAGGGCAGGGATGCGACGAAGTCGATCGCGGAGGCGATCGCAGCATCGGCCGACACCGAGCACGTCCCCGTGACGTTCGACAGCTGCGCCCACGTCGAAGGGCCCTTCTTCCACGGGACGCGGACGACCTTCGCCGCCGGCGACCTCGTCGTCCCCGGCCATCCGTCCAACTACCACGACGGTCGGGTCGCGAACCACGTCTACTTCGCCGCACTGCTCGAGCCGGCCGTCTGGGCGGCCGAGCTGGCCACGGCGTTCGCCGGCGATGAGGAGCGGGGGCGCATCTACGTCGTCGAGCCCACCGGCCCCTTCGAGGACGACCCCAACGTCACCGACAAGCGGTTCCCGGGGAACGTCACCCGGTCCTACCGGACGCGGCACGCCATGCGGGTCGTCCGCGAGGTCGAGGCCTGGGACGGCCACGCCCCCGAGGTGCTGCAGGGGATGCTCGACAACCTCGCCCGGCTGCGAGCGCAGGGCCTCGACGTCATCGAGGACTAGCACCGCCCACATATTCCTTGACAGGAATACATTCCCTCCGTACCGTCGCCCCATGCAGGCGGCGACCTTCAGCGCACTTGGCGAGCCGAGCCGGCTGCAGATCGTCGAGCTGCTGGGGCTGCGGCCCTACGCCGTCGGCGAGATCGCCGAGGCACTCGGCATCCGCCAGCCCCAGGTCTCCAAGCACCTCCGGGTGCTGAGCGAGTCCGGCATCGTCCGCGCCGAGCGGCGGGCCCGCCGACGCATCTACCACCTGCAGGCCGAACCGTTCGCGGAGATCACCCGCTGGGCCGAGTCCTTCGAAGCCCTCTGGGACGCCCGGCTCGACGCGCTCGGCGACTACCTGCGGACCACCGAGGACGAGGAGCACCGACCGTGATCACCCAGCTGTTCAAGAAGAAGAAGGAGCTGCACCTGGAGCGCTCCTACGCCGCACCGCTCGACGCGGTGTGGCGGGCGTGGACGGAGGCCGAGCGCCTGCGTGAGTGGTGGGGTCCGCCCAAGACCACCGTGCCCGAGTGCGAGATCGACCTGCGCATCGGCGGCCGCATCCACGTCGTCACCGAGGCGACCGAGGAGATGGGCAAGTACGCAGGCACCCGGTGGCCGATGGAGGGCACCTTCACCCACATCGAGGAGCCGCAGCGCCTGACCTACGACGCCCGCTCGTGGACCGAGGGCGAGGAGGACACGACGACGATCGTGCACACCAACGACGTGACCCTCACCACGGACGGCGACCGGACGCTCGTGCGGCTCGACGTCACGATCACCGACATCGGGCCCAAGGCCAAGATGGCCGCCTTCGGCATGAGGTGGGGCTACAAGGCCCAGCTGGACGCCCTCGAGGAGGTGCTCGAGGGATGACCGAGCCGAAGCTGCTGTCCGGGGGCAACCCGCAGATCCCCAAGGGCGAGGGCGACGGTCCGGTGCAGGAGTACATCGCCGCGATGCCGGGCTGGAAGCGAGGCCTCGGCGAGCGGCTGGACGCCCTGATCGTGCGCACCGTGCCGGACGTCCACAAGGCGGTGAAGTGGAACCAGCCGTTCTACGGCAACGAGGGCGACGGCTGGTTCGTCGCGTTCCGCTGCTACACGACGTACGTGCAGCTGCAGTTCTTCCGGGGCACCTCGCTCGACCCCGAGCCGCCGAAGGCGTCCAAGCATCCCGAGGTGCGGTACCTCGACATCCACGAGGACGACGCCGTCGACGAGGACCTGCTCGCCTCCTGGGTCGAGCAGGCGAGCGCGCTCCCGGGCGAGCGGGTCTGACCCCCTCCCGGCCGATCCGTCACGCGGGCGGGTCGCCCTTCCTCCGCCTGCGCTCCTCCACCGGGGGGCGTCCCTCGGCCGCGACCAGGAGGTCGAGCACCTCGCCGATCGTGGGTTCACGCCCGACGTCCGTCGGGAGCGGGAGGTGCTCCTGAACGTGGTACCGGTTCCGGCGGCCGTCCCGCTCCTTCACCAGGTAGCCCGCCTCGGTGAGGTCGGTGACGATGCCGAATGCGGTGCGCTCCGTCACATGCAGGGCGGCGGCGAGGTCGCGCAACCGGGCGTCGGGCTGAGCGGCCACGGCCAGGAGCACGCGGGCGTGGTTGGTGAGGAAGCTCCAGCTCGGCATGACTCAATGGTAATCTATTACTAGAAACCTGTTGCGACTGTTTGCCCCTCTGAGGTACCGTGGGGGTTCGTTCCGTGACCGACCGCCCGCCGCCGGCGGCCGCCGATCTCGGGGCTCGACTCTTCGAAGGCAGAGCCCACATGAGATCCCGCACCCCCCGGCTGATCGGCCGATCCCTCCTCGCCCTGGGCGCGGCCGCCCTCGTCATCGGGACCCTTCCCGTCGGCGCGGCCACCGTCATCGGCCTCGGCACGGCCGACGCGTTCTCCGTGCTCGCCGGCTCCTCGGTCACCAACACCGGGCCGACCACCATGACCCGCAGCCTGGGCGTCAGCCCAGGCACCGCCATCACCGGCTTCCCACCCGGCATCGTCGGCGGCACCACCCACAGCGCAGATGCGACCGCCGCCCAGGCGCAGACCGACACCACCACCGCCTACAACACCGCGGCATCCCAGACCCCCGCCACCGCCGTGGCCGTCGAGCTCGGTGGCCGGACGCTCGAGCCGGGCGTCTACCGCAACGGGACCCTGGGCATCACCGGCACGCTCACGCTCGACGCGCAGGGCGACCCCGACGCCGTCTGCGTCTTCCAGGCAGGCAGCACGCTCATCACCGCGAGCGGCAGCCGGGTCAACATGATCAACGGCGCCCAGGCCTGCAACGTCTTCTGGCAGGTCGGCAGCTCGGCCACGCTCGGGACCTCCACCCACTTCGTCGGCACGGTGCTCGCCCTCACCTCGATCACCGCGAACAACGGCGCCACGGTCCAGGGACGCCTGCTCGCCCGCAACGGCGCGGTCACCCTCGACAACAACGTCATCACCACCGCCGCCTGCGCGGTGCAGACGACCACGACCGCACCCTCGACGACGACGACCGCCGCCGCGCCGACCGCCACCACCGGCCCCACGACCACGGTCGCGCCGACCGCGACCATCGCACCGCCCACCACCGCCCCGACCACCACGGAGGCGAGCGGGCCCACACCGTCCACCACGCCCACGACGGCGACGCCGTCGACGCCGACCGGTGGCGGAGGCGGCACCCCCACGCCGTCGCTGCCTCGGACCGGCTCCGACCTCACGACCCTCGCGGTCGGTGGCGCGATCGCCCTCCTGCTGGGTGCCGCGATGGTGCGCCGCTCCTCGACGGCGTAGCCCGGATCAGGACTCCGGCGACCACCTCGGGTAAGGGACGCCGGCGGCCCGGTTGATGAGGAACGCCTGGACGGTGAGCAGCACCACGGCGAAGAGCAGCACGGCGAGGTGGGCGGCATCGGTGAGGATGCCGAGCGAGATGATCATCGTGGTCGCACCGGCGGGCGGGTGCGGCACGCGCAGCCAGACCATCGCCCCGCTGGTGAGGCCGAGGCTGAGCGCCACGGCGCCCACCCGAGCGAGCGTCATGCCGTCCTCGAGCGCCGGCCCCTCCCCGGTCAGGCCGAACGCCAGGAGGCTGATGACCGCGGCGGCGACCCCGACCGCATGCCCGCACAAGGTGTTGCGGGGCGACGCCGCCGGCGCCATCGGCGTGTAGAAGTGGAGGAAGGCGGTGGGGCCGAGGCTGGGGAACACGAACGGCGACCCGGTGACGAGCGCGCCGAAGCTCATCACCCCGATCGCGACGCAGCCGTTGACGAACGCGAACGCCCCCATCACGGCGACGGAGTCGTGGCGCTGGACGAGCGCCGGGATGCGCATCCGGTTGGCCAGACCTTCGACGATGGCGACCATCTGGCCGCCGATGCTGCCGGTCCGGACCGGTGGCGTCACGGCCTGCGACCGTCCTCTGCCGGGCGGGACACGTAGCGCCCGGCGCCGGTGGCGGCCCGCCCCCGCAGATCGCTGCCCCGACGGGGTGCTTCCACGTTGGTGAGGAACAGCGTGACCACGAACGACACGATCGAGAACCCGGCGAGCAGCCAGGCCTGCCCGTCCTCGTCGAGCAGCGACGCCTCGAGCGCGACGGTGAGCGCCCACAGCTGGCCGAGGACGATCGTGGCGACGATGACGATGCGGGTCACCAGGCTCGTGGCGAGGCCGCGCTCGCTCTCGGGGGCGGGCGTGCTCGGCAGTGGCCGGATGGGCCGGGGACCTTCAGCCATCAGTGCTCCTCGCGGATGCGCCCCTCGCGCAGGGCCACGATCGAGTTGCCCCGCCGCTCCAGCACGATCTCGGGCAGCGGGCGCTTGGGCGGCCCGGCGGTGGGGGCGCCATCGCTCGGGTCGAAGTGCCCGTCGTGGCACGGGCAGAACAGGTCCCGCTCGTCTCGCACCCACAGCACCTCGCAGGCCAGGTGGGTGCACACCGCCGAGTAGGCGACGAAGAGCTCGTCCTCGAGCCGGAGCAGCACCGCCGGATCGTTGTCGGTCGGGTACGAGAAGCGGACCTCCCCGCCCACGGGGATGGCGTCGACGTCGTCGGCGATGACCATCTCGACCTCGGCACCCTCGGTCCGTCGCTCGAACGCACCGAGGGCCACGGCGACGTTGCCGGCGGCCAGACCGCCGGAGAGCACGCCGAGGATCTTGAGGTACCCGCGCCGGGTGACCAGCGCATCGGTGGTCAGCCGTTGGATGCGCTCGTCGACGAGGGCGGGGTCGGAGGGGTTGGTGCGCTCGGTCATGGGCCCACCATCGGGAACGTGAGGACGGAGAACTCATCGGGGACGACCACCCAGTTGCCGCTCTGCAGCTCCTGGGCGCCGAAGCTGAAGACGTCGACCACCTTGCGGTTCGGCCGGGACGCCAGCACCTCGTCCGCGGTGCCGTAGTACAGGGCATCGGAGGGGCAGACCGTGGCGCACATGGGGCCGAGGCCGACGGAGGTGCGGTCGTAGCAGAGGTTGCACTTGTGCGCGAGCTGCTCCTCCACGTCGAACTTCGGCACCCCCCACGGGCAGCCGTGCACGCAGTTCTGGCAGCCGATGCACCGCGACGGATCCGGCGAGTGCACGACGCCGTCGTCGCTGACCAAGATGGCGTCGACCGGGCACACCTGCGCGCACGGCGCCACCGGGTCCGTGCAGTGCATGCACACGGTGGGCAGGGCGAGGGTCGACTCCCCCCGGTTCAGGAAGTCGAGGTTCATCATCGACTTGCCCCGGTGGCTGTCGCACTCGCGGCACGCGGCGACGCAGGCGCCGCACCCGATGCAGCGGGACGGGTCGACGAAGATCGAGCGCTCGAGGCTCATCCGCGTCCTCCCTCGAAGACGGGTGGTGGCGTGACGGTCATGGCGGGCTCCTCGCTCGCCTCGATGCGCACCGCTGCGGTCTTGAACGCCGGGATCCAGCTGATCGGGTCGAACGAGGACTTCGTCAGCTGGTTCGCGGCCACCGGCGACGCCCAGTGGTACGGGATGAAGACGGTGTCCTGGCGGATCGTGCGCACGACCATGGCCGGCAGCACGGTGCTGCCCCGCCGGCTGGTGACCCGCACCGGGGCGCCATCGACGATGCCGTGCTCAGCTGCGGTGTTGGGGTGGATCTCCACCCACGGCGACGGGGTCTGGTCGGTGAGGTAGCCGATGCGCCGGGTCTGGTTGCCCGACAGGTAGTGCGCCACGGTGCGACCGGTGGTGAGCCGGATCGGGTACTCGGCGTCGGGCTCCTCCGCCGGCGGGTCGACCTCGACCGCGTTGAAGTGCGCCTTGCCGTCGTCGGTGTTAAAGCGCAGGTCCTCGAACATCCGGGGCGTCCCCGGGTGGTCCTCGGTCGGGCACGGCCAGGCGATGGGGCCTTCGGCCTCGAGCCGCTCGTAGGTGATGCCGTAGTAGTCGGCCCGCCCCCCGGCCGACGCCCGCCGGAGCTCGTCGAAGACCTCGCGGGGCGTCTGGTCGGGGAAGTGCTCGCCCTTGCCGAGCCGGCGGGCGATCTCGGCCAGGATCCACAGGTCGGGCTTGGCCTCACCTGGCGGGTCGACGGCCTTGTTGATCTTGCAGACCAGGGCATCGCTGTTGGCGACGACCCCTTCGGACTCGGCCCACGCCGATCCGGGCAGGACCACGTCGGCGAGCAGCGCGGACTCGGACAGGAAGATGTCGATGACCACGTAGAGCTCGAGGCCCTCGAGGATGCGACGGGTCCGGGCCTCGTCGGGCCAGGACACCATCGGGTTGGAGCAGATGTTGAGCAGGCCGCGGATCTCGCCGGCCTCCATGCGATCGAGCTGGGCGAAGATCGGCTCGCCCGGACCCGGCATGTCGGCGGGGTCGATGCCCCACACCTCCGCGACGTGCTCGATGGCGCCGGGGTCGGTGAAGTGGCGCTGTCCGGGCAGCTGGTCGCACTTCTGGCCGTGCTCCCGGCCGCCCTGGCCGTTGCCCTGGCCGGTGATGGTGCCGTAGCCCGCCCCCTTCCGGCCGATGTTGCCGGTGGCCAGGCACAGGTTGATCGCCGCCATCGCGTTGCGGGAGCCCATCACCTGGTGCTCCATCCCGCGGGCGTGGCTCACCATGGCCTTGTCGGCCCGGCCGTACAGCTGGGCAGCCCGTTCGATGTCGGCGGCCGGCACGCCGCACACCTCGCCGGCGCGCTCGGGCGTCCAGTCGGCCACGGCGGCCGACGCCTCGGCGAACCCGGCGGTGTGGGCGGCGACGAAGTCCTCGTCGACCATCCCGTCGCGCACGATCACATGGAGCATCGCGTTCAGGAGCGCACCGTCGGTGCCCGGACGGATCGGCAGGTGCAGCTGGGCGACCCGGGCGAGCGCGGTCTCCCGGGGGTCGACGCAGATCATGGTGGCGCCGCGGTCCATGGCCTCCCAGAACCAGCGGATGTACACGGGGAAGGTCTCGGGGACGTTTGCGCCGAGCACGAGCAGCACGTCCGCCTCGGCGACGTCGCTCAGCGGGTTGGCGCTGCGGTCGATCCCGAAGGACCGGTAGTTGGCCGCCCCCGCCGAGACCATGCACATCCGGCCGTTGTAATCCGTGAACCGGGTGCCCAGCGCGACGCGCGCGAACTTGCCGAGCAGGTACGTCTTCTCGTTGACCATCGACGCCCCGCCGTAGGTGGCCATCGCATCGGGACCGCCGGCCGCCTGGATCCGGCGGATGCCGTCGACCACCCGGTCGAGCGCCTCGTCCCACGTCGCCCGTCGCAGCACGCCGCCGTCGCGCACCAGCGGGTGCGTGAGGCGCTCGCGGTGGCTGATCTGCTGGTAGGCGGCCACGCCCTTGGGGCAGAGCTTGCCCTTGTTGTGGGTGTCGGTGCGGGGCTCGACCCCGATGACCTCCTGACCGGCGACGCGCAGGTGCATGCCGCACTGGACCCCGCAGAACGCGCAGTGCGTGGACACCCACCGCTCGTCCGCCTCGTCGGTCTCCCACCCGCCGGCAGGCCCGGCGCCCGCCTCGTGGAAGTCGTCGACGCCGGGCGGCGTGGAGAGGCGGAAGGCCTTGCGCGTGCGTTGCGGGCTCATCGGGCGAAGCTCGATCCGTCGTGGGCGAAGTACCCCTCGGCCCGGGCGACCCGCTTGCAGCGGGGGCACAGCTCGGTGAGGTGTCCGGCCGGCATGGACGCGCCGTCCAACCGGTAGTCCTGGCCGAGGTCCTGCAGCGTCGACTGCAGGTCCTGCACGAAGAGGTCCGGCGCGAGCGGCTCACCGCACTTCGCGCAGGGGCGACGGCCCTCCCGGCCGTTGAGCTCGGCGTACATCTGGATGCCGACCGACGCTGGCCGCTGCACCACGTGGAAGAACTTCCCGAACGGGATGAAGACCAGGGACAGGACCACCGCCGCCATGTGGATGACGACGAGGAAGTCGTAGTACGAGCCGTGGAAGAGGCTGGCCGAGACCGTGAGGAGCAAGCCGGTGACCGAGATGACGATGAGCATCAGCAGCGGGACCATGTCGTAGCCGAAGCGCTGCCCGGCGATGGCGGCCCGATCGCGGAAGCGGCGCCACAGGAAGATGGCGCAGCCGATGATGACGAGGACGGCGGTGTAGTTGAGGGCGTGGAACAGCGACCACCCGAGGAACGACGTCGAGTCGAAGGTGATGGTCGGGAACCCGAACACCCACATCCGGTACATCTCCTGGGTCCCGGGTTCGAGCTTGAACGCCAACCAGCCGAACACGAGGGGGAAGGTGATGAGCGTCGCGCCGATCACGCCCCAGAACAGGCACTGGTGGCCGATCCAGCGGACCCAGCCGCGGCGACGGATGAAGCCCTGCAGGAGGAGCTGCCCGGCGATGGCCCGGGGCAGCAGCCCGGGCAAGGTGCGGAACGACGACCACGACGTGGTCAGCTGCCAGCCCCGCCGCCAGTACCGACCGGTGGATGGCATCCGCAGCCACCGGGCGTACCGCATCACCACGGCGTAGGTGAGGGCGACGATGCCGACCGCGTAGCCGATGAGCGCGGAGTCGAAGTTGGCGAGCTGGTTCGACCCGAGCCAGATGAGCGCCACCAGGACGAGCGCCGCCATCCCGCCGATCAGGCGCTCGCGAGCGTGGGGCCGGTGGGTGACGCTGGTGCTCGATCTCTGTGGACCTGCCATGTCGATCCCCGAGGTCGCGTGCGGGCACTCGCCACCATAGGCACATCGCACTACGAGATTCTTCGGACCTCGACGTCCTCGCCGGTGAGGCGACGCGAGATCACCCCGGCCATGTGGGCCGCGTGGCGCTTGGCCCGCTCGGCGTGCGTACCGGACCAGCCACGATCGACCGACTCGACGAAGAGCCGGTACCACCGCTCGAACAGCTCGGGCTCGAAGGGCTGCTCGGCGTGCACGCGCTGATGCGCAGCCAGGATGCGCCCGTCGTAGGTCGGGTGGTCCAGCAGCACGCGGCACCAGTAGCCGATGAGCCGGGGGATGTGCTCGGCCCAGTCGACCTCGGCGACCTCACCGAACACCGGCCCGAGCAGGTCGTCGAAGGCGATCTCCCGGTAGAAGTCGACGACCAGGTCGTGGATCGCAGCGCGGTCGTCCAGGTCCGGCACCGGCTACGCCGTCTGCGTGGCAGCGAAGGAGCGGGCGACGGTCTCGGCCAGCTCGACCGCCGTCCGGCAGCCGGCGAGCTCCTCGATGTCCGGCTCGCCGAGGGTCCGCTCACCGAACTCCTCGGCCACCACGTCCCAGAAGGAGAGGAGGGCGAGGTCGTCGTCGAGGCCGAG
>DMTU01000329.1:1717-2117 GCA_003476595.1 Acidimicrobiaceae bacterium | reverse complement strand
GCGAGGTCGTCGTCGAGGCCGAGCGCCTCGACGGGCGTCTCCGGGTCCAACCCGTCGCGATCGTGGACGACCGTGGCCAGCAGCTCGAGCACGTCCTCGGCCGTCACCGGCTCACTGTGGCTGTGCGTCTCCGCAGGCATGCGGTGATCGTAGTATTTGCATCACCTGCTAGAACAACAAGGGTGACCCGGTTCCTGTGGATGCTCGCCGGCCTGGGCTGCGTCGGGCTCGGTGGCCTCGGCGTCGTCGTCCCGGGCCTCCCGTCGACGATCTTCTTCATCGGTGCCGCCTCTTGCTTCACGCGGTCCAGCCCTCGGCTCGAGCGGTGGGTGCTGGGGCTCCCCGGCGTCGGCCAGATGGTGCGCGACCACCGGGACGGGCTGGGCATGCCCCGACGGGC
>DMTU01000329.1:1111-1590 GCA_003476595.1 Acidimicrobiaceae bacterium | reverse complement strand
TGCCCCGACGGGCGAAGTTCGCCGCCATCGCGTCGATCGCCGGGTTCAGCGCGGTCGCGATCGCCCTCGCCTCCCGCCAGGTCGTCGGCATCGGCGTCGGCGTCCTCGCGGCGATCGGCATCGCGGTCGTCGCCTGGCACGTGCCGACGCGGGAGCACGTCATCGAGGCCGGCCGGGCCGGACGTCGATGGTGCTAGGCCTCGTGCATGGCTGATGTGACGCTCCCGGTCGGGCTGGTCGAGGCCCGTCGCACGCCCGTGTTCGACTTCGACTCCCTGCCGGCACCGCTCGCCACGTCGCACCGCACCACGGTGTGGGCCACCCTGCACGTGCAGGAGGGTGACGTCGACTACTCGGACCTCGAGGGTGACGAGCCCCGCCACGAGCGCCTCGAGGCCGGCGACAGCATCGTCATCCCACCCGATGTCCTGCACCGCGTGGACCCCTCCACCGACGCCCGCTTCCACCTGCAGTTCCAC
>DMTU01000329.1:0-1024 GCA_003476595.1 Acidimicrobiaceae bacterium | reverse complement strand
CGGGCGGCCGGGCCGTGGGAGCACCGGGGTCGGGATCTCGACGACCCCGACGAGATCTTCGAGATGGTCACCCGCCAGTACGCCGTGGTGGTCCAGGACGACGTCCTCGAGCCCTACTTCACCGCCGGCACCGACTTCATCGACTGGCAGGCCCTCATCGGCAGCGTCGCCGACTTCTGGAACCACGCCCTGCTGTACGCCCCCGACTACCCCGTCGACCCGATCGAACGGCACCGCGAAGTCCACGAGCGCCGGGCGCTGACGCCCGAGGCGCTCAACCGGTGGCTCGAGATCTTCCACGAGACCATCGACACCGGATGGGCGGGACCCAACGCCGAGCGGGCCAAGAAGCGCGGCACCGGCGTGGCGTGGGCCATGGCGCAGCGGCTGCTGGGCAAGGGCGCCTGGCGGCCCAGCGCCGGCTGAACCGGCGCGGCCGCCCCATCGCCCGAGAACGGGTGCAGACCGGCGGCAGGCGTGGTAGTGCAGCAGGCATGGCCCTCGCTCCCACCCAGACGCTCACGGTCGGCGACCGCTCGTACCGATACCGGCCGATCACCGACATCGACCACGGCGACGTGGCGGGCCTGCCGTACTCGCTGAAGGTGCTGCTGGAGAACCTGGCTCGCCACGCGGGCGCGGCCACGGTGTCCGACGACGACGTCGCCGCGCTCGCAGCCTGGGACCCGCAGGCCGCGCAGCCACGGGAGCTGGCGTTCACCCCGGCGCGCATCCTCCTCCAGGACTTCACCGGCGTCCCCGCCGTCGTCGACCTGGCCGCGATGCGCGACGCCATCGAGACCCTGGGCGGCGACGCCTCGGCGGTGAACCCGCTGGTGCCGGTCGAGCTGGTGATCGACCACTCCGTGGTCGCCGACGTGTGGGCGAGCGACGAGGCCTTCGCCCGCAACGTGGAGATCGAGTACGAGCGCAACCGGGAGCGGTACCAGTTCCTCCGGTGGGGCCAGCAGGCCTTCGACGGCCTCACCGTGGTCCCGCCCGGCACCGGCATCTGCCACCAGGT
>DMTU01000320.1:4527-6002 GCA_003476595.1 Acidimicrobiaceae bacterium | reverse complement strand
TCGCTCGTCGACCGCGTCGTCGGGCCCAAGGGGCTCGAGTCGGTCGAGGCCATGCTGCGCCGCACCGACACGCCCGTGGTCCCCGAGCTGCTCAAGAGCACCATCTAGGTCCGGTCCGCGATGTCCGACCAGCGCGATCGACCCGACGCCGGCGCGCCGGCGGTGGTCGACGTCGTCATGCCCGCCCGCAACGAGGCCACGACGGTGGCCGACAACGTGGCGGCGGCGATCGGGTGCCGCCACGTCCGCACGGTGATCGTGGTCGACGACGGCTCCACCGACGACACCGCTCGCATCGCCGAGCAGGCGGGCGCCCGGGTCGTGGGCCGGCCCGGCTCGGCCGGCTCCAAGGCGCATGCGATGGACGCAGGCGTCCAGGCCACGGACGCCACCCACATCCTGTTCGTCGACGCCGACTGCACCGGGCTCACCAGCGCCCACCTCGACGCCATCTGCGAGCCGGTGCTGGACGGCCGGGCCGAGATGAGCCTCGGCGCCTTCGACTACGGCTGGCTCAACTGGCTGGTGCTGGTGCTGCCGCCGCTGTCGGGCGAGCGCATCATCCCGCGCTGGGTCTGGGACCGCATCCCGGTCACCAAGCACGCCGGCTACACCATCGAGACCCGCATCAACGAGGTCATCGCCGAGGGCCGCCTGCGCACGCACGCCCACACGATGCGTGGCGTGTCCCACCGCACGAAGCGGGTGAAGTTCGGGGTCGTCGACGGCCTGCGGCGCACGGCGCGCATGTACGTCGACCTGCTCTCGATGCTGAGGCCGGTCGGCGACATCCGCTGGCGGACGTACTGGTGGTACCTGCGCGGCCTCACGATCACCGGCCGCTGACCGTTCTGGCCTACGGATGACCGCGCATGCGGGGTGATCGGTCGGCCAGAACGGGTGGGGTCAGGCCTTGGCGGCGGCGACGAGGCGGCGGGCGATGACCTTGATGGCCAGCGTCTCGTCGGCGCCCTCGAAGATCGACAGCACCCGGGCGTCGACCCAGTAGCGGCTGACCGGGTACTCCTCGGCGTAGCCGTAGCCGCCGTGGATCTGCAGCGCCTCGCGGGTGACCCACTCAGCGGCCTTGCACACGTAGGCCTTGACGAGCGTGGCCTCCATGGCGCCCTCGCCCTTGGCCATCATCTTGGCCACGGCGTAGGAGAACTGCCGGCTGGCCTGGATGATCACGGCCATTCGGGCGAGCTTGGCCTGGGTGAGCTGGTACTCCGCGATGGGCTTGCCGAACACGGCGCGGTCGTCCGCGTACTGCTTGGCCTCCTCGTAGGCAGCCTGCATGACGCCGACGGCGCGGGCCGCGGTCTGGAGGCGGCCGTTCTCGAAGCCCTCCATCTGGAGGTAGAAGCCGCGGCCGAGGCCGTCGTCGCCACCGATGAGGTTCTCCTGGGGGACGAACCAGCTGTCGAGGGCGATCTCGTAGGAGTGCATGCCGCGATACCCGATCGTGTCGATCG
>DMTU01000320.1:2268-4448 GCA_003476595.1 Acidimicrobiaceae bacterium | reverse complement strand
ATGGTGTCGATCGGGCGGCCCTCCATCTTGCCGCCGTGGCCGTCCTCGAACTCGAAGCCGTGGCCGTCGCCCTGGGGCTTGGGGACGACGAACATCGACAGGCCCTTGTGACCGAGCGAGCGGTCCGGGTCGGTGCGGGCGAGGAGCAGCAGGACGTCGGCGCGGGCGCCGAAGGTGCACCAGGTCTTGACGCCGTTGATGCGCCAGCCCTCGGTGCCGTCGTCGAGCGCGTCGCGGGTGGCGGTGCACTTGATGCCGGCCACGTCGGAGCCGTAGTCGGGCTCGGTGACGGCGACGGCGCACATGACCTCGGTGGTGGCCAGCTTGGGGAGCCAGAGCTCCTTCTGCTCCTGCGTGCCGCCCTTCTCCACGGCCCGGGTCATGATCTCGGGGCGGGTGATGAGGGAGCCGCCGATGCCGAGGCTGGCGCGTGACAGCTCCTCGGTGGCCACGACCATGCCCATGTAGTCGGACTCGCCGCCGGACGCGAACCCGCCGAACTCCTCGGGGATCGACAGGCCGAACGCCCCCAGCTCGGCCAGGCCGCTGATGACGTCCTCGGGCACGTCGCCGTTGGTGCGGTGCACGTGCTCGGCGTGGGGCATGATCTGGTCCTCGCCGAATCGGCGGAAGGTGTCCTGGACCATCTCGAAGTCGCCGTCGAGGTGGCGGGGGCCCTCGCCGTCGATGGTGGTGAGGAACTCCGGGGAGCGGTAGGTGCCGACGAACTCGCGTGCACCGTCGAGCGCACCGGGCTCGGCGCCCCACTCGGCCTCGCGGCCGAACAGCTTGGCGGCCAGCTCGCCGACGGCGTCGGCGGCGAAGGCGCACGCGATGCGGGCCTCGATGTCGCCCTTGGCGCCGTAGTCGAGCAGCGTCCCCGACATCTCGACCGCCGCGGTGGCGTGCGCCAGGTCGTAGGCGAGCACCTGGTTGGCGTCGATGTCGCCGAGCTCGGCGAGGCGGGCGGCGGCCTTGTCGAGCACGCTCCGGGCGGCGTCGATGGCGGCAGCGGCTCGTTGCAGGTCGGGGGCGATCATGGGCGCAGGGTACCGGCGGGTAACCGGCCCCTTCCAAGCAGGGCGCGCAGCGAGGGACCCGGTTCAGCGCCGGGTGGTGGGGAGCGGCGCCGATGCCTGCGACCGGACGCACGCCAGCAGCCGGTCGGCGGTCATCGGCCGTCCGACCAGGTGTCCCTGGGCCTCGTCGCATCCGAGCGACCGGAGGAGCTGGAGCGTCCGCTCGTCCTCGACCCCCTCCGCCAGCACGCGCAATCCGAGGTTGTGGGCGAGGTCGATCACGGTCCGCACGATGATCCGGTCGTTGCGGTCATCGGCCATCTGCAGGACGAACGAGCGGTCGATCTTGATCTCGTCCACCGGGAGCCGGCGCAGGTAGGACAGCGACGAGTAGCCCGTCCCGAAGTCGTCGATCGCGGTCCGGACCCCGATGTCGCGGAGGCGGCCGAGGATCTCGAGTGAGAGGGCAGGATCGTCCATGAGCTGGGACTCGGTGAGCTCGCACTTCAGCGAGCTGGGTGGCACGTCGAGCTCCCGCAGCAGCGCGCTGATCCAGTCGGTGAGCTGGGCGTCGTAGAGGTTGCGGGCCGAGAGGTTCACGGCCATGCACAGGTCGACACCGCGGTCCCGCCACCGCCGACCGGTGGTGATCGCTTCCCGGACGACGTGGTGGGCGAGGTCGTTGACGAGCCCCGACACCTCGGCCAGGCCCACGACCATCTCCGGATCGAGGGCGCCGAAGCTCGGGTGGTCCCAGCGCAGCAGCGCCTCGACGCCGGTGATGCCACCGCCGGCCAGGTCGAGCACCGGCTGGTAGTGGAGGCCGAGCGTCTCGGTGGTGCGCCGGGTCAGCTCGTCGTGGAGGTCGGCCAGCAGCGTGAGGCGCTCGATGGAGGACTGGTCGTCGGCCGGGGAGTAGGACCGCCAGCCGCCCCCGCTGCGCTTCGCGACGTACATGGCCACGTCGGCCCGCTGGGTCAGCAGGTCGGCGTCCTCGGCGTCGTCGGGGTACATGGCGATGCCCAGGCTCGCCGTGGACTTCACCGTCACGCCGTGCAGGACGAAGGGCTCGGCCATCGCCTCGATGACCTTCTCCGCGACCTGGACGGAGCCGGCATCGGTGGCGCCGGTCAGGAGCACGGCGAACTCGTCGCCGCCGAG
>DMTU01000320.1:1856-2145 GCA_003476595.1 Acidimicrobiaceae bacterium | reverse complement strand
CTCGTCGCCGCCGAGGCGGGCGATCGTGTCGCAGTCACGGAGGAGGTGGCGCAGGCGCTCGGCGAACGACATCAGGAGCTCGTCGCCGTACTGGTGGCCGAGCGCGTCGTTCACGTCCTTGAAGTGGTTCAGGTCGAGCAGCACCAGGGCCACCCGCTCGCCTCGCCGCTTGGCCTCGCCGAGCGCGGTCTGCAGGCGGTCGCGCAGCAGCGTCCGGTTGGGCAGACCGGTGAGCCCGTCGTGGAGCGCCTGACGTCGCAGAGCCGCCGACACCACGGCGGCCGCCGTG
>DMTU01000320.1:447-1747 GCA_003476595.1 Acidimicrobiaceae bacterium | reverse complement strand
GGCCGCCGTGACGTCCTCGAAGCCGAGGCCGACCGCGCCACCGGGCAGCCCGAAGGCGCGGATGGTGAACGTCTTCACCGGATTGACGCCAACGGCGTCGGCGCGCTCGACGACGAAGGCGTCGCCGCCTCGTGCCACGAGGTGGGCCCGGAGCACGACGTCGTCTCCGGGGGCGCCGGGCAGGTCGGTGATCAGGCGACCGAGGATGCGCTCGGGCGTGGTGCCGAAAAGCGCCGCCGCCGCTGGGTTGGCGGCCATGACGCCGAGCCCGCCGTCGAGCCGGTCGCTCGGCCGGGCCACCACGATCGCGGTCTCGATGTGCTCGACGACCTCGTGGTACAGCGCCCGCTCGTCCTCGGTCGCCCGCCGGCTGGTGACGTCGACGACGACGCCGCGCAGGCGGGCGGGGGTGCGTGGTGACGCCGGTTCGGCCGTCAGCGCCTCACGGAGCCAGCGCCACTGGCCCTCCGCGTCGAGCATGCGGTAGTCGACCTCGCGGCTCGTCGTCGTCGCCAGCGTGTCGGCCCGGGCCGCCACCAGCGCGTCCCGGTCCTCCGGGTGCACGAGCTCGTGCCATCGACCCATCGCGAGCAGCTCGTGCTCGGGGCGACCGAGGATCCTGCTGGCGGCCGCGGAGATGGAGCCGTAGGAGTCGGCGCCCTCGGCCAGCCACCACACGATCGCGTCGGCGTTCTGGACCAGGTCGGCGTACTCCGCCTCCAGCGCGGCCCGGCGCGACAGCGCGAGGGAGATCGGGACGGCCGAGAGCATGGCTGCGGCGGCGAAGCCGACCAGTGCCAGCAGGATCGGGCGCGGGCCGGACAGCCCCGAGGCCAGCTCGACGCCGGCCGCGGCGAAGCCGGCGACCGCGACGACGACCATGGCGGCCGGGACCCCGAGGTTGCGGGCGCCGCCCGCTCTGGCGCGTGCCGCGCCGCCCGCCACTCCCACCTTCTGCCTCCGCATCCAGCCGGGCCGCCCCGCGACGACCGCGCTGTTCCATCGGCACTTCGCGCCTCGAACTGGAGCGCGAAGTCGGCCACCGGCGGCTGCACCGGTACGTTCCATGGCGAGGAGAGGACGGACCCGATGGCCCAGCGTGGCAACCAGAGCTTCGAGAAGCGCCAGCGTGAGGCGGATCGCCAAGACCGCGCTCGCGAGAAGGACGCCCGACGCCAGGAGCGGCGTGACGCCGAGGACGAAGGCGTCGACGCGGACGAAGGCGCCCTCATGGCCGAGTACGGGCGGCTGGCGGAGCAGCACGACAACGGCGAGATCGGTGAGGAGCGGTTCGTCGCCC
>DMTU01000320.1:0-266 GCA_003476595.1 Acidimicrobiaceae bacterium | reverse complement strand
TGAGGAGCGGTTCGTCGCCCGCAAGCGGGCGATCTTCGAGGCGCTCGGGCTCGACATCGACTGACGGGGTCGATGGGCGTCTGCCGCCAGGGCCTTTGTAGGTTCTCCGGCCATGAGCAAGACGAACCCGGGCAACTTCTTCGAGGACTTCCGCATCGGCCAGGTCATCGAGCACGCCACGCCCCGCACCGTCACGAGCGGTGACCGAGCCCTCTACACCGCGCTGTACCCGTCCCGCTTCGCCCTCCCGTCCTCCGACGAGTTCG
>DMTU01000081.1 GCA_003476595.1 Acidimicrobiaceae bacterium | reverse complement strand
ATGTAGTTGTGGCCGAGCTGGAGCGCCTCGCGCAGCGAGAGCTCGAGCACCTTCTTGGCGCGCGGGGTGAAGGGGATGTGGCCGCTGGGCGCCTGCTGGCCCTGGCCGATGATCTCCTCGACCTGGCTGCGGACGGCCTCGAGGGAGATGCCGAGGGACTCGAGGGCCTTGGCGGCCACGCCCTCGCCCTCGTGGATCAGCCCGAGCAGGATGTGCTCGGTGCCGATGTAGTTGTGGTTGAGGAGCCGTGCCTCTTCCTGCGCGAGCACGACGACTCGGCGGGCACGGTCGGTGAAACGTTCGAACAAGGCGCTGCCCTCCCTGGGGGTCGACCAGGACTGATCGGGAGACTCGGACCGCCAGTGTATCCCTGCTCCGGAGCGCTCCACCGGGGCGGGTCGCGTGGCGGGCCGCACGAGCACCCCGGTAGCGTGGGCCGCTGCGCCGGACGGCCCGCCAACGGCGCCGAGTCCGGCCATCCACCACCATGCCCACCGATCTCAGCAGCATCCCGGGCGCAGGTGGCGGTCGCCGCCGCGGCCGCTCCGGTCCACCGGGACGCCCTCCTCGCCAGTACGACCCCCCGCTGCTCGGGGACCCGCGTCGCAGCGGCCGCCTCGACGCCCCGCGCCCGCGCTTCGGGCGCCGGCCGAAGGGGCCCAAGGCGTGGACGCCGCGCACGCAGCGCCGCTCGATCCCGTGGTCGAGCCTGTTCATCGCCCTCGGCTTCGTGCTGCTCGGCGCCTACATCTGGGCCCAGTTCTGGGGTGCGACCCGGGTCGACGTGGCCATCACCGGCCTCGAGGACGGCGCCCAGCTCACCCTGGACGAGGCCAGCGGCCTCGACGTCCGCATCGACGTCGCCCAGCTGGACCTCGAATCGGGGCTGGAGCCGACGCTGTTCTTCAACGGCCTGCCCGCCGTGGACGACACCTACGAGGTGTCCGAGGACGGCGTGCGCTGGACCCCGCCCGCGCTCGAGGAGGGCGTGCACGAGCTGTCGATGTCGGTCGGCCGGCCCCTCCTCGACGAAGCCGAGTTCAGCTGGGTCTTCGCGGTCGACGGCACCCCGCCGATGATCGACGTCGCCTCCCCCCAGCCGGCCGTGCCCATCTGCTCGCCGGTCACCGTCACGGGCCGGGCCGAGACCGGGCTCGCGAGCATCACGGTGGACGGCGAGGACCTCGAGCTCGCCGACGACGGCACGTTCACCCTCGAGTACGACAACGCCCCGACCGGCCCGGTGCTGATCCAGGCCGAGGACGTCGCGGGGAACCGGGCCGCCGCCGAGGTCGTCATCCCCGTCGAGTACCCCTCCTCCCAGTCCATGCACGTCACCGCCGCCGCCTGGGGCTACGCCCCCCTGCGCGAGCACATCATCGAGATGGTGGACGCCGGCAAGGTCTCGGCCGTCCAGCTCGACATCAAGGACGAGGGCGGCATCGTCGGCTACGACACCGACGTCGACATGGCCCACGAGATCGGGGCCGTCCGCCAGGAGTACGTGCTCGAGGACGCCATCGAGCTGCTCAAGGGCAAGGGCATGCGCATCATCGGGCGGATCGTGGCCTTCCGCGACGGGCCCATGGCCCGCTGGGCCGTCGACAACGGCCGCATGGACTACGTGATCCAGGACAACGAGGGCGGGATGCTGTCCAAGTACGGCGGCTTCACCAACGTCGCCAACCCCGACGTGCGCCAGTACAACATCGACCTCGCCATGGAGGCCGTCGACCGCGGCGTCGACGAGATCCTGTGGGACTACGTCCGCCGGCCCGAGGGCGACATCGCCGGGATGGTGTTCCCGGGGCTGCAGGTGCCCGAGGGCGGTGACGACCTCGCCGAGAAGCAGGCCGTGAACGACGCCGTCGTCTCGTTCCTGGCCGAGGCCGGCGCGCCGCTCCGCGAGTCGTGCGTGTACCAGGGGGCGTCGCTGTTCGGCGTCGCCGCCCGCAACCCCGACGCCATCGGCCAGCCCGTGCCGGCCATCGCCCGCCACGTCGACTACATCGCGCCGATGCTGTACCCCTCGCACTGGGTCCGCGGCGAGTACCGGGTCGACCACCCCAACGCCCAGCCCTACGAGATCATCACCAAGTCCCTCACCGACTTCCAGACCAAGGCGGCGGGCTCGGGTGTGGCCTTCAACCTGTGGGTGCAGGACTTCTCCATCGGCATCCCGTACGGCCCGGCCGAGGTGCGGGCCCAGATCGACGCCGCCCGGGACCTGGGCGTGGACAGCTGGCTGCTGTGGAACGCCACGGTGCGCTACACGCCCGAGGCCATCACCCCCGACATCGTGGACCTGCCCGGCGAGGAGTAGCCCGCCGTCACCGGGGCGCCGGCAGGTGCTGGCGGAACCAGTCGGTGGAGAGGTCGGCGACCTGGTCCAGGGCCCCCGGCTCCTCGAAGAGGTGGGTGGCGCCGGGGACGACCACCAGGTCGTGGGGGCAGGCGAGCTGCGAGGCGGCACGCCGGTTCAGCGCCAGCACCTCGGTGTCGGCCCCGCCGACGATGAGCCGCGTCGGCGCCCGCACGTGCGCCAGGTGCTCCCCCGCCAGGTCGGGCCGGCCGCCACGGGACACCACGACGTCGACGAGGTCGGGGCGGCGGGCGGCGGCGACGAGCGCCGCGCCCCCGCCCGTGCTGGCACCGAACACGCCGACGCCGAGCCCCGCCACCTCGGCCAGGGCCCGCACGCCCTCGGATGCGGCGAGCAAGCGGTCGGCCAGCAGGTCGATGTCGAAGACGGCGCGACGGTCGCCGTCCTCCTCGGGCAGCAGCAGGTCGAAGAGCAGCGTGGCCAGGCCGGCGTCGCGCAGGGCACCGGCGACGCGCTGGTTGCGGGAGCTGTGCCGGCTGCTGCCGCTGCCGTG
>DMTU01000080.1 GCA_003476595.1 Acidimicrobiaceae bacterium | reverse complement strand
GGGCGCGCCGGGCTGAGCTACGCCGCCGCGCTTCTGCTGAGCCACGCGGACCACCGCCACGATCGCCCGTCGATCCGGGCCGTCGCCGGCGCCGCGGGGATGTCACATGGGGCAGTCGGCGACGCGTCGAAGCTGCTCCGAGAGTCCGGCCTGGTGCGTCCGTCCGGCGAACCGCAGACGCCGGAGCTGTTCTGGGCCCTGGCCGACGTTTGGGGGCCGGCCCGTCTTGTGCCGGTGGCCTCACTGCCCCGTCCCAGCGACGAGACCCGGCTACAGATGCAGGTCGGCGAGCTGGACGAGCCCGGCTGGGCGAATGGCGGCGATGCCGCGGCGGCAGCTTGGGGCGCGCCGGTCTTCGACGCAGGAGCACAACCTCGGATCTGGGTCCCGACCGACGCGGTCGCGCGGCGAGCAGAACGGACACTGGAACGGGCTTCGTGGGATGACTGTGTGGCGGTGCTGGCGGTGGCGCCGACGCTCATCGCCTGCCGCAACCGCATGCGGCCCGACCGGCCTCCGGCACCGCACTTCCTACCGACCCTCCACCCGCTGTTCCTCGCCCTCGAGCTCGCCCAGGACCCGGCACGCGGCCGTGAGGTCGTCGAGCAGTGGAACCTCGACCGTGCCGAGGTCGAACGTGTCTGGTGATCCCGACGAGATCCTTCTCGCCGACCATCACCACGCGCTGGTCGAGGCTGCGAGAGCGGTCCTCGCCACGTCGGACCTTCCGCCGGTCGTGCTCATCGGCGGGCTCGCCGTGGCCATGCGCGTCGGCTCAACCGGCCAACCGCATCGAGCGACCATCGACATCGACCTCGTCACCACCGAAACGGACCCGGCAGCCGTCGAGATCCTCGCCGACGCCCACGACTCGGCCCGGCAGCCACTGGTGATCGAGGGAGTCAAGGTCGATCTGATCGCGACGATGGAGGCGAGCGCCACCGATCTGGCGGACCTCGACGACGACGATCGCCTGTTCGTCGCCGGGCATCGGTGGGCGTTCGAGACCGGGGTCCTCACCGTCGTCCGAGTCGCCGGCGGAGAACCCCTGGCGGCGCAGGTCGCCACGCCGGCCGGCCTCGTCGCCACCAAGTCCCATGCGATCGCCGCGCCGTCGACGCTCCGACGGTCGACCAAGATGCCGGCCGACCTCCTCGATCTCTACCGTCTCGTCGAGCGGTACGACCGCCGCGGTGCGGTCAGCCAGGAGATCAGGACCGTGCCGGGCGAGATCGCCGCGGTGATCGCTTCGGTCGTCGAGCGAGAGATCCTTGCCAACCCCGCAGCGGCGACCAACAAGATGCGGTCGGCTTCACTGTCGCCCGTCGATCCCGTCGAGGTCGTCGATGTGATGGAGACCTTCGTCGAGGACCTGCGACGGGTCTGACTCCACGCCTGCGATCCCCCCGATTGTCCCCCCAAATCAGCGATACGAGCCGATACGGGGGATCACAGGGCAACAGCGCCACCTCTGAAAACCCGTATCTACCAGGACTTTCGCGCACGCGACGTCATCAGCCGGACGGCCGTCGAGGGACTCTTAATCCGCAGGTTCTGGGTTCGAGTCCCAGGGGGGGTACGGAAGCGCCGGGCCAGGGCACGTCCCTGGCCCGAGCCGCGCCCGGGCGCAGTGCGCTCAGCAGGCAGTGCGCTCAGCAGCTCGCCTCGACGACGAGCATCCCCTCGCGCACGAGCCGCCGGGCGAGCACCAGACGGCTCTCCTCGTCCAGGTCGGGCAGGTCCCCCACCGCCACCGGCGCTCCCTGCACCATGAGCTCGAGCGACGGCCGGGCGATGGCGGGCAGGTGCAGGACCCGGTCACCCAGGTCGAGGCGCAGGCGATCGTCCTCCTCCGTGGACAGCGTCGGCGAGGGGCCGGCGCGCAGGCGCACGCACGACCCGGGCCCCAGCTCGTCCAGGGCGACGACGGACGCGACGTGGCCCTCGTGCTGCAGGCGCGGCCGGCGCCGGCGATGCTCGGACTCGGCCAGCTCCGCCGGGTCCGCCTCGGTCAGCGCTGTCGCTGCGCTCCCGATGGCCCCGGTCAGGCCGGCGGCCAGCTCGGAGCGGTCGGCCTCGGGGGCGGCGTAGCCGAGCGGGAGCGGCGCATCGAGGTCGGTCGCCCGCGCCAGGAGGCGGCCGATGGCGGCCCGGTAGGTGATGCGGATGATGCCGATCGTCAGGTGCAGCGACGACCGCTCGTTCGTCTCGGCGGCATGGCGGGTGCCGGCCGGCAGGTAGAGGGCATCGCCCGTTTCGAGCAGGACGTCACCGAGGCCGTCGACGGTCCAGGCCTTGGTGCCGTGGAGCTGGACGGCGATCACATCGTGGCCGTCGGCGTGCGGGGCGAGCCCGGCGGCACCGGGCGGGGTCAGGTAGGCGTTCACCTGCACCGGGTGCGAGACCTCGGACTCGAGGGCCGAGGCGAAGCGGCCGACGGCAGGCACGGTGCGGTGCAGCGACTGGAGCACGACCGTCGCACCATCACCGAGGGCGCGGGCGATGGCGACGGGATCGACCACGTCGGTCACCTGGCGCCCGCCGAGGCGGACCGTGGTGCACCACGAGGCGGCGTCGACCGGCTCACCGGCCCTCATGAGGCGGACCTCCGGTCGGCGGGCGGCGCTCGAGAGCAGCCGATCCACCTCGGCCAGGGTCAGGACGTCGGCGAAGTCCTCACCGGTGCGGTGGAGCAGCGGGGCCCGGCCCCAGCAGTCGTGGGCGAACCGCTCGGCGTCGCCCACGCAGCGCGCCAGCACCGGCCGCATCGCGCCGTG
>DMTU01000138.1:5830-15853 GCA_003476595.1 Acidimicrobiaceae bacterium | reverse complement strand
GGCGGCGGCCATGGCCTGCACGTGGGGGGCGAGGCCGCGCAGCGCGGCCTCGTCGAGGCTGACGACGTGGATGTGCTTGCAGAAGTCGTCGACGCGCAGGGCGCCGGCGAAGCGGGCCGAGCCGTAGGTGGGCAGCACGTGGTTGGGGCCGGCGACGTAGTCGCCGACGCTGGCCGGTGCCCACGGGCCGCAGAAGACGGCGCCGGCGTGCTTCACCCGCAGGAGGAGGTCCTCGGCGTCGGCGGTCTGCAGCTCGAGGTGCTCGGGGGCGATGACGTTGGCGACGTCGATGGCGGCGGCGGGGCCGTCGACGACCACGGCGTAGCCGGCGTCGGCGAGGGTGGCCTCGATGTGCTCGCGCCGGGGGCTGGTGGCCACGATCCGGCCGACCGCCTCGTCCACGGCGGCGCGGACGTCCTCGTCCCAGCAGATGAGCCAGGCCAGCCCGTCGGGGCCGTGCTCGGCCTGCAGCACGATGTCGATGGCGACGTCTTCGACCACGGCGTCGCGGTCGGCGACGACGACGACCTCGGAGGGGCCGGCGAAGCTGGACGGCACGCCGACCAGGCCGCTGGACGCCACCTCCCGCTTGGCCTGGGCGACGCGGGCGCTGCCCGGGCCGACGATGACGTCGACCGGGAGGATGGACTCGGTGCCGTATGCCATCGCCGCGATGGCAGCGGGCCCGGCGACGCGGTGCACCTCGTCGACGCCGGCGATGGCGGCCGCAGCGAGGATGCCGTCGTCGACGGTGCCGTCGGGGCCCGGCGCGGTGCACAGCACGGTCTCGTGGACGCCGGCGACCTTGGCCGGCACGGCGGTCATGAGCGCGGTGGACAGCAGTGGCGCGAGCGCGGAGGGGACGTACAGGCCGGCCCGATCGACGGGGCGGCGCAGCTCGCGCACCACCAGGCCGTCGCGCTCGTAGCGGGCCGGGTCGTGCAGCTGGGCCCGGTGGTAGGCGGCGATGTTGCGGTGCGCGGTCTCGAGCGCGGTCCGCAGCGCCGGATCGATGCGCTCGACGGCGCCCGCGACGTCGTCGGGGTCGACCCGGATGGTGTCGATGTCGACGCCGTCGAACTCCTTGGTCATGGCCCGCAGGGCGTCGTCGCCGCCCTCGCGGACCCGCTCGATGACGGCACGGACCTGCTCGATCGGCGGTTCCTCCGCCGCCTTCGGGCGGGGCAGCACCGACCGCAGCGCATGGGGATCCGACGTGTCGGTGCCGCGCAGGTCGAGCGTGGTGAGGAGGCCGGTCACCCGGCGCAGGCTACCGGTGGCCGGAACCACCTCCGAAGTGGGTAGAACTGTCCGCGTGAGCACCGACGCGGCAGAGCTGTCCTCCATCCAGGGCACCCTCGAGGAGCTCAGCCAGCGCGTCGCCGCCATCGCCGACCGGCGTGACAGCGACCCGGACGACCCGATCTCCCCCGGCCTGTTCGAGGTCGAGCGGTCGCTGCGCAACGCCGTCCGCCGCCTCGACCGCCTCCGCGGCAGCCTGTAACGCCAGATCGAGTCTCGGGCGCGGGTCAGGGGCCGAACACCGTGGTGTCCGGCCCCGTGACGCGGCGACGGCGCCCGGGTGGGAGTGGGCGCCGTCGCTGGCGTTGCCGGGCGGCGGATCCCGTGCAACGCGTCAGTTCCAGGTGGCGGGAACCTGGACTGAGGGAAACGCTACATGATCCAGACGGCCTACGTGCCACCACTCCGAGGTTTTTTCGGCTTGTGGGGTGACGTGGGCAGATCGGTCATCCCGAAGGACGGGCAGAACCACGCGAGCGGGCATTCCGTGCACGCAGGGCGGCGGGCGAAGCAGGTCCGGCGGCCGTGCAGGATGAGCCGCAGGCTGAACAGCCCCCGTTCGGCGGCCGGCACCATGGCGCCGAGCTCGTGCTCGACCTTGACCGGGTCGGTCTCCTCGGTCAGGCCGAGGCGGATGGCGACCCGGCCGACGTGGGTGTCCACCGGCAGGCCGGGCTCGTCGAGGGCGACCGAGCGGATCACGTTGGCCGTCTTTCGCCCGACGCCGGGGAGCGCGACGAGATCCGCGATGCGGTGGGGCACCTCACCCCCGTGCTGCTCGAGGAGCCGGGCCGACATGCCGAGCAGCGACTTGGCCTTCTGGCGGAAGAACCCGGTGGGGTGGATGACCTGCTCCAGCTCCTCGGGGTCGGCGCCGGCGAGGGACTCGGGGTCGGGCCAGCGGGCGAAGACCTCCGGGGTGGTCATGTTCACGCGCTCGTCCGTGCACTGGGCCGACAGGATCGTGGCCACGAGCAGCTCGAAGGGGTCGCGGTGGTCGAGCTCGCACAGCTCCACGGCGGTGCCCGGGTAGGCCTCGGCCAGGGCCTCGTGGGCGGTCCGGCCCCGTCCCGCCGGCGTGCGGGGTCGCCGGCGTCCCGGCGGTGGTGGGGGGTTCTGCACGCGGGCGGCCATGGTCGGAGGCTACCGACGGCCCTCGGTAGCCTCGGCCGCCCATGGCCGAGCTCCAGATCAAGCACCACCTCGACGACGTCGACGTCCGCGAGGTGGAGCACCTGATCGAGCGGGTGTACCTCGCCGACGGCCACCGTCCCATCGACGAGCACCGCTGGGTCGATGCCGCGCACGGCGGTCGCTCGGAGTTCGCCGGGCTCGTGCTCACCGAGGAGGGCCACGATCACCTGGTCGCCTACTCCCAGGTCACCCGCGGCGAGCAGTCCTGGGCGATCGATCTGGTGATCGATCCCCACCACCGCTACGACGCGATGATCATCGCCCCCCGCCTGCTGGGCGCGGCGGTGGACCTCATCGCCGAGGAGGGCGGCGGCCACGTCCACTACTGGGTGTACGAGCCCAACGAGGCCCACACCCGCATCGCCAACCTGGTCGGGCTGGCGCCGGGCCGGGACCTGTGGCAGATGCGCGTGCCGCTCCCCGTCGACGAGACGACGGACCTGGTGACGCGCCCGTTCGTGCCCGGCCAGGACGAGGAGGCGTGGCTCGAGGTGAACAACGCGGCCTTCGCCTGGCACCCCGAGCAGGGCGGCTGGACCCTCGACGACGTGCGCCAGCGCGAGGACGAGCCGTGGTTCGACCCCGAGGGCTTCCTGCTCCACGAGCGCGACGGGCGCCTCGCGGGGTTCTGCTGGACCAAGCTCCACGAGGAGCCTCCGGTCGGCGAGATCTACGTGATCGCCGTCCACCCCGACTTCGCCGGGCAGGGGCTCGGGCGGGCCCTCACCGTCGCCGGCCTCGCCCACCTCGCCGGCTCGACCGACACCGGCATGCTCTACGTCGACGCCGACAACGCCCCGGCCGTGAAGCTCTACGAGGCCCTCGGCTTCACCGTGCACTCCACCAACCGGGCGTTCGTCGGGGACGTGAAGCCCTCCTGAGCTCGGTCCATCCATTGGAAGCTGGCAGCCGCCTCGTCACACCAAGCCCATGTGTGACGACTCGCCTGCCAGCTTCTAGACGTTGACGCCGACGAGGCTGCCGATCGTGTAGGTGAGGGCGGCCGGCACCGCGGTGAAGGCGAGCTGGCGGCCGGCGACCCGCCAGGCCGGGCGCTCGGTGAAGCGGGCGATGACCACGCCGATGACGACGGCAGCGATGAGGGCGGCGACCAGCGACGCGATGGTGGCGGCGACGCCCGAGGTGATGAACCAGGGGATGAGCGGGATGACGGCGCCGCCGCAGAAGGCGGCGAAGGAGGAGACGGCGGCGCCCGTTGGTGAGCCGAGCTCGTCGGGGTCGATGCCGAGCTCCTCCCGGGCGTGGGTGCGCACGGCCAGCTCCTCGTCGGCCATGACCGACTCGGCCAGGGCGCGGGCGGCGGCGGGGGCCACGCCACGGGACTGGTACAGCTGGTCCAGCTCGGCGGTCTCGACGTGGGGGTTGCGGCGGATCTCGATGCGCTCGAGGGTGACCTCGCGCTCGAACAGCTCGGCCTGGACCCGCATCGAGTTGTACTCGCCGGCCGCCATGGAGATGGCGCCGGCGACGAGGCCGGCCAGGCCGGCGACGCGCACGACGGCGGGGGCCGGGTCGGCGCCGGCCACGCCGAGGATCAGGCCGACGTTGGAGACGAGGCCGTCACTCACCCCGAACACCGCGGCCCGGGCGGCGCCGCCCCGCACATCGCGGTGGTGGTGCTCGTCGACCGGGGGTTCGGGACGGACCCCGTCGGGATCGCTGGTGAGAGGGTCGACCACGGGACCAGGCTACGGCGTCGTCCCCCGGGTGGCCGCCCATGCCACGGCCCGTACGCTGGTCGACCGTGCCCACCCGCTACGACCTCGACCGCGAGGCCTTCGCCGACCTCCTCTCGGGTGAGCCGCGCTACCGGGTCGACCAGGTGTGGCAGGGCCTCTACGAGCACCACACCGACCCGGCCGACATCACCAACCTGCCCAAGGCGCTGCGTGCCCGGCTCGCCGACGAGCTCCCCCTGGCGCTGGAGCCGGCGGACGAGTCCGTCAGCGACGACGGCGACACGGTCAAGTGGCTGTGGCGCCTCGCCGACGGCGCCGCCGTCGAGACCGTGCTCATGCACTACCCCGACCGCTCCACGGTGTGCGTGTCGAGCCAGGCGGGCTGCGCCATGGCCTGCAGCTTCTGCGCCACCGGCCAGGCGGGGTTCGAACGGCACATGACCGTCGGCGAGATCGTCGAGCAGGTCGTCATCGCCGCCCGCGTCGCCAAGCCCCGGCGCCTGTCGAACGTCGTGTTCATGGGCATGGGCGAGCCCCTCGCCAACTACGACGCCACGTGGGGCGCGGTGGAGCGGATCCACGGGGCGCTCGGCCTGTCGGCCCGCCACATCACGGTCTCCACGGTGGGCGTGGTGCCCGGCATCGAGCGGATCACCCAGGAGTCGCTGCCGGTGAACCTTGCCGTGTCGCTGCACGCCGCCAACGACGAGCTGCGCGACGAGCTGGTCCCCCTCAACCGCCGATACCCCATCGACCGGCTGCTCGAGGCCTGCCGCCGCTACGTCGACGCGACCCACCGTCGCCTCTCCTTCGAGTGGGCGCTCATCGACGGCGTGAACGACCGGGAACAGGACGCCCAGGAGCTGGCGGTCGCGGCCCGGGCCGTGCGCGCCCACGTCAACCTCATCCCCCTGAACCCGACGCCCGGCTACGCGGTGCGGGGCACGCCGCCGGCGCGCGTGCGCGAGTTCCGGCACCGCCTCGAGCAGCTCGGCGTGAACGCCACCGTCCGTCGCAACCGCGGCACCGAGATCGACGCGGCGTGCGGCCAGCTCCGGGCCAACCACGAGGCCACACCGGTCCGGGCCCCCCGCCGGCGCCCCCGCACCCCGTAGTCGTTCTGGAGTACATCCATGCCACCTGGTGGTCATGGATGTAGGCCAGAACGGCTCAGTGGTGGTGGCGGTGAGGGTCGTCGAGGCGCAGGGAGACGTTCCGGCGGACGATCACGGTGGTGCCGGCGTCGGTGCGGATGGCCCGCACGAGGTGCTCCCGCTCCCGCACCCGGGCTCCCGGCCACACGACCGACTCCTCGATGGTGCCCTCCACCACCGCGCCCTTCCCGACCACGCTGCCGCCCGCCGATGCCAGGTTGGCGCGCAGGTAGTCGACGGCGTCGGCGCAGTCGACGAAGGGGCCGTGGTGGTGCACCGTCTCGATCCGGCCCTCCTCGAGCGCCTGGCACCAGCACACCTCCCACAGCCCTGACGGGGTGACGGGCAGTCCCTCCACGACGTCCCACGGCATCAGCGACGCCGCCACCGCGGCACGGGGGCCGAAGGGCTCGTCGCCCGCGACGAGGATGCGGATGGTCGAGCCATCCCATCCGTCGACGAGGTGCTCCATCCCGCCGGGGCACCAGGTGTCGCCGTTGACGACGACGACGGCGCGCCCGTCGAGCCAGCTCCGCAGGTTGGCCACCCCGCCTGCCGTGCCGAGGGCCTCGCCCTGCTCGAGCGACAGGTGCACCCGGTGGTCGAGATGGCGGATCAGGGCCGGCTGGCTCTCGTGCACGTTGACGGCCACGTCGTCGACGACGGAGGAGAGTCGGCCGATGGCGTGGTCGATCAGGGGGTCGTCGCCGACCGGGCACAGCACCTTGGGCCGCAGCAGCGACAGCGGTCGCAGGCGCTCGCCCGATCCTGCCCCGAGCGCGACACCTGCGAGACTGTCACCCATGGAGACCCGCCGGTGGATCAATCACTCGCTGCCCCAGACGCTCGGTAATGCGGTGCTCCTGTTGTACATCAGCGCCGCCTTCGATGCGGTGCTCGGTGGCTACCTGTTCTCGCCCATCGGCATCGCCATCGTCGCCGGCAAGGCCGCGGCGGGCTTCGGCATCGCCAACGAGAAGAAGTGGGGCTACAACCTCGGTCTGGCCATGGCGTTCCTGCCCTTCGTGCTGCGCTTCCTCGTCGGCGGGTTCAGCCTCGACGCCATCCTCGGCACGGGCATCATCAGCCTCATGTTCGAGATCCTCCTCGTGGCCCTGCTGCTCCACAAGGACTCCAAGGAGCACCAGCGCATCTGGTTCAGCTGACCCCGGGCGGTCCGCCTCACCCCGATTGGGAAGTTGACTGATCGGTCAATAGCGTCCCTGCGACCGATTCCGAGGTGTGCTGCAGGGGGTAGCTGGCAGATGGACTTCAACCTGGCCGACGTCTACGAGGCGGTCGCCGAAGCGATCCCCGACAACGACGCCATCATCTGGGGCGATCGCCACTGGACGTACCGGCAGCTGGACGAGCGGGCCAACGCGCTCGCCAACGTCCTGCACGGTGCCGGCCACGGCGCCCGCAGCACCCGAGAGGGCCTCGGCGGCCACGAGACCCACCAGGACCACCTCGCCGTCTACCTGTACAACGGCAACGAGTACCTCGAGTCCATGCTCGGGGCGTTCAAGGCCCGGGTGGCGCCCTTCAACGTCAACTACCGCTACGTCGAGGAGGAGCTGCTCTACCTGCTCGACAACTGCCAGGCGAACGCCATCGTGTTCGACAGCCGCTTCTCGGACACCCTGGCCGCAGTCCTCCCGAAGCTGCCCCAGCTCCGCACGCTGATCCAGGTCGGCGACGGCCCGCTGCTGGAGGGCGCGGTGGCCTACGAGGACGTGCTGTCCACCGCGTCGACGCTGGCCCCGTCCGTGGAGCGCTCCCCCGACGACCTCTACATCCTCTGCACCGGGGGCACCACGGGCATGCCCAAGGGCGTGCTGTGGCGCCAGGCCGACATCTTCATGGGCTCGATGGGCGGGCGTGACCTGTCCACCGGCACCGAGAAGGCGTCCCTCGAGGAGATCGTCGACGCGGCCAAGAACAGCGGCGGCGCGAAGGTCCTCCCGGCCCCACCCTTCATGCACGGCGCCGCCCAGTGGGTCGCGTTCTCCGGCTTCAACGGCGGGTCGAGCATCGTCATCCAGGACGACGTCGTCCGCCTCGACCCGGCCGACGTGTGGCGTGCAGTCGACTGCGAAGGCGTCAACGTGCTGCTCATCGTCGGCGACGCCTTCGGGCGCCCCCTGGTCGAGGAGCTGGAGCGGGGCGACCACGACGGATCCTCCCTGCTCGCCATCGTGTCCGGCGGCGCCCCGCTGAACTCGACCCTCAAGGACCGCTTCCTCGCCGCGCTGCCGTCGGTGATGATCCTCGATGCCGTGGGCGCATCGGAGACGGGTTCGCAGATGAGCCACGTGTCGGCCGCGGGCGCCAAGTCCTCCACCGGCCGCTTCACCCCCGGCCCGAGTGCGACCGTCGTGTCCGCCGACCTGTCCACCGTGCTGGAGCCGGGGCACGAGGGCGACGGCTGGCTGGCCCAGAAGGGTCGCGTTCCCCTCGGCTACCTGGGCGATGCCGACAAGACCGAGCGCACCTTCCCGGTGATCGACGGCACCCGCTACGCCGTCCCGGGCGACCGGGCCCGCCTCACCGCCGAGGGCGAGATCGAGCTGTTCGGTCGCGACTCGGTCACGATCAACTCGGGCGGCGAGAAGATCTTCGCCGAGGAGGTCGAGCAGGCCCTCGCCCACCACCCCGACGTGTTCGACGTCGTCGTCGCCGGCCGACCCAGCGAGAAGTGGGGCAACGAGGTCATCGCCATCGTCCAGCTGCGTGACGGGGCGACCGCGGACGAGCAGTCCCTTCGGGACGAAGCCGCCACCCACGTCGCTCGCTACAAGCTGCCCAAGGCCTTCGTGTTCGTGGACTCCGTCATGCGCTCGCCCGCCGGCAAGGCCGACTACCGCTGGGCCAAGGAGCAGGCGCTCAACGTCTGAGGCCGATCACCACGACGGTGCCGTCCGCCTGCCGGCGGAACGCGACCTCGTCGGCGAGCGTGCAGATGAGCTCCACGCCGAGCCCGTGCTCGTACCGGAGCCGCTCCGGGTCCTCCGGATCGGGCAGCGGGGTCAGCTCGGAGGGATCGAACCCGGGTCCCCGGTCGCGCACCTCGACGCGCACCGACGAGTCGTCGATGTGGCACGAGACCACCACCGGGTCGGCGAGGGCTTCGGGCCGGTGGACCTTCACCGCGTTGCTGCACGCCTCGGTGACGGCGAGGCGCAGGTCGTGGAGCCGGGCCGGTGACAGCGGCGGGTCGAGCACCTCGGCGGCGGCGAGCACCAGATCGACGACGGGCCGGTAGTCGTCACCCGGCGTGAACGACGCCTCGGCGCGGACGCTGCGCTCGCAGTCGGCGAGGTCGTCGATGCGCTGCCGGCAGCTCTCGAGATCCTGGGTCACCGGCACCGTCACCCCCTCGTCCGGTCAGCGGCTCGTCCACTCCGTACCCCCACGGTCGGCGGCTAGGCCGGGACGAACGACGCATTCCGGGCCTCGTCGGTCGTGAATCGGGACGAAGGGGACGCCAGCGTCCACGCCGGCTCGCCCGGCCTCGAAACTCGCTTGCCACGTCGGTCGGCATGCGCTCGGATGACGCCGTCCTGCCCCGCCGAGTGAGAGGAGCGCACATGCTGCAGCACATGATCCAGCTCGACGCTCCCACCGACGTGGGCAGCACCGGGGGCGCAGACCCCCGTACCGGCGCCGACGCCAGCTGACCCCCGCCCGTCGACCCGACGGTCACCGGAGCGCTGCGCCACCACCGGTCCGCCTGCCTCGCCGGGCGGATCCTGACCAGACCAGGCGCGCCCGGCGCGCCGACCACGCACCCCACCGAGAAGGAGGTGAGGACGGTGCGATTCCCCCGACGCTTCCGCGAGGAGCGGGCCCACGCCCACCACGCGGACGATGCCAGGAAGCTGCGTGAGCTGCAGCGGGCCTACAGCTACGAGCTCGACCGCAACCCGTGGCTGTCGCTGCGATGAGCAGACACGACACGGGCCCGGCACCGAGGTGCCGGGCCCGTCCGCGTCCGTGCCTCCGCGGCCCGGAACGACGAGGGGTCAGCCCAGCCGGGCCCGTACGGCCGCCCAGCCCGGTCGGGCTCGCACGGGTTCGAGGTCGGGCTCGCCGTCGAGCAGGCCGGGTGCGTGGAACCCCTCGTCCAGCGCGGTCGACACCCAGTCCAGGCCCCGGTCGGCATCGCCGGCGCGAGCCCACGCGCAGGCCGTGTCGAACGCGACCTGGGCGCGCGACGCACCAGCGGCGCCGTGCACCAGCTCGCCGACCGCGGCGGCGTCGCGGTAGCGCTCGGCGTAGTGCAGGTGCGTCTGCAGGCCGGCCGCGGCCTCCACGCCTTCGGCGCCGGCATCGAGGAGCCGCCGGGCGAGCTCCGGGGCGGCGCCGGCATCGGCGACGGTCGACGCCGGGACCAGGTTGGCCGGCCCGGACGGTCGGGCGAGGTAGGCGTCCACCAGGGCGTCGACCCCCTCGCCGGCGGCGACCGCCACGGTGGCGGGCACGAACGGTGACACCGTGCCGTTCACGCGGGTCAGCACCCGCCGCGCCCCGGGCACGTCGCCCCGACGCAGGAGGTTCCACGCCATCGACTCCCCCGAGGAGGCGTCGATGCCACCGGGGACCTCCGGCCCGGGCGCGACCGCCGGACGGGCTGCGGGCGGTCCGGTTGGACGACCTCCCCGTCGTGGCGC
>DMTU01000138.1:3610-5701 GCA_003476595.1 Acidimicrobiaceae bacterium | reverse complement strand
GACCTCCCCGTCGTGGCGCCGGGCGCTCGGTGCGGGGCCGGGACGAGCCGCTGTCCTGTCCGGGTCGCTCGCCCCCGCCGCCGGGGACGGATGGGCCATCGACGTCGAACGCCGACGGTGCCCGGACGCCCTGGCGCGCCTTGCGGTACTCGCTGAGGTTGATCAGGACGAGGAAGCCGGCGAAGAACGCGGCGTAGCGGAAGGCATCGGTGTGGGTGTAGGCCCACACGGCCGCCGCGGTGCCGACGACGATCGACACCAGCCGGGCGGGCTGGATGCCGATGAGCTCGGTGAGCACGTTGCCGCCGTCGAGCGGGCGGATCGGCAGCAGGTTGGCGATCGACCACCAGATGTTCACGTAGGCGACGAAGACGATGACGGGCCACAGCCCGAAGACCTGGTCCGACAGGCGGTAATCGAGCGCCAGGTCCAGTCCGTACGCGCTGTCGCGCAGCAGCAGGGCGGGGATGCCGAGCAGGGCCAGGGCGGCGAACGGGCCGGCCAGGGTGACCACGATGCTGCGGACGCGGTCGAGCTTGCGCTGGGAGAGCGTGAGGCCCCCGAAGCCGTGGAGCACGATGGCCGACGACTGCCCGAACACCTTGAGCGCCACGGCGTGGCCGAGCTCGTGGACCAGCACCGACACGAGGACGACGGCCACCCACATGAGGATCAGCCGGGCGTCGCCGAGGTTGTAGGCGAGCAGCACGGCGGCGATCCAGAAGAACGGTTCGACCCGCACCGGGATGCCGAGCACGTGGAAGTGCGCCTTGGCGTTCACCCCGCGATGCTACGCAGCACCAGGCCCCACCCCCGGGCGCGCTGCGTCCGCACCCACGTGCGCCCGTATCGTTGCCGTGTGACCACGGACGCTGTCGGAACCGACCCCCTGCCCGACGCCGACCACCTCCCCCAGGGCGAGGAGAAGGCGCGCGCCGTGCGGGCGATGTTCGACACCATCGCCCCCCGCTACGACCTGGTGAACCGCATCATGACGTTCCGGATGGACGTGGGTTGGCGCCGGCGGGCGATCAAGGCGCTCGACCTCGGCGCCCGCTCGGTCGTGCTCGACCTCGCCTGCGGCACCGGCGACATGTGCGTGGACCTGGAGGATGCCGGGCACCGGCCGATCGGCGCCGACCTCTCCTTCGGGATGCTCGCCGCGGCCCGCACCGACGCACCGCTCGTGCACGGCGACGGCCTGCAGCTCCCCTTCGCCGACGGCTCCATCGACGGCGTCACCTGCGGCTTCGCGCTGCGCAACTTCGTCTCCCTGCCCCCGATGCTCGAGGAGCTGGCCCGCATCCTGCGGCCGGGCGGGCGCATCGCCCTGCTCGACGTGGCCGAACCGCCGAACCCGGTGATGCGCTGGGGCCATTCGATCTACTTCGGCAAGGTCGTACCCCTCATCGGCGGGCTGCTCTCGGACAAGTCGGCCTACCGCTACCTGCCGAAGTCCGTCGCCTACCTGCCCGAGGCGCCCGAGCTCCAACGCATGATCGCCGATGCGGGGTTCGCGCAGGTCGAGCGCACGCTGCTCACCGGCGGCATCAGCCAGCTGTACACGGCGACCCGGTCCTGACCGTGGCCCTCGTCGCCCGGACCCGGCGCATCGACGCCGACGTCGACCTGCTCGACGTCGCCGGGGCCACCGGCGTGGTGTTCGAGAAGGGGGCCGACGGGCTCGCCGGGCGGGGCGAGGCCCTGCGCATCGAGATCCCCCGCCTCGACCTCGAGCAGCTGACGATGGTGCAGGACGCGCTGGCTGCCATCGAGTCCGACGACGACGTCCGCCGCCCGGGCTCGGGGGCCGTCGCGTTCGCCACCTTGCCCTTCGACCCCGCTGCGGCCGCCGCCTTCGTCGTGCCCGAGGTCATCGTGGGCCGTGCTGCTGATGGGACTCGCTGGGTCACGACCATCGGTGCGACAGGGGAACTGCCAGAACCGGAGATCGTGGCCGAGGTGGGGGTCGCCGAGCCCCGGCCGTCGCGCTACGAGGTCGCCGGCGTCCAGGACGTCGAGGCCTGGATGCAGACCGTCGCCGACGCGACGAAGCGCATCGCGGCCGGCGAGTTCGACAAGGTCGTGCTG
>DMTU01000138.1:3147-3432 GCA_003476595.1 Acidimicrobiaceae bacterium | reverse complement strand
CTGCTTCACCTTCGCCGTCGGCGAGCTGGTCGGCGCGTCGCCCGAGCTGCTGGTCTCCCGGGCCGGCGAGACCGTGCGCGCCCACCCCATGGCCGGCACCGCACCCCGCGGCGGCGACCCGACCACCGACGCCCGCCTCGCCGCCACGCTGCTCGCCTCGAGCAAGGATCGGGCCGAGCACCAGATCACCATCGACATGGTCTGGGAGACGCTGCTGCCGTTCTCGTCCTACGTGGACTCCGAGCCCGAGCCGTCGATCGTGGCCGTGGCCAACGTGCAGCACCT
>DMTU01000138.1:0-2939 GCA_003476595.1 Acidimicrobiaceae bacterium | reverse complement strand
GTGCTGGAGCTGGTGGCGGCGCTGCACCCGACCCCCGCGGTGGCGGGCTGGCCGGTCGACCCGGCGCTCGCGTACATCGCGGCGGAGGAGGGCATCGACCGGGACCGCTACGCCGGCCCGGTCGGCTGGGTCGACGCCGACGGCAACGGCACGTGGGCCGTCGGCATCCGCTCCGCCATCGTCGACGGCGCCGTGGCCCGGCTCTACGCCGGCGTGGGCGTGGTCGCCGACTCCGATCCGCAGGCCGAGCTGGCCGAGACGGAGGCCAAGCTGCAGGCCGTGCTGTCCGCCATCGTCCGTCCCTAGCCGTGGCTCGCTTCCGGTGGTGGCTGGGCGCCATCGTCGTGACCTCGGTGGTCCTCGGCGTCGCGCTGACGCTCTGGACCAAGGGCGACGACGACGCGCTCATCGACGAAGGCGACTCCTTCTGGTACAGCACCGTCGCGGCCAGCACCTCCGACGGGCACTGGTTCGTGGACTCCTTCGGTGGCGGGCCCACCGCGGCGCACCCGCCCCTCACCGTGCTCGCCCTCCAGGTGACGTCGCCGATCTCCACCTCGGTCCTCACCCAGCGCCTGACCATGGCGGTGATCGGTGCGCTCGGCGTCGGTGCCATCGGGCTGCTCGGTCGTGAGGTGGCCGGCGAGCGCGTCGGTCTGATCGCCGCCGGATCGGCGGTCGTCGTCCCCAGCTTCTGGATCAACCAGTCGGTCGTCATGAGCGAGGCCCTGGCCCTGCCGCTCTACGCCCTGGCCCTGCTCGGCGGCGTCCGGCTGGCCCGCTCGCCGTCCGTCGGTGCGGCGGCGGCGACCGGTGCGGTCATCGGTCTCGCTGCGCTCACCCGTGCCGAGGCCGCGCTCCTGCTGCCGCTGCTGGTCGCACCCGTGGTCCTGCTTCGCCGCCCGAGCGGGTTCGCCGACCGGCTGCGGATCCTGGCCGCCGCCGGGTTGGTCGCTGCGCTCGTCGTCGCGCCGTGGTCGCTCTGGAACTCGAGCCGGTTCGAGGACCCGGTGCTCATCTCCACCAACGACGGCGTGACGATCGCCGGCTCCAACTGCCACACCACCTACTACACCGACTCCATCGGGTCCTGGAGCTTCGACTGCGTCGTGGCCCAGCCGGACAGCGGTGTGGACGAGTCGGTCACCTCCAGCCAGCTCCGGGAGGCCGGGCTGCAGTACGCGTCGGAGAACCTCGATCGGGTCCCGCTCGTGGTCGTGGCGCGCGTGGCCCGGCCCTTCGGGCTGTGGGCGCCGGGCCAGATGGTGGACCAGGCCGTCGGCGAGGGCCGGCCGCCGGCGGCATCGTGGGCCGCCCTCGTCGCGTTCTGGCTCTCGGTGCCCGCGGCCGCCTGGGGAGTCGTGCAACTGCGCCGCCGTGGCGAGACGCTGTGGCCCTACGCCG
Organism: Acidimicrobiaceae bacterium; assembly: GCA_003476595.1. GTDB lineage: Bacteria > Actinomycetota > Acidimicrobiia > Acidimicrobiales > Salinilacustritrichaceae > Salinilacustrithrix. The sequence goes on along the minus strand of DMTU01000138.1, from coordinate 1,535 downwards.
CCGCGCTCGCCACCGTGGTCATCAGCGCAGGCTTGTTCAACGGGTACCACCGCCACCGGCTGCCGGTGGACATCGCAGTCACCGTCCTCGTCGCGGTCGCCGCCGCGTCGCTCGTGGACCGGCTGCGCCGCGCCTGAGCGACGCGTCCGTCAGGCCCCGACGGCCTCGATCGCCGCATCGGTGAGGCGCCCGTGCAGCGCCACGTTGTCGTCCCGGTCGGTCGGCACCACGAGGACCCGCACGCCCGGTCGCCAGTCGAGCTGCCCGATGGCATCCACACGGTGCGCCTCGACGCCGTACGCGGTGGCCAGGGCGACCAGGTCCAACCCGTGGGGCGTGCCGAAGTAGCGCTCGAAGCGGGGCGTCGACAGCTCGGTCCGCTGCGACAGGAACGAGAAGATGCCCCCACCGTCGTTGTCGAGCACCACGATCGTCAGGTCCACGTCGCGGTCGGCCAGGCCGAGCAGGCCGTTGGAGTCGTGCAGGAACGCGACGTCGCCGATCAGCAGGGCGGTGGGCGCGCCGGCCAGGGCGGCACCGACCGCGGTCGAGACGACGCCGTCGATGCCGTTGGCCCCGCGGTTGGCCACGACGCGCAGGTCCTGACGAGTGATGCCGAACCACTCGACGTCGCGCACCGGCATCGACGACGACGTGACGAGGACGGCACCGGCTGGAAGCGTCCGGGTGAGGTACCGGGCGACGGCGGGCTCGGACAGGGGGACCCCGGCGAGCTCCTCATCGATCGCCGCACCCACCGCCTGGGCAGCGACCTTCCATGCCTCGACCCACTCCTCGACCGGCTCGTGGTCGTCGGGGACCGTGGGCACCGCATCCAGGAGCACCGCAGCCGTGTGCGACGGATCGGGCCACCACCCCGGGGCGGCGATCACCAGGTCCTGGTGCTCGCAGCCGTCGAGCCACTGGGCCAGCACCTTCGATGCCGGCATGCCCCCGGCGCGGATGACGACGTCGGGTCGGGCTCGCTCGGCGAACCCGGTGCGCAGGAGCGGGTCGAAGCCGGCGATGCTCGTGTCGCCGCTGCACCCCGACGACGGGTCGGCCAGCAGGGGCCAACCCAGATCCTCGGCCAGGGTGGCGACCGCCTCCGGATCGTCGGTGCCGCGGCCGGCGATCACCACACCGCGAGCGGCACAGAGGGCTGGATCGAGCACGGGCGCGAGCCGACCTGCGGCGAGGCGCTGGTGCCACGGCCCGTCGCCCCGGCCGGGCGGCAGCTCGCCGACGCGGCCCACGAGCGGCTCCCGGAAGGGCAGGTTCAGCTGCACGGGTCCGGGCCACTCCGCCGTCGCCTCCGCCCACGTGCGGGCGGCGAGGGACCGCCAGGTCGATGACTGGGTCGGGTCGGCCACGCCCGGGTCGGTGAAGAAGCGGACCGAGCGGCCGAACAGGTGGGTCTGGTCCACGGTCTGTGGTGCCGCCACGTCGCGCAGCTCCGGCGGTCGGTCGGCGGTGCACAGGATGAGGGGCACGCCGGCGAGATCGGCCTCCACCGCCGCGGCGTGCAGCTGGAC
>DMTU01000250.1:3835-4227 GCA_003476595.1 Acidimicrobiaceae bacterium | reverse complement strand
GCCGAGCAGGCCCTCGGCCTGGTCGCGCGCGCCGCCCGGATCGTCGGCGGTCGCGGTGAGGGCGGGCGCGTGCTGCTCCAGACCCGCGCACCCGAGCACGAGGTGTGCCGCGCCGCGCTGCTCGGCGACCCGGAGCGGGTCGCCGTGGTCGAGGACGAGCGCCGGGAGATGCTGGGGTTCCCTCCGCACCTCGCCCTGGCCGAGGTCGGCGATCAGGCCGGGGAGGCGTTCGTGGCTGCGCTCACCGAGTCGGCCCCGCCGGGGGTGCAGGTCCAGGGTCCCGTCGACGGGGCGTGGCGGGTGAAGGCCCCCGACCACCAGGTGCTGTGCGATGCGCTCGCCGCCGTGCACCGGCCGTCGGGACGCCTGCGCCTGTCCGTCGACCCCCTCCG
>DMTU01000250.1:1798-3632 GCA_003476595.1 Acidimicrobiaceae bacterium | reverse complement strand
GAGGGAATCCGTAGGCCAGAACGGTTCAGGCTCGGCGCGCCTGCAGCAGGCGGTAGCCCCGCTTGGAGGCCAGTCGCTCGGTGGGGAAGCCCTGCTCGCCCAGCCAGCGCTGCATGGAGTCGGCGCCCAGGTTCCGTCCCATCACCAGGACAGCCTCCCCGTCCGGGGTGAGCCGCTCGAGCCAGCGGAGGAGGAGGCCGTGCAGCGCGCCCTTGCCGATCCGGATCGGCGGGTTCGACCAGATGAGGTCGAAGCGGAGGTCCGGGTCGACCTCGTCCGGGGCCAGCACGTCCACGTTGGTGGAGCCGAGCGACTCCGCGTTGCGAGCGCACAGCTCCCGGCTGCGCTCGTTGACGTCGACGGCGACGATCCGGGCATCGGGCCGCTCCCGGGCCAGGACCAGGACGATGGGGCCGTAGCCGCAGCCGAGGTCGAGGAACGTGCCGGTGGGCGGCGGCGCCGGCGCGGCATCGAGCAGGAAGGCGGTGCCGGGGTCGAGCCGGCGGGGGCTGAACGTGGCCGAGTCGGTGGCCAGCTCGAAGCGGTCGCCGTGGAGGTCCACGACGATGTGGCCGGGCCGACGGCGCGCCGTCGGTGCCTGGGCGAAGTAGTGGCCCTCGGCACCCCCCGCGGCGGGCTCGGTCGACGGCTGGTCCGGTGGGGCGCCCACGGCGGCGACGGTAGCCTCGGCCCCGTCATGAGCGCGCCCTACAACATCCGAGTCGTCGGCGATCCGGTGCTGCGCGCCTCCGCCGCCGAGATCACCGACATCGACGGCAAGCTGGTCAAGCTGGCCCACGACATGCTCGACACCATGTACCAGGCCCCCGGCCTCGGCCTGGCCGCCCCCCAGATCGGGGTGGGCAAGCGGCTGTTCGTCTACGACCTCGACCCCGAGGCCCGGGCCGACCCGCACGTGCTGGTCAACCCCCGCATCGTCGAGTCCGACGGCGAGTGGACCTACGAGGAAGGCTGCCTGTCGATCCCGGGGCTGTCGTTCGAGATCGTGCGACCCAAGGTCGTGCACCTCGTCGGCGTCGACCTCGACGGCAACGAGGTCTCGATCGAGGCCGACGAGCTCACCGCCCGCCTTTTCCAGCACGAGCTGGACCACCTCGACGGCGTGCTCATGACCGAGCGCATGGACCCGGACACGAAGAAGCAGGCCCTCAAGGAGATCCGGCGCATCCGCGATCGCTTCGAGGTCGCCCCCCGGGAGACGTCGGGCTTCTTCTCCTGAGCCGAGCGACCCGCCCCGTGCGCCCCCACTCGCTCGTCTACCTCGGCACCCCGGCCATGTCGGTGCCGCCGCTGCGCGCCCTGCACGCCGCCGGCTTCGACATCCGCCTCGTCGTCACCAACCCCGACACCCGTCGCGGGCGGGGCGGCAAGACCGCGCCGAGCCCGGTGAAGGCCGCCGCGGTCGACCTCGGCATCCCCGTGTCCCACGCGGTCGACGACGTGCTCGACGCCGGCGCCGACCTCGGCGTCGTCGTGGCCTTCGGCCGCATCATCCGGCCCCACGTGCTCGCCGGGCTGGCGATGGTGAACCTGCACTTCTCCCTACTGCCCCGCTGGCGGGGCGCGGCGCCGGTCGAGCGGGCGATCCTGGCCGGCGACGAGCGCACCGGCGTGGACCTCATGGTGGTGGAGGAGGGCCTCGACACCGGTGCGGTGCACGCCCGGGTCGAGCTCGACATCGGCCCGGACGAGACCGCGGAGGAGCTCCGCGCCCGGCTGGTCGACGCCGGCACCGAGCTGCTCGTCTCGACGCTGCAGTCCGGTCTGGGCGAGCCGACCCCGCAGGTGGGGGAGCCGGAGTACGCCCACAAGC
>DMTU01000250.1:453-1717 GCA_003476595.1 Acidimicrobiaceae bacterium | reverse complement strand
GGAGTACGCCCACAAGCTCGGCCCGGACGACCTGCGCATCGACTGGGACGCACCGGCCGAGCAGATCCACCGGCAGGTGCGGGTCGGTGGCGCGTGGACCACGCTGGCGGGGGAGCGGTTCAAGGTCTGGCGCACCTCCCTGCACCCCGGCGGCGACGGCGTGGTCCACCCGACCGGCACCACGCCCATCGAGCTGCTCGAGGTCCAGCCCGCCGGCAAGGCCCGGATGGCGGCGTCGGCGTGGGCCAACGGCGCGCGCTGGTCCGACGGCGACCGGCTCGGCACATGAAGAAGCCCGTCGACGCCGCCGGTGTGGCCGTGCGCCGCGCCGCGCTCGACGTCCTCGGACGCATCGAGGAGGAGGGGGCCTACGCCAACCTGGCGACCAACGCCGTCCTCGGACGCAGCGACCTGGCCGACCGGGACCGGCACTTCGTCACCGAGCTGGTCTTCGGCACCACCCGCATGCGCCGGGCGTGCGAGCACCTCGTGACCCGGCACCGCACCGGCGGGATGTCGCCTCGGGTGGCCGCCGCGCTGCGCCTCGGCGCCTACCAGCTCGCGTTCGGCGGGGTCGCCCCCCATGCCGCAGTGGGCACCACGGTCGGGGCGGCGCCGAAGCCGGCTCGCGGCCTCGTGAACGCCGTCCTGCGGCGGGTCGCCGACGACGTGGCCGCCGGCATCGAGTGGCCGGACCTGGCCACGGAGCTGTCGTACCCCGACTGGATCGTCACCGCCCTCACCGAGCGCCTGGGCGCGGATGCCGCCACGGCGGCGCTGCGGACCATGAACCGCGCCGCGACCACCCACGTGCGCGACGACGGCTACGTGCAGGACGCCGCCTCCCAGCGGGTCGTCGCCTCGGTCGGGGCCGGCCCGGGCGAGCTCGTCCTCGACGCCTGCGCCGCCCCGGGCGGCAAGGCCACCGGTCTGGCCGCCACCGGCGCGTCCGTGGTCGCCGCCGACCCGTCCCCGGCGCGGGTCCGGCTCGTGGTGGGCAACCGGGACCGGCTCGGTCTCGACCTGTCCGTGGTCGTGGCCGATGCCACTGCGTCCCCCTACCGATCGGGCGCGTTCGACCGGGTGCTGGTCGACGCACCCTGCTCCGGTCTCGGCGTGCTCCGACGACGTCCCGACGCCCGCTGGCGCATCGACGCCGACGCCCCGGCCCGGCTGGCCGAGCTCCAGGTCCACCTCCTGCGCGAGGCCGCTCGCGTCGTGGCCCCCGGGGGCTCGCTCGTCTACAGCGTGTGCACGCTCACCG
>DMTU01000250.1:0-388 GCA_003476595.1 Acidimicrobiaceae bacterium | reverse complement strand
ACGCGTCGGCGGCGCTGGTCGCCCCAGGCGGCCGGCTCGTCTACAGCGTGTGCACCCTCACCGAGGCCGAGAACCAGGGCGTCGTCCATGCCGTCGACCTCGCCGGCTTCGAGCTCGAGGGCACCGAGACCATGGCCCCCGACGACGATGCCGATGGCATGTACGTGGCCCGCTGGCGCCGTCCCTAGGCTCCCGACCCGTGGAGCACGCCAAGATCCTCACCGTCTCCGATGGCGTCGTGGCGGGCACCCGCGAGGACCGCTCCGGCCAGGCCGTCGAGGACCACCTCCGAGCCAACGGCTTCGACATCGACGACCGCCTCGTCGTCGCCGACGGCATCGAGTCGGTGGCCCGCGCCCTGCGCGCCCTGGCCGACGGCTGGGCCGGC
>DMTU01000033.1 GCA_003476595.1 Acidimicrobiaceae bacterium | reverse complement strand
GGCGACGAGTGGGTCGTGAACGGCCAGAAGGTCTGGACCTCCGGCGCCCAGGGAGCGGACTACGGGATGCTCATCGCGCGCACCGACTGGGACCAGCCCAAGCACCGGGGCATCACGTTCTTCTGGTTCCCGATGCGCCAGGACGGGGTCGAGGTGCGACCCCTCCGCCAGGCCACCGGGGACGCCCGCTTCAACGAGGTGTTCCTCACCGATGCCCGGGTGCCCGACAGCCACCGACTCGGCGAGCTCGGCAAGGGCTGGTGGGTGCTGCAGACCGCGCTCACCTACGAGCGGGCGGTGATGGGTGTGACCCAGCGCCGCAGCGAGGGCAGCGGGGGCGCGACCGCCGAGGCCCACGGCCGGATCCCGGTGCCCGACACCTCGCTGGTCCGCCTCGCCCGGGAGACCGGCCGGGCCGGCGACCCGGTGATCCGCCAGGACCTGGCCCGGCTGCACGCCATGCGCACGGTCAACGAGTGGAACGGCCAGCGGGCCAAGGCGGTGGCCGAGGCGGGCGGGTCCTCGCCGCTGGCGTCGCTCGGCAAGCTGGCCATGTCCGGCATCCTCCACTTCGCCGGCCACCTGCAGGGCGAGATCCTCGGCATGGAGGGCACCCTCGACGGCGATGCCCACCCCCGGGCTCGGGATGCCAACTACTCCCAGCTGAACGCCTACTTCACCTCGATCGGCGGCGGCACCGACCAGATCCAGCGCAACATCATCGGCGAGCGCATCCTCGGTCTGCCGCGGGAGCCTGAGGTGGACCGGGGCACGCCGTTCAAGGACGTGGCGAGGAGCTGAACGCCGCGCCGGGCGCCAGCGCGTCCTGGATGGTCGACAGGCGCTCCGGGACGACCCGGTACCAGGCCCACCGGCCCCGCTTCTCCCGGGACAGCAGGCCGGCCTCCACGAGGAGCGAGAGGTGGTGGGACACCGTCGGCTGGGAGCGGCCGAGGGGCTCCACCAGGTCGCACGCGCACGCCTCGCCGGCCTCGGCGGTGGCCACCAGGGAGAGCAGGCGGAGCCGAGCGGGGTCGGCGAGGACCTTCAGCAGCCCGGCGAGCTCCTCGGCCTCGTCCTCGGCCAGCAGCGACGCGGTCACGGGCTGGCAGCAGACCTCGGTTGCGTGCGCCTCCACGGGACCTCCTCGAGTTCACATTGACAACCATCGATGTGTTGGTAGGGTGCACCGAGACATCGATGAACGTCGATGAACCGTACCAGGAGGAACCCGTGTCCCGAGTCCAGCTCGCCCTCAACGTCAGCGACATCGACGAGGCCGTGGCGTTCTACGCCAAGCTCTTCGCCACCGAGCCGCTCAAGCGCAAGCCCGGCTACGCCAACTTCGCCATCGCCGACCCGCCCCTCAAACTGGTGCTGTTCGAGGTCGCCGCTGGTGCGCTCGGCGGCACGATCAACCACCTCGGCGTGGAGACCGACAGCGCAGCCGAGGTCGAGGCCGCCGAGGCCCGACTCGCCGACGACGGCCTCGAGACCACCGGAATCGACGACACGATCTGCTGCTACGCCAGCAAGGTCGAGACCTGGGTCACCGACCCCGACGGCGCCCGTTGGGAGTGGTACGTCAAGACCGGCGACACCGAGCAGATGGCCAACGAGGTCGTCACCGCCGGTGGCCCGGCCTGCTGCGGCTGACCCTCAGCCGGCCTGCTGGCGCTGGTGCTGGCGCCAGCCCTGCACCCCGGCGACGCTGAAGCCGAGGAACACCAGCGGCGCCACGATCAGCGCGGCGGGACCGACCACGTCGACCGCCCCGCTGTCGCTGGCGTCGAGCACCACGAACCCCACGTACAGGGCGTAGAAGCCCAGCAGCACGAAGCCCTCCCAGCGCTCGATGCGGAAGCCCTTCCAGATGATCGGCACGAGCACGATCGTGGCGGCCAGGACGACCGGGAAGTCGACCTGCAGGGAGCTGTCGGCGACCGGGATCGGATCGGGCGAGACGAGCGCGGTGGCGCCGAGCACCGATAGCAGGTTGAACAGGTTCGAGCCGACCACGTTGCCGACGGCGATGTCGCGCTGACCCCGCAGCGCCGCCATCAGCGACGTGGCCAGCTCGGGCAGGGACGTCCCGATGGCCACGACGGTGAGGCCGATCACCAGATCGCTGACGCCGAGGTCCTCGGCGATGTCGGTGGCCGAGCCGACGAGCAGCTGGGAGCCGAGCACGAGCATGCCCAGCCCCACGACCAGCAGCGCCACCTGGATCGGCAGCGGCTTGTCGACCACGTCGACCTCGAGCTCCTCGACGGCCTCGTCGTACTCCTCGAGGACGTCGGCCCGCTCGTTGCGGGCGACGCGGATGAGCCAGGTCGTGTAGATCACGATCGCGGCGAAGAGGACGGCCCCGTCGACCCGACCGATCTCGTTGTCCAGCGAGAGCACCAGGGTGACCACCGATGCGGCGATGAGCAGCGGGATGTCCAGGCGGATGATGCGCTGGGACACCACCAGGCCGCCCACCGCCGCCGACGCCCCCAGGATCAGGAGGATGTTCGCGATGTTGGAGCCGGCCACGTTGCCGAAGGCGACCTCGCCGTCGCCGGCGAAGCCGGCGCTCACGCTGACGGCGAGCTCCGGCGCGCTGGTGCCGAAGGCGACGACGGTGAGCCCGATGATGACCGGGGCGATGCCGAAGCGGGTCGCGATGGAGGCCGCGCCGCGCACCAGCAGCTCGGCGCCGGCGACGAGGCACACCAGGCCGACCACGAGGACGACGAACGTGAGGGGGGACATCGCCGCGCACAGTGCCACGCCGCCGGGGCGCGGGCGCGCATCGGTCAGAGCAGGGAGACGGCCTCGTGGGCGATGGTGATCTCCTCATCGGTGGGCACGACCAGCACGTCCACCGCAGCGCCTTCCGGCGAGATCCGTCGGGCGTCGTCGCCGCGCCCGGCGTTGCGCTCGGGATCGACGCGGATGCCGAGCACGTCCAGCCCGTCGGCGACCCGGGCCCGCACCTCGGCGTCGTTCTCCCCGACGCCCGCGGTGAAGGCGAGCACGTCGAGGCCGCCGAGCACGGCGGTGTAGGCGCCCACGTACTTCCTGAGCCGGTGCACGTACACGTCGAGGCCGAGGCCGGCCGCCTCGTCGCCATCGGCGGCGAGGCGGTGGACCTCGCGCATGTCGTTGTGGCCGGTGAGGCCGCGCATGCCGGAGCGGCGGTTGAGCAGCGCGTCCAGCTCGTCGATGCCCATGCCGGCGGAGCGGGCGAGGTGCAGCACCACCGCCGGATCGATGTCGCCGGTGCGGGTGCCCATGACCAGCCCCTCGAGCGGGGTGAGGCCCATCGAGGTGTCGACCGGACGGCCACCGGCGATGGCCGACGCCGAGGCACCGTTGCCCAGGTGCAGGACGATCTGGCGCAGGTCGGCGAGGTCCCGTCCGAGGAACGCCGCCGCGGTGCGGGACACGTACTGGTGGGACGTGCCGTGGAAGCCGTAGCGGCGGATGCCGTGCTGCTCGGCGACCTCGCGGTCGAGGGCGTAGGTGGCAGCGGCCGCCGGCAGGTCGTGGAAGAACGCGGTGTCGAAGACCGCGACGTGGGGGACGTCGGGCAGCAGCTCGCGTGCGACCTCGATGCCCGCGAGGTTGGCCGGGTTGTGCAGGGGGGCGAGCGGCGCCAGGCGCTCGATGGTGGCGAGCACGTCGTCGTCGATCAGCGCCGGTCCGGCGAACTCCCGCCCGCCCATCACCACCCGGTGCCCGACGGCGAGGACGTGCGCGTCGGCGAGGCGGGGCCCCACCTCGGCGAACAGGCCGATGACCGTCCGGAGCGCCTCCTGGTGCGAGCCGATGGTGGCGTGGCGCTCGGTCGTGGTGCCGTCGGCGTCGTGCTCGATGGTCGAGCTCGCCTCCCCGATGCGGTCGACCAGGCCGACGGCGAGGCGGGAGCCGTCCTCGGGGTCGACGAGCTGGTACTTGAGCGAGGAGGACCCGGAGTTGAGGACGAGGACGGTGCCGCTCACGAGCCCCGCTCGGCCTTCATGGCGTGGGCCTGCACCGCGGTGATGGCGACGGTGTTGACGATGTCTCGCACGGTCGCCCCCCGGGACAGGTCGTTCACCGGCTTGTTCAGGCCCTGCAGCACCGGCCCGATGGCCACCGCGCCGGCCGAGCGCTGGACCGCCTTGTAGGTGTTGTTGCCGGTGTTGAGGTCCGGGAAGATGAACACCGTCGCCCGCCCGGCCACCGTGGACCCGGGCAGCTTGGCCTCGGCCACCGACGCGTCGACGGCGGCGTCGTACTGCAGCGGCCCGTCCACGAGGAGGTCGGGGCGGCGCTCCCGCACGAGCTCGGTGGCGGCCCGGACCTTGTCCACCTCGGCCCCGGCACCGGACGCTCCGGTGGAGTACGAGAGCATCGCGATGCGGGGCTCGACGCCGAACTGGGCCGCGGTCGCCGCCGAGGACACGGCGATGTCGGCCAGCTGCCCGACGGTGGGCTCGGGGATGATCGCGCAGTCCCCGTAGACCAGCACCCGGTCGGCCAGCAGCATGAAGAACACCGAGGACACGACGTTCGTGCCGGGGACGGTCTTGATGATCTCGAAGGACGGGGTGATCGTGTGGGCGGTGGAGTGCGCGGCGCCGGACACCATGCCGTCAGCCAGGTCGGCGTGCACCATCATCGTGCCGAAGTAGGAGACGTCGCGGACGATGTCGCGGGCGATCTCGACGTCGATGCCCTTGTGCGCCCGGAGGCGGGCGTACTCCTCGGCGAAGCCGTCCACCAGCTCGGACGACCGGGGATCGATGATCCTGGCGCCGTCCACGTCGACGCCCGCCGCCGCGGCGCGGGCCCGGACCTCGGTCTCGTTGCCGAGGAGGGTCAGGTCCACGATGTGGCGCGACAGCAGGGTCGAGGCCGCACGCAGCACGCGCTCGTCGTCGCCCTCGGGCATCACGATGTGCTGGCGGTGGCGGCGGGCCCGCTCGAGCAGCAGCGACTCGAACATCAGCGGGGTGACGACGGTGCTGCGGGGCACTTCGAGGGCGGCCACCAGCGCATCGGCGTCGATGTGCTCCTCGAACACGCCGAGCGCGGTGTCGATCTTGCGCTGGCTGCTCCCCCCGAGCAGGCCGCGGGTGGAGGCCACGGTGCGGGCGGCCTCGTAGGAGCTGAGCTCGGTGCTGATGATGGGGAGGTGCTCGTCGAGGCTGCGCACCAGCGACAGGACGTGCTCCGCCGGCCGGTAGCCGCCGTTGAGCACGATGCCGGCCAGGCTCGCGAACCCGTCGGCGGCGTTGGCGGCGGCCAGGGCCACGAGCACGTCGGGGCGGTCGCCGGCCACGATGCAGAGCTGGCCGTCCACCAGCCGCTCCAGCACGTGCTCGGCGTTCATGCCGCAGACGAGCATGTCCTCGGCCTCGCGCTGGAGCATCCCGGCATCGCCGAACAGGTGCTCCCCGTCGAGGGCGGCCAGCAGGTCGACCAGGAGCGGCGCGCTGAGCAGGGGGACCTCGGGCAGCGCCCAGGCCGGGATGCCGAGCCCGGCGACGGCGGCGTCGACGGCGTCGCGCTGGGCCGGGTCGCACCGGTTGGCCACCACGCCGACCGTGGTCGCGTGGGCCTGGCTCAGCTCGGCGATGGCCAGGTCGATCAGATGGGTCACGTCGCTCGGCGTCCGCTCGTGCGCGCTGACGACCAGCAGGACGGGCGCACCGAGGTTGGTGGCGATGCGGGCGTTGTAGGCGAGCTCGGTCGGTCCGGCCACGTCGGTGTAGTCGGACCCGACGATCACCACCACCTCGCAGCGCTCGGCGACGTCGTGGTAGCGGTCGACGATGGTGCCCAGCGCGGCGTCGGGGTCGTGGTGCACCTCGTCGTAGGTGACGCCGACGCTGTCCTCGGCGGGGATCTCGACGCCGTCGTGCTCGCACAGCATCGTGAGCAGCTGGTCGTCGGAGGCGGTGGTCGACCGGGTGATGGGCCGGAAGACGCCGACCCGGCGCACCCGCCTGGTGAGCTGGTCGAGGACGCCGAGCGCGACCACGGACTTGCCGGTGTGGCCCTCGGGTGAGGCGATGTAGACGCTGCGGGCCTCGGACACGCGCTGGCTCCTCGTTCGCTCGACGGTCGGCCCAGGTCTACCCGAGCTGCCGGGGAGTCAGTCGGAGGAGCCGACCGCAGCCGGTTCGAGGTCCCACGCCTCGGCGAGCAGCGCGACCGAGCGGAGCCGGGCCTCGAGGGTCGGCGAGGCGTGCACCACGATGAGCTCGTCGGCGTCGGCGTGGGC
>DMTU01000259.1:3176-3507 GCA_003476595.1 Acidimicrobiaceae bacterium | reverse complement strand
TCGCGCAGGCGCTGCTGGTCCTCCGGGTGGGTGGCCAGGTGGTACATCGAGGAGCCGATGTTGCTCCAGGTCGTGTCGATGCCGGCGATCAGCAGGAGGAAGCAGGTGCCCAGCAGGTGCTCGTCGGTGATGGGATGCTCGCTCTCCGTCTCGATCAGCATCGTGAGGATGTCGTCGGGACGGCTGCCGGGCTCCATGGCTCGCCGCTTGCCGATGTGCTCCAGGAAGTAGGCGGTCATCTCCTGGAACACGTCGGGCAGGTTGGCAAGGTTCTGCAGGCCCTCCTGCAGGGTCCGGACCGCCCACCCGGTGAACATCGGCTCGTCCTCGA
>DMTU01000259.1:0-3040 GCA_003476595.1 Acidimicrobiaceae bacterium | reverse complement strand
ACCGGGATGTGCTGGGCGTAGTCGGCGGCCGCGTCCGCCTCGTGGTGTCCGGCGAAGAACTCGTCGATGAGGTCCTCGCACAGGCCGCGCGTGATCGGGGTCATCTTGTCGATGGCGGAGGGGCCGAAGGCCGGGAGGAGCAGACGGCGGGACCAGGTGTGGACCGGCACGTCAGAGCTGATCGGCGGAATCGGCATCACATCGTTGATCGGGATGTCCAGAGGAGACACGACGATCGGGTCGTGGGATGAGAAGCGCTGGGTGTCGTGGGCGATGTCGGCCAGGTCGCCGTAGCGCACAGGCAGCCAGGTGCGCTGCCGGCGCTCGGTGAAGGCGATGGGGCAGCGCTCCCGCTGCTCGGCCCAGCGCTTCTCGGGCTCGACGACGTAGTCGGGGTCGAACATGTCGAAGTCCGTGGCCCAGTCGGTGACGGGGCCGAAGTCACCTTCGACGTTCTGGCGCAATGGCAGCGCGCTCGCATCGATATCGGTCATGTCGATCTCGTTCCTGTCGCTTCGAACTGGGCAACAACGACATTGTGCACGACGAGACACAAATGGTCAAATGTGTCATGTCGCATGCGCGCCGCACGCGCCACCGCCCCGGCGGGGTCGAGCCGGGGCGGTGGCGGACGGTGGCCGTGGTGGGTCAGGAGCGGATGGGCACGCAGCGGGGGCCGCGCACCTGGCCGCCGTTCCACCGCACGGCGCTGGGATCGGCCAGCGCGAAGGTCGGGATCCGCTCGAGGAAGGTCTCCACCGCGACCCGGATCTCCATTCGGGCCAGGTTCGAGCCCAGGCACCGGTGGATGCCGGAGCCGAAGGCGAAGTGCCGGTTCTTGGCCCGGTCGATGACGACCTCGTCGGCCCGTTCGAACATCGCCGGGTCGTGGTTTCCGCGATGGCCGACGGGCCGAATGCCGGCAGCAGCAGACGGCGGGCCCAGGTGTGGAACGGCGGGTCGGAGCTGATCGGTGGCACGGGCAGCAGGTCGTTGATGGGCTGCTCGAACGGGGACACGACGACGATGTCACGGGAGGAGAACCGGTCCGTGTCGTGGGCGATGGCGGACAGGTCCTCGTAGCGCACGGGCAGCCAGGTCCGCTGACGACGCTCGGTGAAGGCGATGGGACAGCCATTCCGCTGCTCGGTCCACCGCTGCTCCGGATGGACCACGTAGTCGGGGTCCATGAGGTCGAAGTCGGTGGCCCAGTCGGTGACGGGTCCGTAGTCCTCCTCGACGTCGGTGCGGAACTGGAGGCCGGTGTTCGGCGTGGTGTCGGTCATCGGTTGAGATTCCCCTCGTGGTGAAACGATGAGACATCATACGCCCACCATCTTGCGCCTCGGCAAGCGACGTGTGTCACCATGGCGGCGTGGATCGACACGGCCCGGTCGTCATCGTCGGCGCTTCGCTCGCCGGTCTGCGCACCGCCCAGGCGCTGCGCCGGGAAGGCCACGAGGGGCCGCTCACCATCGTCGGTGACGAGGCGCACTGGCCACCCTTCGACCGGCCACCGCTGTCCAAGCAGGTGCTCGTGGGTTCTCTCGAGCCCGAGCGGGTGCGGTTGCGAGTGCCCGAGGACCTCGGCGCCGACGTGCGCACCGGCCGGCGCGCCGTCGGACTCGACCTGGCGGCGCGCGCCGTCCTGCTCGATGACGGCGAGCGATTGACCTACGGCGGCCTCGTCGTGGCCACAGGAGCCACCCCGCGTCGCATCCCGGGCACCGAAGGGCTCGCCGGCGTCCACGTCCTGCGCACCATCGACGACTGCCTCGCGCTGCGCTCCGATCTGGACGGTGCCACGAGGGTGGTGGTCGTGGGGGGCGGGTTCATCGGCTGCGAGGTGGCCAGCTCCTGCCGCACCCTCGGCCTCGAGGTCACCATCGTCGACCTGCTGCCGCTACCGCTGGCGCCGCTCGGATCGCGGGCCGGCGAGGTCGTGCGCACGCTGCATGAGGACCACGGGGTCGAGCTCCGCCTGGGCACCGGCGTCGCCGGGTTCGAGGGGGACGGCTCGGTGACGGGCGTGCGCCTGGCCGACGGCACCATCCTCGACGCCGATGTCGTGGTGGTCGGCATCGGCGTCATCCCCAACACAGGGTGGTTGGAGGGGTCGGGTCTCCAGCTCCAGGACGGGGTGGTGTGCGACGACAGCTGCCTGGCCCTCGGTGGCGACGGGCGGGTCGCGGCCGTCGGAGACGTCGCCCGCTGGGAGCACCCTCGCCTCGGTTCGATCCGCATCGAGCACTGGACCAACGCCGGCGAGCAGGCGGCCCACGCAGCCAAGGCACTGGTGCACGGCGCCGAGTCCGCCGGCGCGTTCGAGCCGGTGCCGTACTTCTGGTCCGACCAGTTCGGCAAGAAGCTGCAGTTCCTCGGCACTTGCGGTGAGGACGACGACTTCGAGATCGTGGAAGGTTCGGTCGAGGAGGGGCGCTGGGTCGCCGCCTACGGGCGTGACGGAGTGACCGTGGCCGCCCTGTGCGTGGGTTGGCCGGCCCGGCTGGCGCCGTGGCAGGCGCTGGTGGCCGAGCGGGTTGCGTTCCCTCCGCCGGCGCCCTGACGCGCCACCGCCCCGGCGGGGTCGGGCCGGGGCGGTGGAGACGGGGGCCGTGGCGGCTCAGTAGCGGATGGGCACGGTGCGGGGGCCCCGCACCTGGCCGCCGTTCCACCGCACGGCGGCGGGGTCGGTGATCTCGAAGGTGGGGACGCGCTCCAGGAACGTCTCGATCGCGACCCGGATCTCCATGCGGGCCAGGTTCGAACCGAGGCAGCGGTGGATGCCCGAACCGAAGGCGAAGTGGCGGTTCTTGGCCCGGTCGATGATGAACTCGTCGGCGTCCTCGAACATCTCCGGATCGTGGTTGCCGGCCGGGAAGGCCATCAGCACCTTGTCGCCCTTCTGCATCGGGCAGCCGTTGAACTCGGTGTCCTCGGTGACGACACGAGCCATGGTGACTGGGCTGTAGAAGCGCAGGAACTCCTCCACCGCCGTGGGGATCAGCTCGGGCTCGTCGCGCAGGCGCTGCTGGTCCTC
>DMTU01000064.1:4688-4879 GCA_003476595.1 Acidimicrobiaceae bacterium | reverse complement strand
CCGTCGAAGACGTAGTCGGTGGACACCTGCACCAGGTGCGTCCCGGTCTGGCGGCAGGCGTCGGCGAGCCATCGGCACGCCAGCGCGTTGACCAGGTAGGCCCGGTCCGGGTCGGCCTCGCAATCGTCGACCGCCGTCCACGCGCCGGCGTTGACGACGACGTCGAAGCCGCCGTGACCGACGATCTGCAG
>DMTU01000064.1:3913-4453 GCA_003476595.1 Acidimicrobiaceae bacterium | reverse complement strand
CGCCACCACCACTCGTTGTCCCGGTACCAGGCCACGGTGGCGTCGAGGGCTTCGTCGAGGGTGCGCTGGCGGGTCCAGCCGAGCTCGGTGATCTTGGTGATGTCGACGGAGTAGCGGCGGTCGTGGCCGAGGCGGTCCTCGACGTAGGTGACGAGGGATTCGTCCTTGCCGGTGAGGGCGAGGAGCTTGTCCACGAGCACCCGGTTGGGGGTCTCGTTGCCGGCGCCGATGTTGTAGATCTCACCGGGCGTCCCGTCGGTGAGCACGAGGTGCACGCCGGCGCAGTGGTCGTCGACGTAGATCCAGTCCCGCTCGTTGAGGCCGTCGCCGTAGAGCGGGATGGGGCGGTCCTCGAGCAGGTTGGTGGTGAACAGCGGGATCGCCTTCTCCGGGTACTGGTAGGGCCCGAAGTTGTTGGTGCAGCGAGTGACCCGGACGTCGAGGCCGTGGGTGGCGTGGTAGCTCAGCGCGAGCAGATCCGAGCCGGCCTTGGAGGCGCTGTAGGGCGAGCGGGGCTCGAGGGGGTCACCCTCCTTCGAC
>DMTU01000064.1:1719-3778 GCA_003476595.1 Acidimicrobiaceae bacterium | reverse complement strand
GAGCCGTAGACCTCGTCGGTGCCGATGTGCACGACCCGGTCGATGCCGAGGCGGCGGGCGGTGTCCATGACCACGTTGGTGCCGAAGCAGTTGGTGATGACGAAGTCGTCGCTGCCCTCGATCGAGCGGTCGACGTGGCTCTCGGCCGCGAAGTGCACCACCGCGTCGCAGCCCCGCATCGCGGACTCGAGCGGGCCGGGATCGCAGATGTCGGCGTGCACGAAGGAGTAGCGGGGGTCGTCGTCGACGTCCTTGAGGGTCGACAGGTTCCCGGCGTAGGTGAGGGCGTCGTAGACGACGATCTCGTCGTCGGTGTTGGCCAGCACCCAGCGCACGTAGTTGGAACCGATGAACCCGGCACCGCCGGTCACGAGGAGTCGCACGACGCCCCAGGCTACGGAAGCTCGGCCAGGCGGGGCGCGCTGCGGTCCTTGGCCGACACCTGCGACTCGTCGTCTGGGTCCACGGCGATGGGCCAGTCGATGCCGAGGTCCGGGTCGAGCGGGGTGCAGGCCACGCCGGACATGTCGGGCTGCCACTCCACGTCGAAGCAGTACAGGAACTGGGTGCCGTCCTCCAGCGCCTGGAAGCCGTTGCACACCCCGGGCGGCACCAGCACCTGCACGCCGGGGACCAGGTCGACCTGCACCACCGCGCCGAACGTGGCCGAACCGGAACGGACGTCGACGTAGGCCCCGTGGGCCCGGCCGGATGCGACCGTCACCAGCTTGGTCATGGCCTCGCCGTGCATGCCCCGGATGGCACCCCGGACGGTCTCGGTGACGTTGACCTGCACCCACGGCCCCAGCGACGGCAGGCCGGCGTCGACGAACGCTGACTCCCGGTAGAACTCGCGGATCGTGCCCCGCTCGTCGGTGACCTGCTTCATCGTCACCACGACCAGCCCGTCGATGCCGGTCGCCTCGGCCGACAGGTCCACGACCGTCACCATGCCGGGCCCTCGCCGGCCTCATCGGCGCCCTCGAAGCTCAGGACCCGCAGCAGCGACTCGCCGTAGCCGCTCTTGGCCAGGTCGCCGCCGTGGACCTCGGCCTCGGCCAGCGCGGTCAGCTCGTCGGCGCCGATGAAGCCCTCCCGGTACGCGGCCGCCTCCGGCGAGCCGATCAGGAGGCCCTTGCGGCGCTGCAGACCCGCCACCCACGTCTGGGCGTCGAGCATGGCGTCGAAGGTGCCGACGTCGAACCAGTCCGTCGCGAACGGCAGCCGGCACACCTCCAGGGCACCCTGACCCAGGTAGTGGTTGTTCACGTCGGTGATCTCGATCTCGCCCCGTTCGCTCGGCTCGATCGCCTTGGCCACGTCCACCACCGAGCCGTCGTAGAAGTAGAGCCCCGGCACCATGTACGGCGACGGCGGCTCGGCCGGCTTCTCCAGGATCGCCCGGACCGAACCGTCGGCGGCCAGGTCGAGCACGCCGTACCGCTCCGGATCCGGCACCCAGAGCCCGAACACGACCGCACCTTGCGGCGTCGTGAACCGCTGCAGCTGCTCGCCCAGGCCAACGCCGTAGAAGATGTTGTCGCCCAGGATCAGCGCCACGTCGTCGCCGTCGATGAAGTCCTCACCGACGATGAAGGCATCGGCGAGCCCGCGCGGCTCGGCCTGCACCGCGTAGGAGAACGAGCAGCCCCACTGCGAGCCGTCGCCCAGCAGCGCCTCGAACGCCGGGATCTGCTCCGGCGTCGAGATGACCAGGATCTCGTTGATGCGCGCGTGCAGCAGCGTGGAGATCGGGTAGTAGACGAGCGGCTTGTCGTAGACGTGCATGAGCTGCTTCGAGGTCGCTCTGCTCGCCGGCCCCAGCCGCGTTGCCCGCCCACCAGCGAGGACGATGCCCTTCATGACCGCCGATCCTGGCAGACGCGCGCCGCGGCGCCGTCCGTGTCCGCCGGCGTCAGCCGCACACGACGTCGTCGGGGATCGTGCCCGACACCGTGCCGAGCGCCGTCGTCGTGGTGGTCTCGGCGTCGATCGTGGTGGTCGGCGCAGGCAGCGTCGTCACCGTCTCCTCCGAGGGGTCCGGCGCCGGCAGCGGCTC
>DMTU01000064.1:0-1612 GCA_003476595.1 Acidimicrobiaceae bacterium | reverse complement strand
CGATGAGCTCGGCGTCGGCGGCGAGCCAGCGACGGACCAGGTCGGCGGCGGCCTCGCTGCCGGCCGGGTGGCGGATCTCGGTGCGCTCGACACCGAGCCGGGCGGCGTCGCCGGTGCCACCGAGGGCGAAGCCGGCCTCGCGCAGCTCGCCGGAGGCAGCCGACGCCTGGCCCGGCTCGCCCGTGCCGTTCAGCACGCGGACCCGGACCGACTCCTCGCTGAGCTGGGTCGGGTCGGAGCTGCGGAAGATGTCCAGCACCTCCTCGGCTTCCTGGGTGACCAGGCGCAGCACCGCGGCGCCCCCGATCGAGTCGTCGACCACGGGCAGCTGGTACACGTCGAGGGAGGCGGGGTCGAAGCGGCGGAACTCCCGCCCCAGGGCGAGCAGGTCGTCGCCGTCGAGGGTGTCGTCGATGGTGACGGCGTCGAGGGTGCTGTCGATCAGCTCGTCGAGCGTCACGGGGTTGCGCACCCCCCGGTCCACGGCGCGCTCGAGGGCCGCGATGATGAACTGCTGCTGGCGTCGGATGCGGCCGAGGTCCCCGGTGGGGTCGGTGCGCCAGCGCCCGTCGATGTACTCCTGGTAGGCGCGGCTGCGCACGAAGCCGAGCGCGTTGCGGGCGTCGAGGGTGATGCACCCGGGCTCGGGCACGTCGAGGCCGCTGCGCTGGTCGCGCACCGGGTTGGGGAACCAGATCTCCACCCCGTCGATGGCGTTGACCAGGCGACCGAAGCCGTGGAAGTCCACCTGCGCGTAGTGGTTCACCGGGATGCCGAGGTAGGCCTGGATCGTCTCCACCAGCAGCTCGGGGCCGCCCAGCTCGATCGCCTCGTTGATGCGGCCGTTGCCGTGACCGGGGATCGGCACCCACAGGTCGCGGGGCAGCGACAGGAGCGCGGCCCGGGTGGAGGTCGGGTCGACCCGCAGGATCATCATCGTGTCGGAGCGCAGGCCGGCGATGTCGGTGCGGCTGGAGGCCACGGGGTCGTCGGGGTCCAACCCGGCGGCGGAGTCGACGCCGACGATGAGGAAGTTCTCGGCGATGACCTCGCGACCCTCGTCGTCCTCGCTGACGCTCAGGGTCTCGCCGATCTCGACGCGCGGGATCTGCCCGTACTTCTCGTAGCCGTAGGCGAGCGAGCCCGCCGCGAACAGGAAGCCGACCATCGCGAGCACGTTCGTGATGATCACCAGCTTCTGGAGCACGCTGCGCCTCGCCCGACGTGTCTCCGTGCCGGACATCGGCCCCACGCTACCGAGCGGCCGGGGAGCCGCCGCGCCCGCCCCTCTAGCCTCCGGCCGTGGCCCGGCTCGCCGACCAGCCGCCGCTCGCCGTGGTCGGCGAACGGCTGTGCACCGACCTCACCGACGTCACCGATGACCCCGCGTGCCTGGAGGGCGAGGGCTTCTGGGCCGTGGTCGTCCCCTACGACGCCCCGCCGACCTTCGCCCGCTTCGCCACGGTGCGCCCCGCTCGCCCGTGGCGCGGGCCGCGCTGGGTCGGCCCGGCGCGGGACGCGTGGTCCAGCTCGCTCGACCGAGCGGCCTTCGAGGCGGGCGTGCGCACCATCCGCGTCGCCATCGAGGCCGGCGACGTCTACCAGGTCAACC
>DMTU01000031.1:5125-5882 GCA_003476595.1 Acidimicrobiaceae bacterium | reverse complement strand
ACCCATCAACTCCCGCAGCACCAGCAAGTCCACGCCGGCTGAGGCCAGTTCGGTCCCATAGGTGTGACGCAGCCGATGCGGTCGAACCCGGGCGGCGCCTGACGATTCGCGATGGATCCGGAAGATCTTGCGCATCCCGGCTTCGGTCATCGCCTGGCCCCGGGTCGGTCCCCGCAGCACCACGAAGCACTCCGGCGCCGCGCACCTCGCTGGGCGTTCTGCGCGCAGATAGGCGGCGCACTCGGTGAAGAACACGTCATCGACCGGCACGAAGCGTTCCTTGTTGCCCTTGCCCACAACCCGCAGTCGGCGCAGTCCCATGTCGACGTCGGCGAGGCGCAGAGAACGGACCTCGGCCGCTCGCAGACCCCCCAGCACCATGACCAACACGATCGCCCGATCCCGGTGCGTGTTCAGGTCGGCCAGGAACGCCGAGACATCAGCCGGATCGATGCTCTCGGGAAGCCGAGACGGTTCCCGGACCAGGCGCCCACCGCCACGCTGGCGGACAGCGACATGGCCGAGCATGCCGCGCTGTCCACGAAGACCCGACGAACGTCGTGCCGCCGGCACCGGGTTGTCGTCCCGGTCACCTCGCATCACCAGATACTCGAACAAGCCACGGACCGCCGCGATCCGCCGGTTCAGCGTGGCCGGCGACGGACCCTGTCGCCGCAGAGCCGTCACCTTCCCAGTGGTCGCACGCCGAGACTGCTGCCAATCGAGATAGTCGAACAGATCACTCGGCTCGACCGCA
>DMTU01000031.1:4569-5027 GCA_003476595.1 Acidimicrobiaceae bacterium | reverse complement strand
AACGCATACGCCCGCACCGTCGCTGGCGAGAACCGCCGGACCACCAAGTGCTCGAGGAAGCCGTTCCCCGCCACCACCACCGCACCCTCGCCGACAAGCCGATGACGACCCTCGGCGCTTCGAACCACACGGACCTCGGCCATCGGCGGCCTCCTCGACGCTGAGTCTCCACCCCGGACCCACCCCGCTCGCGGATGCCGGCACCAGCCCCACCCGAGGGCCGGTTAACAGACAGGAGACTGTGAGGAGCATCTACGACATCGCCGACCCGGTCGTTGCCCGCGAGTTCGTCGCCCAGCTCGGCCTTGATCTGCAAGACGAGTCCTGCCCCGAAGAGGTCCAGTCGCTCGGGCGTACGTTGCGCCGCTGGCTCGACCAGATCACCAACTGGCATCACGCTGGGGTGAGCAACGGCCCGACCGAGGCGATCAACGGGCTCATCAAGCGGATCAAGCGCA
>DMTU01000031.1:3881-4434 GCA_003476595.1 Acidimicrobiaceae bacterium | reverse complement strand
AACTACCGGATCCGGGCGCTGCTCTACGCCGGCCGACCGAACTGGGACCTACTCGCCACCATCGAACCCCGATGACCCCGCCGAAATCCGAAGCGCCTGATTAGTAGTAGTCCAGGACGTCAGCTATCGGCGCGTATCTGTTCATCGAGGTGCCACATAGTTCCAGCCGCCTTCGTCGCAGCGACGCCGTCGCCGACCGCCGAGTAGGCGTCGGGTAGGCCGGCGGGCTCTGCGGCGGCTGGACCGTCCGGGAGGCGTTGCCGGCGGGCAGTTCTCGGGCGTTGTTGCCGGTGTGGGCCCGAGACTCGGCATTGGCTGGGTGATGACAGGACGAGGCACTCGCGAAGATGCCGGTGAGGGCGGTCGGCTCACCAGTGATGGGCTCGCGGTCGGCGCGTTGGGGCCGTGGCGGTCGTGGGCGGTGACCGGCGCACTGTGGGCGTTGGTCATCTGCGGTGCGCTGGCCGGCGTCTTGGGCTTGGCCCGTTCAGGGGCAGCCGAGTCGCAGGGCAGCACCGTCGTGGCCGATGAACCAGATGTTGCCCCTGGTGAG
>DMTU01000031.1:2590-3852 GCA_003476595.1 Acidimicrobiaceae bacterium | reverse complement strand
CCTGGTGAGGTGTTGGGCACGGCGGAGTGGGCGGTGAGGGTGTCGCTGACCGGCCCGGATCCGGCCACGACGTCGAGTGTGGTGGTAGATCCCGCGGATCGCCGGCGACCGAGCGTGGCGGGCGTCGATGTGGTCGCGGCCACGGCGGTTCGGGCCGTGCCGGTCGAGGATGGCTACTGGGCGGTCGTCGTGGCCACTGACGTCCGGTCGGCCGAACGCGGAGCCACCTTTCGCTGGTTCTTGGAGATCGGGGTCGTGGAGACCGGTTCGGGGCCGGTGGCGGTGACCGACCCGGCGTTGGTTCCGGCTCCGGTGGCGCCGGTGGGCTCGGTGCAGCTCGCCGGCCCGGGTCCGGGCCGTCCCGACCGGTCGGATCCGGTCACCGAGACGGTGTCGTCGTTCCTCACCGCACTGGTGACCGGGGATCCGGCGGTGAACCGTTGGACGGCACCGGGGGTCGACGTCTGGCCCGCTGCCGAGGCCGGGGTGTTCGGCGAGGTGGAGTTGACCGGGATCGCCGTCACCCGCCATGCCGGCAGCGCCGCTACCGCCCGGGCGGAGCTCGCCGTCGAGATCGACGACGACTCGGTCGTGGTGTTCGCCTACACGGTTCAGCTGGTCGAGCGTGAGGGCCGCTGGGAGGTCACCGATGTCGGCGGCGCCCCACCGCTCAGCGGGCCCGTGGACGACCCCGACGACGACCCGACGGTCCCACCGCCGTCATCCCCAGCCACGGGTGTGACGCCGTCACCGACAGGCGGGGGCTCGAGTTCCCGGACAACGAATCCGTGACCAACAAGGAGCAGTGAGTTTTCTGATGATGGAGACTTTGACCAACCTGGCCGCCGAGGCGGAGCTGCTGATCCAGGCAGTCGTGGTGGTGTTCGCGATCGGCATGGTGGTGGCGACGTGGGCCCGCACCAAGTCGGCGGTACCGACGGTGGCGACGCTGGTGTTGGCGGCCGTGGTGATCTGGGGTGTCAACAACATCGACGTCCTCGAACGCGAGATCAACGAGGACCTCAACCAGACCTCGTCGGCCCCGGCCGGTGCCGCTGGGGCGACGGTGGGTTTCGATGTCTGAGCCGGATCCGGCCGAGGTGGTGGTGTGTGCGTCGTACACGTTCGCCTGCCGGCACCCGAAGGTGCTGGGTCGTATCGGCGGGTGGGCGCCGCCGGTGCAGCTGTCGTTCGTGCAGCTCGGCACGTTCGCCGCCGCGATCTGTGGGCTGGTGTGGTCATGGGACTGGTGGGCGCCGTGG
>DMTU01000031.1:1810-2416 GCA_003476595.1 Acidimicrobiaceae bacterium | reverse complement strand
CGCCGCTGGCCCGACTGTTGGTGGTGGCCGGGGTGCCTTCGGTGTTGTGCTGGGCGGTGCGACGTTCCCGGGTGGAGGGCCGCAGCCTTGTTCGCGCCGGGTTGGGGTTCGTGGCCCTGGCCTGCCAGCCCCGGACCGGCACCCTGGCCGGGCGGCCGGCACCGTCTGGGTGTTGCGTGGACTGGTCCCGGCACCGGGCGTGGATCCACCCTGAGGCGGACCGGGCGGGGGAGGGGGTGGTGGGGTCGTGAAGCCGCCGGCTCGGGCGATCGTGGGGAACCTGGTGTGGGGCACTGATGGTGGGGTGTGGGCGACGTGGCGTGTCGACCCGTTGCCCCTGTCCTACCAGCCCCGCCAGGACCAGCTGGCCGCCCACGCCCGCCTGCGGGGCGTGCTGGTCGGGTTGCCGGAGGAGTCGATGCTGTTGTCGGTGTGCGAACGCCTGGATCCGTGGGACGTGGTGGCCGACATGGTCCAAGACATCGACCTGGACGCCCACCCGGCCTGGGCGCAGGTGGCCGACGCGTCGGCCGGGTGGCTGGCCGGCATGCCGGGCGGGTTGTTCCGTCGCCGCTTCTACGTGTGCGCCCGGGTCGGCACCGACGT
>DMTU01000031.1:0-1778 GCA_003476595.1 Acidimicrobiaceae bacterium | reverse complement strand
CGGTGATCGGCTCCGAGGCTTCGCCGGCCGGTGGGGGACGGGTCCGACCACGGTTCCCGCCCAGCGGATCGACGACGCCGCCCGGGCGGCCCGGTCGGTCGCGGCCCGCCTGTCCGCCCATGTGGAGCTGTCTGGGGTGTCGGCCGGGGAGCTGCGCTGGCTGTTCGCCCGCGGGTTGCGACGCGAGATCGGCGACCCGGCCTTCGATGCGTCGTGGGAACCCCGCTCGCAGCGCCGTGGGGGAGTGGTCGCCCAGCTGACCGACGCCGTGGTCAAAGAGGGCGGCACCAGGGCCGATGAGGGCCGGCCCCGTCATCGCCGCTACCTGCGCGTCGACGCCGGCGGGCGGGTCGGGTTCCAGACGGTCCTTGCGGTCGCGGACATGCCGCACCGGTTCGCGTTCCCCGGCACCGGTGAGTGCCTGACCGCGGCGGACAGCTTCGATTTCCCCGTCGATTGGTGCATCCGGTTGCGGTCCGTGCCCAACGAGCTGGCCCAACCCAAGCTTCGCCGCCAGCACCGTGAGCTGATCGGACAGTTCGACGAGTACGACGGCGAGATCGCCGGCGCCCCACCAGAGCTCAGTGATGCGGTGGCGGGGATCGAGTCGATGCGGGCCCGGTTGGCGTCGTCGCCGTCGGAACCGGAGCTGTGGGCCACCGTGTTGTTCTCCGTCGCCGCCGCCGATCTCACCGAGCTGGAGCGGCGGGCCACCGCCGTTGCCGGCCGATTGGAGCCCTATGAGTTCGGGGCCGGACGACCGACCGGCGGGCAGATGGCCCTGACCCGGGCGTTCCTGCCCGGCACGACCGCCCCGGGGGTGTGTGATGACTACCGCCAGTACCTGCTCGCCGGTGACCTGGCCGGCACCGCCCCGTTGACCGCCACCACGGTCGGTGACCCGACCGGGCTTCTGGCCGGCGTGTCCGTCGACGCCGGGGTGCCGGTGCCGGTGCTGTTCGACCCGACCTTTCCGCCCCGGGTCGGCGCGTCGGCGTCGGTCGGGGTGTGCGGTGCGCTCGGGTCGGGCAAGAGCTTCTTCCTCAAACGGCTGTGCTGGGACACGATCGCCCGGGGCGGCCAGGTCGTGACCATCGACCGCACCGCCATGGGCGAGTACGTGCGCTTCGCCCGGTCGGTGCCGGGACGAACCCAGATCGTCGAGCTCGGACCGGACGCGTCGGTGTGCCTGGACCCCCTCGTCGTGTTCGACGGCGACACCCGCACCACCGTCGCGCTCGGCTTCTTGTCGCTGCTCGCCGGGTGCGCGACCCAGTCCGAGGAGGGCGCAACCCTGGCCGAGGCCGTCCACCACGTCGCCGACGGCCGGGGACGGTTGAGCGACGTGGTCGACACCCTCGTCGACGGCGGCCACTGCGGTGACGAGATCGCCCGCTCGCTCGGCCGGCGATTGGATCACTTCCGTCGCCTCGGCATCGGCCGCCTCGCCTTCACCAGCACCGACCGCGTGGAGGTGGTGGACCGGGACGCCGATCTGGTCGTGTTCTGGGCCCCGCACCTGGCGCTACCCGACCGGGACACGCTCACCAGCGAGCACCTGGCCCGCCAGATGCTGCCCGAACAGATCATCGGGAACGCCTTGTTGTACCTGGTCGCCGCCCTGGGCCGGGAGGTGATCTTCTCCGACCCGGGCCGCTTCGGTGCCGCCTTGTACGACGAAGCCTGGGCCCTGCTCGGCTCCCCGCACGGCCAACGGCTCCTGCTCGAGGGAGTGCGCGATGGCCGCAAGCACAACGGTGCGGTGTGGCTCCCCTCCC
>DMTU01000299.1:2481-3262 GCA_003476595.1 Acidimicrobiaceae bacterium | reverse complement strand
GGCATGTGCCGCTCGTCGGGGTACAGGAGCAGGCGGTGGTCGATGTCGGCGTGCACGAGCGCGTTCACGAGGCGAGCGGTGTGGCGGAAGTGCACGTTCTCGTCGATGAGGCCGTGCACGAGCAGCAGGTGCCGGCCGCGCATGCCCTGGACGTGGGCCATCACCGACGCGTCGCGGTAGCCGTCGGGGTTCCCGGCCGGTGTGCCCATGTAGCGCTCGGTGTAGTGCGTGTCGTAGCCGTCCCAGGACGTCACCGGTGCGCCCGCGCACGCGCTGCGGAACACGTCGGGTCGCCGGGCGAGGCACATCGCGCTCAGGTAGCCGCCGTAGCTCCAGCCGTAGATGCCGACCCGGTCGGGGTCGGTCGTGCCCTCGGCGACCAGGGCCTCGACCAGGCGGACCTGGTCGTCGACCTCCACCGTGCCCATGTGGCGGTGCAGCGCGCCCTCGAAGGCCAGGCCGCGGTCGGTGGACCCGCGTCCGTCGACCACCGCCACGCAGAAGCCCTCCTGGCGCAGGAGCTGGGCCCGCAGTGCGACGGTGGGGGCCCAGGACCGGGTGACGAGCTGAGCGTGCGGGCCGCCGTAGACCCACACCACCGTCGGGAACGGCCCGTCCCCGTCGGGTCGGTACACGGCCGCGTGCAGCTCGGTGCGCTGGCCCCCGGCGTCGAGCGGCTCGGTGTCGACGGTGCGCAGCGCCGGCGGTCGGAGCGCGAGCTCGTCGACCCGGGGGTCGTCGGCCGCATCGTGCAGGGCGTGGGTCCGGTCGCCGGCGTGGA
>DMTU01000299.1:1334-2379 GCA_003476595.1 Acidimicrobiaceae bacterium | reverse complement strand
CGGGGCGGCGCGCCGGGCATCGAGGTGGTGTGCACCCAGGCGTCGGTCTCCGGATGGGCGACCGCGCCGTGGACCCCGGCCTCGGCGGTGAGCTGCTCGACCGGCCCGGCGTCGAGGCCCACGCGGTGGATGTGGCGCTCGAGCGGCGACGCGCCCGTCGAGCGGAACCACACCGTCCCGGCGCCGACCCCGACGACGTCGGTGACCACCCAGGGGCCCGCGGTCAGGACGCGGCGGAGCCCGCCGTCGGCCTCCCGCACCTCGAGGTGGCGGAACCCGGTCCGCTCGCTGGCCCACAGCAGGGACCCGTCGGGCAGCGGTCGGAGGACGTCGTGGAGGTTGATCCAGGTCTCCGACACCTCGGTCCAGAGCAGCGTGCCGGGCACGCTGCCGTCCCGAGCCGTCGACACGTCGTACCGGACGATGTCGAGGCGGCGCTGGTCGCGCGACTGCAGCTGCACCACGGCGGCTTGGTCATCGACCCAGTCGACCCGGGCGACGTAGCGGTCGGCTCCGATGTCGCTGGCGTCGAGGTCGAGCCAGGCCGGGGACGCGGCCCCGCTGCCGTCGGTGGGCACGACGCCCACCCGCACGAGCGCGTTCGCCGCGCCGGCGAAGGGGTAGCGGTGATCCTCCTGCGCGCCGGCGCCGACCTCGTCGCTGCCCTGGTGGACGATGCGGTACACCGGGATGTGGGTCTCGTCGACCTCGCAGAACGCGAGGTGGGCGCCGTCCGGGGAGAACCAGAAGCCCTCGGACCGGCCCATCTCCTCCTGGGCCACGTACTCGGCCAGCCCGTTGGTGCGCCCGGTGGCGGCCGCCCCCGCCGTGACGGCGCGCGGGGCGTCGCCGTCGAGGTCGACGTCGGCGACGTGGACCTCGTCGCCGGCCACGAACCCGACGCGGGTGCCGTCGGCGGAGAGCCGGGCGTCGAGGATGGCGCCGTCGACGGCGTCCGCCGGGACCACGAGGCGGGGTGGGTGGTCCTCGCCGCCCGCGAGGCCGTCGAGCACCCAGAGCCCGTCAGCCATCGGCACCAGCACCC
>DMTU01000299.1:0-1276 GCA_003476595.1 Acidimicrobiaceae bacterium | reverse complement strand
CAGAGCCCGTCGACCATCGGCACCAGCACCCGGTCGGCGCCGTCGGCCCACTGGTACCGGGTCACCCCGACGGCCAGCTCCCGGGCCCGCTCCCGGCGCAGGCGCTCCTCGATCCCGACGGTCGCCTCGTCGACCGCGGCGCCGGGCGTCGGGAGCCGGATCGTCGTGCCGCGGCCGACGTCGACGACGTGCAGCGACTGGTGGAGGCTGCCGGGCTCGGCGAGCAGGTAGGTCACGGCGCGACCGTCGGGCGAGAACCGGACGGACGTCGGCGCGGTGGTGCCCGGCGCGGGCCGCCGGGCCACGTCGGTGGTGGTCAGCGCACGCATCGGCGCGACCCTACGGGGCGTCTTCCCCGGCGGGCGGTGGGGTACGGATCCCGACATGGCAGACCCCGAGCCCGGAGACGCACCGATGGATCCCCGCCATCCGAGCAAGCACGGCAACGAGGTCGTGGAACCCGCGACGCAGGCAGAGGTGAGCCGTCGACGTGGCGCCCAGGCCGAGCAGACGGACGAGCTCCTCGGCACGCCCACCACCCCGGCGCTCCCGTCGTCCATGGGCAAGGGCATGTTCGCCGGCGCCGCCATCGGCGCGGTGGTCGGTGCACTGCTGCTGACGCCCCTGGCCTTCGCCAACATCCTCGATCTCGACTTCTTCGTCCGTCTGGTCATCGTCTGGGTCGCCGGCGCCGCCGCCGGCGCCACGATCGGCGCGGTGTTCTTCGCCGGCGCCAAGGCCGAGATGGACAACCCGGAGAACGACGAGTACCTCTACGCGGATGGTCCGTCGGACGACCGCCGCCAGGGACCTGGCCTCGACTGAACCCCGACGCTCCCGTGCGCCCCTCGGGGGGCTGCTCGCGCTGGTGCTCGGGCTCGTCGTCGCCGCCTGTGGCGGCGACGACATCACGGTCGAGCGCTCCGGCGGTGCAGCACCGCTGACCGCCGACGGCGCCGTCGAAGCGGCGACCACGGCGGAGCCGACGACGCTCGCGCCGGCCACCACCGCCGCGCCGCCCACGACGGCGGCCCCGCCCACGACGGCGGCGGTCCCGCGCGTCCTGGTCGACACGGGGTTCGCGCCGTTCGCCACCGTCGACCAGGTGGTGCTCGTCCATCCCGCGGCACAGGTGGAGACGGTCGGGTTCCACGAGTCCAACCACGACGGCGCCCGCCAGCTGACGCCGACGGAGTCCGCGGCCCGACCGATCGAGCTCGAGTCGCGGGAGCGGGGCACCGGCTCCCGGAGTGCTGCGGACATCGTCGTCGCGCCC
>DMTU01000224.1:39250-41062 GCA_003476595.1 Acidimicrobiaceae bacterium | reverse complement strand
TGCGTGTTCCAGCCCCACCGCTACACCCGCACCCGGGACCTGGCCCACACGTTCGCCGACGCGTTCGAGGACGCGGACGTCCTCGGCGTCACCGAGCTGTACTCCGCCGGCGAAGCGCCGATCGAGGGGGTCAGCGGCGTCCTCGTGCGCGATGCGGTCGTGGCCGCCCACCCCGACGCCGACGTCGCCTTCCTGCCCGACCTCGGCGCGGCCGAGGCGTGGCTGCTCGACGTGCTGCGCCCCGGCGACCTGTGCCTCACCCTCAACGCCGGCGACCTCACCGCGGTCCCCGACCGCGTGCTCGCCGCGCTGCAGGAGCGCGCCTCGTGAGCCCGGATCCGCTCGCCACCGCCCGCGAGGTGCTGGGCGACCTCGCCCAGCCGATGGTGCCGCTCGGGCCCTTCACCACCTACAAGGTGGGCGGGCCCGCGGCCCTGTTCGTGGAGGTCACCGACGACGACGTGCTCGCGGCCGTGGCCGCCGCCGTGGTGGCCAGCGGCGTCGCCGTGCTCGTCGTGGGCAACGGCTCGAACATGCTCGTGTCCGACGCCGGGTTCCCCGGCCTGGCCATCCGCCTCGGCGATGCCTACGCCACGGTCGAGGTCGACGGCACCGAGGTCAGCGCCGGCGGCGCCGCCCTGCTGCCCGTCGTCGCGCGCCAGAGCGTGAAGGCCGGGCTCACCGGGTTCGAGTGGGCCGTCGGCGTGCCCGGATCCATCGGTGGGGCGGTCCGGATGAACGCCGGCGGGCACGGGTCGGACATGGCGGCCAGCCTGCTGGGGGTCCGCGTCTTCGACTGCCGCACGGGGGAGGATGCGACCGTGCCCGCGTCCGCCCTCGAGCTCGGCTACCGGCGCTCCGCGATCACCCCGGCCCAGGTGGTCCTGCGCGCCACGCTCGGCCTCGCCGTGGACGAGGACGGCGCCGGCGCCGACACGATCTCCGAGATCGTCCGCTGGCGGCGGGCCAACCAGCCCGGCGGCCAGAACGCCGGCTCGGTGTTCACCAACCCCGACGGGGACAGCGCCGGGCGCCTCATCGACGCGGCCGGTGGCAAGGGCCTGCGGCGCGGCACGGCCGAGGTCTCGCCCAAGCACGCCAACTTCATCCAGGCCGACGCCGGCGGGCGCGCCGACGACGTGTTCGCGGTGATGGTGGCGGTGCGCGACGCCGTCGAGGCCGCCACCGGCATCCGGCTGCACCCCGAGACCCGCCTCGTCGGGTTCGACGAGGCCGAGGTCACCTGGTGAGCGGCCCCCGGGTGCTCGACCGCGAGGCCGACCCGGTCGCGCCGCCCCTCGCCACCGGCGTGGACCCGCGCTTCCGGGCCCGGCGCATCGCCGTCCGCAAGGATGCGGGGCGCAAGCGCCTCAAGCGGCTGCTCCTGCTGGTCGCCGTCGCCGCCCTCGCCCTGGCCGCGGTCATCGTCCTGCGCAGCCCGGTGCTCGACGTCGACGAGGTCGTCGTGGTCGGCGCGACCCGGCTCGACCCGGCCACGATCCGGTCCGAGGCCGGCATCGACCAGGGCGCCCCGCTGCTGCTGGCCGACCTCGGCGCGGCCACCGAGCGGATCGAGGCCCTGCCCTGGGTCGCGGCAGCCGAGGTCACGCGTGACCTGCCCGGCCGCGTCGACATCACCGTCCGCGAGCGCGAGCCCGTGGCGGTCGTCTCGGGCGGCGGCGCGGCCGTGCTCGTCGACGTGGACGGCCGGGTCCTGGAGCTGGCGCCGTCCGCCCCGGGCGGCTTCGTGCAGGTCGTGGCCGCCGAGCAGCCCCCTGCGCCCGGCGCCACCATCGACGCCGACCTGCTCGC
>DMTU01000224.1:33942-39125 GCA_003476595.1 Acidimicrobiaceae bacterium | reverse complement strand
AGCTCGCCGCCGTCGGCCTCGCCGGTCGGCTGCGGGTCAACCCCGCCGGCGCGGTGGCCGCCGTCCACCTCGAGCCCGACCTGCGGCTGCAGCTGGTGGAGGGCGGGGTCGTCGAGCTCGGCGACACCTCCGACCTCGACGCCAAGGTGGAGGCGTTCCGCACCGTGCACGCCCGGGTCGACCGGGCGTGCCTGGCCTCGATCGACCTCTCGGTGCCGTCCCATCCGGTGCTGACCCGGGAACCGGGGTGCCTCGGTGACGGTTGACCGCGCCCCGGGCACCCTCGTACGCTCTCGACCCACACCTGACATCGAGGGTGAGCCGACCTCGACCTCGACCTCGACTCGAACTTCACCCCGGGCGGTCCGTGCCGCCCGGTCCGCCGCGCCTGTCGGCTGCGGCACCATCACCCGACCGGGACCGCGACCTCGCGTACCCTGAACCGAGCGGTCGTCCCAACCGAGACCGAGCGGCTGACCCTGGAGGAAACACGACTCATGGCTGCGAACCCGCAGAACTACCTGGCCGTCATCAAGGTGGTCGGCATCGGCGGCGGTGGCGTGAACGCGGTCAACCGCATGATCGACGCCGGCCTGAAGGGCGTGGAGTTCATCGCGGTGAACACCGACGCCCAGGCCCTGCTGATGTCCGACGCCGACGTGAAGCTCGACATCGGCCGTGAGCTCACCCGTGGCCTCGGCGCCGGCTCGGACCCCGAGGTCGGCAAGCAGGCCGCCGAGGAGCACCGCGAGGAGATCGAGGAGGTGCTCAAGGGTGCCGACATGGTCTTCATCACCGCGGGCGAGGGCGGCGGCACCGGCACCGGCGGCGCCGCGGTCATCGCCGAGGTCGCCAAGAGCCTCGGCAGCCTCACCATCGGCGTGGTCACCCGCCCCTTCGCCTTCGAGGGCCGTCGTCGCTCGGTCCAGGCCGAGCAGGGCATCCAGCGCCTCAAGGAGAAGGTCGACACCCTCATCGTCATCCCGAACGACCGGCTCATCACCGTGTCGAACGAGAAGACGTCGATGCTGAACGCCTTCAAGATGGCCGACGAGGTCCTGCTCCAGGGCGTCCAGGGCATCACCGACCTCATCACCACGCCCGGCCTGATCAACACCGACTTCGCCGACGTGAAGATGATCATGTCCAACGCCGGTTCGGCGCTCATGGGCATCGGCTACGCCTCCGGCGAGGGCCGGGCGCTGCAGGCCGCCCGCAACGCCATCTCCTCCCCGCTGCTCGAGGCCTCCATCGAAGGGGCCCGGGGCATCCTGCTCACCATCTCCGGTGGCAGCGACCTCGGCCTGTTCGAGGTCAACGAGGCCGCCGAGGTCATCCACGGCGTCGCCCACCCCGAGGCCAACATCATCTTCGGCACCGTCGTCGACGACGACATGGGCGACGAGGTGCGCGTCACCGTCATCGCCGCCGGCTTCGACCGCTTCGACGGCGAGGCGCCGGCACCCCGCAGCTCGGGTCAGCGCGATCCGCTGCGGCCGTCCTCGGGCGGCGACCTGGGCGACGTCCTCGGCGGTGACGACGACGACCTCTTCGGCGACGACGGCGACGACGACTTCGACGTCCCGTCGTTCCTGAAGTAGCCCCCGCCGGGGTGGCCCGGTTCGCCTTCACCACCCGCGAGATCGGCGACTTCCACGTCGGCGGTGATCCCGTCGACCTCGAGCACCGGCGCCGTGGCGTCTTCGACGCGCCGTGGACGTGGCTGCGCCAGGTGCACGGCGCCCGGGTCGTGACGGTGACGGAACCGGGCGAGCACGCCGGCGCCGAGGCCGACGCGGCGGTCACGGCCGTCCCGGGCGCGGTGCTGGCCATCCACACCGCCGACTGCGTCCCCGTCATGCTGCACGACCGCCGGGCCGAGGTCCTGGGTGCCGCCCACGTCGGGTGGCGCGGCCTGCTCGGCGGGGTCCTGGAGGCCACGGTCGACGCGATGGCGCGCCTCGGCGCCACCGACATCCGCGCCACCGCCGGCCCCCACATCCGGGCCCGCTGCTACGAGTTCGGCGCGGCGGAGCTGGACGAGGTCGCGGCGCGCTACGGCGACGACGTCCGCGCCCAGACGGCCTGGGGCACCCCCGCCCTCGACCTGCTCGCCGGCATCCGCGCCGCCCTCGGCGGACGGTCCGTCGACGACTTCGGTGGCTGCACCGCCTGCGAGCCGGGGCGCTACTGGTCGCACCGGGCCCGGGGCGATGCCGGGCGCCACGCCGCGGCGGGCGAGCTCGGCGCGTTCCTGGGGTGGGAGGACGTGGCATGACCATCGACGCCGACGACGTCACCGCCGCGCTCGAGCGGGTGCTCGGCCAGGTCAGCGACGCCGGTGGTGACCCCGACCGGATCACCGTGGTCGCCGTGACCAAGGGCTTCGGCCCGGAGGCACCCGTCGCCGCCCTGCGCGCCGGGCTGGTCGAGCTGGGGGAGAACTACGCCCAGGAGCTGCAGGACAAGGCCGAGGCGGTGGCCGCCGCCGGTGACCTGCCCGAGCCCTCCTGGCACTTCATCGGCCGGCTGCAGTCGAACAAGGTGCGCCTCGTCGCCGACCGGGTCGCCTGCTGGCAGAGCCTCGACCGGGCCTCCGTCGTCGACGAGGTCGCGAAGCGGGCCCCCGGCGCCCGGGCGCTGATCCAGGTCAACGCCGCCGCCGAGGACGGCAAGGGGGGTGCCTCGCTCGCCGAGGCCCCCGATCTGGTGGCACGTGCCCGCGACGGTGGCCTCGACGTGGTGGGGCTGATGGCCGTCGGCGTCGCCGGCGACGCCGCCGCCACCGAATCGGCCTTCGCCGCCACCGCCTCGCTCGCCGACGACCTCGGCCTGCCGGAGCGGTCCATGGGCATGAGCGGCGACCTGGCCGAGGCGGTCCGGTCGGGCACGACGATGATCCGCGTGGGTACGGCTCTGTTCGGACCCCGACCCACCCGAGGCGGTTCGCGGCCCACGCGACCGACCGTGCGAGACTGACCGACGAGACGAGGAGGCACCGATGGCTGGCGTGTTCCAGAAGGCCATGGTCTGGTTGGGCTTGGCGCCCGACGAGGAGTACGACGACTACCGCTACGAGGACGCCGCGCGCCCCGCGCCCGGCGGTCCCACCCGCCAGGGCGGCGGCTGGGGCGGCCAGCAGGGCCCCGGCGGCCCGCGTGGCCACCAGCCCCCGCCCGAGCCCGAGGAGCCCGTCGGCTCCTACGGCCGCGGCCAGGGCGGTCGGCCCACCGGTGCTGTCCGCCCGCTGCCCCCGCGCGGGCAGGCCGAAGCACCCGCACGCGCGCCCCAGCGGGAGGAGACGCCTACGGTGCGCCCCATGCGCCCCACCTCGGCCAAGCCCACCGTCGTCACCCCGACGTCGTTCGACGCGGCCAAGGACGTCGCCGACCGGTTCAAGGCCAACCAGCCCGTCGTGATGGACCTGTCCGACGCCGACCGCGACCTCGCCCGCCGGCTCATCGACTTCTCCTCGGGCATGTGCTACGCCCTCGGCGGCAACATGGAGCGGGTGACGCCCGGCGTCTACCTCATCACGCCGTCCGGGGTCGAGGTGTCCGCCGAAGAGCGGCGACGCCTCGCCGGCGGCCGCTGACGAGGATCCGATGGGCCTGATCTGCTCGCTGCTGCAGCTGTACGTCATCGTCATCATCGCCGGGGCGCTGCTGTCGTGGTTCCCGACCGAACCCGGCGGCGGCCTGCACCAGGTCCGCATGGGCATCGCCCGGGTCACGGACCCCGTGATGCTCCCGGTGCGCCGGGCCATCGGCACGAGCTTCGGCGGCATCGACTTCTCGCCGCTCATCGTGATCATCGGCCTGCAGCTGCTCGCCGGGATCATCTGCTAGCGCCGTACCTCGGCGGCCTGCTCCGCAGCGCCGCCCACCTGATCCACCAACCAGGCGGGCTCCGGGCTTACGATCGTCGCCATGGATCTGACGCCTGATCTGCTCCTCGAGGCCAAGTTCGCTCCCGCTCGCCGGGGCTACGACATGAACGAGGTCGACGACTTCCTCGAGCGCTGCGCCGAGGGCCTCGACGTCCTCCTCGCCCGGCTCCGGGCAGAGTTCGATCGGGCCGAGCGCGCCGAGGCGGCCCTGGTCGAGCTGCGCGCCACCGGCGCCGCGCCGGCGCCCGCCGAGGTCCCGCGCACCGAGCCCGATGCCGAGGTCGCCCCCGAGCCGGTGGCGACGGCCCCGGCCGCCGAGCCCGACCCCGAGCTCGCCAAGGAGCCGATGCGGATCCTCATCGCCGCCGAGCGCACCGCCGAGGCCGCCATCGCCGATGCCCGGGCCGAGGCCGAGCGCATCCGCGCCGAGGCCGAGTCCGTGGCCAGCACCACGCGCAGCGAGGCCGAGAGCATGCTGGCCCGCTCCCGCGCCGAGGCCGAGGCCGAGGCCCGCCAGGCCGGGGACGAGGCCCGCCGCTCGATCGAGGCCGAGGTCCTCGCCCTGCGCCAGGACCGCGACGTGCTCTCCGCCGACGTCGCCTCCCTGCGCGGCTGGCTCGAGGGCCAGCGGAGCCGCCTCCGCACCGCGGCCCAGGACCTGCAGCGCCTCGTCGACGACCCCGACGCCCTGCGCGAGCTGCCCGTCCCCGAGCTCCACGGCGGTGACGTCGGCACCACCGACACCGGCACGGGCACCGACGACGAGGTCGTGGCCGACGACGAGCCCACCCCGCCGCCGGCCGACGCCGCCGACACCGACACCGACGACGTCGTCGACGCCCGATCGCCCGAGGACGTGCAGGGTCGAGCGACCAGCGCCCTCTTCGACGACGACGAGCCGACCCAGGCCGTCCCGGTCGCCCAGGCCCCCGAGATCAGCCGCCAGCACGCGGTGTTCGACGACGACCGGGCACCGACGAACGGCGCGTTCTTCGGCACCGACGCCATCCGGTAGCTGCCCGCTCGTCTGGCCCGCCTGGGCAGGGGTTCGGCGCTCGGCGTCGAAAGTGTTCCCTCGTGCCCACTTCGCTCCGTCGCGTGGGCCGCTGTCTATGATCCCCGCCGCCGTGCGGGTTCTCGGAAGGTGACGTAAACGTGCTGGTCCTCGTGAGCTTCGGCCTCGTCCTGTTGGCGACGATCCTGCTGGTGGTGGGGTTGCTCGCAGACACCCTCACGCTGATCTACCTCTCGATCGCCGCCAGCTTCACCGCCGCCGTCGTGCTCTACCTGGCCT
>DMTU01000224.1:33491-33821 GCA_003476595.1 Acidimicrobiaceae bacterium | reverse complement strand
GCCGTCGTGCTCTACCTGGCCTTCCGACGGGCCCGGCCCAAGGCCGACACCGACCTCGTCGCGCCCACGCCGATCGCCCCCGACGGCGCCGAGGACGAGCCGAGCCCGGTGGATGCCACCACCGTCACGCCCGCAGCCACCACGCCCGAGCCCGTGGTCCCCGACACCGTGGCGCCGGCTGCCGAGGAGCCCGAGCTCGTCGACGCCGACGACGCCCCCGTCCTGGTCGACGACCCCGCCACCAGCGCCGCCGGCGACGACTGGACCACCGACGCGGACTGGGCCGACGACGGCGAGTTCGACGTCGAGTTCCCGATCGCCGACTACGAC
>DMTU01000224.1:33081-33224 GCA_003476595.1 Acidimicrobiaceae bacterium | reverse complement strand
CCGGGCGGCCATCCTCGACCGCCTCGACGAGCTCGCCGCCACCGGCACCGACGCCGACGCCCTCGAAGCGGCCAGCATCGACGCCGACGACGCCTTCGCCCCGGCGGCCGCGCCGGCCGTGGCCGAGTCGCCCCGCAACGATG
>DMTU01000224.1:31457-32885 GCA_003476595.1 Acidimicrobiaceae bacterium | reverse complement strand
CGGCCCCAGGTGCCGTCCCTGTCCGACGACGAGGGCGACGACGGCTTCGTCTTCCCCATCGCCGGCTACGACGAGCTGGGCGTGGACCAGATCGTGCCGCTGCTGGCCCAGCTCGAGGACGACGAGCTCGAGGACGTCAAGGCCCGAGAGGTCGCCGGGCAGGGCCGCCGGAGCGTCCTCGCCGAGATCGACCGCCAGCTCGGCCTCGTCGACGCCGTCGGCACCAGCGCCGATCGCGACGACACCTGGGCCGAGCCCGCCCCGGCGCCCGAACCCCGCCCCGCCCCGGCGCCCGAGCCGGCCGGGTCGACCGCGCTCGCCATCGCCGGCTACGACGGGCTCACCGTCGCCCAGATCCGGCCGCTGCTCGCCGGGCTCTCCCACGACGAGCTGCAGGCCGTGCTGGACCACGAGGTCGCCCGCGACAACCGCCGCACCATCGTGGCCGACATCGAGCGCCGCCTCGGCGCCGGCGGGACGGCGACGCCCGCCGCCCGGGCCACCAAGGCACCGGCTCGCAAGGCGACCAAGAAGGCGACCGCCAAGAAGGCGACCACCAAGCGGTCGACCAAGAAGTCCGCTCGGGCCACGAAGCGGGCTGCGGCGCCGAAGTTCCCGATCGCCGACTACGACACCCTCACCGTCGCCCAGATCCGCCCGAAGCTCTCCGGCCTGAGCGAGGCCCAGCTCCGCGAGGTGCAGGCCCGCGAGGAGTCCGGTGCCGGCCGCAAGACGATCCTGAACGAGATCGCCAGCCGCCTGGGCTGATCGCCGGCGTCAGGCGCCGGTGCGGTGGACGGCGACGTGGGCGGCGAGCCCGGCGCCGACCTCGACGCGGTGCCCGTCGGCCAGCGGCCGGTCGTGCGGGGCCTGCTCCAGGGCGGAGACGAGGCAGGAGTCGGTGAGCAGGCCCTCGTGGGCCTCGATCGCGGCGCGCAGCTCGTCGTGGTGACCGGGGTCGACGACGAGGCGGATGCGGTCCGACACGTCGAGGCCCTCCTTGCGACGGACCTCGTTGACCTCGCGGGCGAGGTCGCGCACCAGACCCTCGGCCTCCAGCTCGGGGGTGACGGTGAGGTCGAGCCGGACCAGGCCGGCGCCGCCGGCAAGGGCGGCGGTGGCCTCGGGCTGGTCGGCGTCGAGCTTGCGCACGTACTCGGCGGGGCCGAACCGGTGCGAGCCGACCACGAGCTCGTCGGCGTCGGCGTCGTAGGTGTAGTCACCTGACTGCATCGCCTTGACCACGGTCGGGGTGTCCTTGCCGAGGCGGCGACCCACGACCTTGAGGTCGACCTCGAAGCGCTCGGCGCCGAGCGTGCCGGCCTCGGCGAGCACCACGTCTTTGACGTTGACCTCGTCGGCGAGCAGGCCGCGGAAGGCCTCGAGGTGGGCGTTGTCGGTGCCGGCCGCGGCGGCGAGGGAGACGGT
>DMTU01000224.1:26928-31424 GCA_003476595.1 Acidimicrobiaceae bacterium | reverse complement strand
AGGCCTCGCGCCTCGCGGACCGACTTGGCGGCCGAGGCGATGTCGCGCACCAGGTCCATCTGGACGACCAGCTCGGGGTCGTGGGGCAGCGCGTCGGCGTCGGGCCAGTCGGTGAGGTGCACCGAGCCCTCGCCGGTGAGGTCGCCCCAGACCTGCTCGGTGAGCAGGGGCAGCAGGGGAGCCGAGACCCGGCACAGGTGGTCGAGCACGGTGTGGAGCACGTCGACGGCGACCTGGTCCTCGCCCCAGAAGCGCTCGCGCGAGCGGCGGATGTACCAGTTGTTCAACGAGTCCAGGAACGACGACACGTCGGCGCACGCGCCGGACAGGTCGAACGCGTCCATCCGGGCCGTGACCGACTCGACCAGCTGGCGGGTCTTGGCCAGCACGTAGCGGTCGAGGACGTGCTCGACCTCGCCGGAGGCGACGTCGTCGGCGGTGAGCCTGCGCCCCGCTCGCAGCGACTCGCCCGCGTTGGCGTAGAGCGCCAGGAAGTACCAGGCGTTCCAGATGGGCAGCAGCACCTGGCGGACGGCGTCCTGCATCGGGCCCTTGGCCGCCACCATGTCGCCGCCGCGCACGGCTGCCGAGCTGAGCAGCGACCAGCGCATGGCATCGGAGCCGATGGTGTCGAACACCTCGACCGGATCGGGGTAGTTCTGCAGGCGCTTGGACAGCTTCTGGCCGTCGTCGCCGAGCAGCACGCCGTGGACGACGCAGTTCGAGAACGCAGGCCGGTCGAACAGCGCCGTCGACAGCACGTGCAGCGTGTAGAACCAGCCGCGGGTCTGGCCGATGTACTCGCAGATGAAGTCGCCGGGGAAGTGCCCGTCGAACCACTCCTGGTTCTCGAACGGGTAGTGCACCTGGGCGAAGGGCATCGAGCCCGACTCGAACCAGCAGTCGAGCACGTCGGGGATGCGCCGCATCGTGGACGTCCCCGTGGGGTCGTCGGGGTTGGGGCGCGTCAGCTCGTCGATCATCGGCCGGTGCAGATCGGTGACCGTGACGCCGAAGTCGCGCTCGAGGTCCTCGATCGAGCCGTAGACGTCGAGGCGGGGGTACGCGGGGTCGTCGGACTTCCACACCGGGATGGGGGAGCCCCAGAACCGGTTCCGGGAGATCGACCAGTCGCGCGCCCCCTCCAGCCAGCGGCCGAAGGAGCCGTCGCGGACGTGGTCCGGCACCCAGTTGATCTGCTGGTTGAGCTCCAGCATCCGCTCCTTGATGGCGGTGACGTCGACGAACCAGGACGACACGGCCTTGTAGATCAGGGGCGTGTCGGTGCGCCAGCAGTGCGGGTAGCTGTGCAGGTAGGAGTCGTGGCGGACGACGACGCCGCGCGCCTTGAGGTCGCGGACGATGTCGGTGTTGGCATCGAACACCTGCATGCCGGCGTACGGCGGCACCTCGGCGGTGAACGCGCCCTTCTCGTCCACCGGCGCGATGGTGGGGATGCCGTGCTCGTCGGACAGCGCCTTGTCGTCCTCGCCGAAGCCGGGGGCGATGTGGACCGACCCGGTGCCCTCGCCGGTGTCGACCCAGTCGGCGCCGAGGATCCGGTGGGCGTTCTCCGTGCCGGCGAAGAAGTCGAAGATCGGGGTGTAGGACGCGCCCACGAGGTCGGCGCCGGTGACCGTGCCGACCTGCTCCATCCCGTCGAGCTGGGCCGCGTACTTCTCGACCGTCTCCTCGCCCAGCGCGTACTCGGCGCCGTCGGCGTCGCGGTACACGGCGTAGGTGATGTCCGGTCCGACGGCGATGGCCAGGTTCGAGGGCAGCGTCCAGGGCGTGGTCGTCCAGACCAGCAGGCGCGTGCCGGCGTGGTCGCCGGAGGTGAGCTCGAACCAGACCGTGACGGCGGGGTCCTGGCGCTCGCGGTAGGCGTCGTCCATGCGCGTCTCGAAGTTGGACAGCGGCGTCTCGCACTCCCAGCAGTAGGGCAGGACGCGCTGGCCCTCGTAGGCGAGGCCCTTGTCGTGGAGCGTCTTGAACGCCCACATCACCGACTCCATGAACGACAGGTCCATGGTCTTGTAGTCGTTGGCCATGTCGACCCAGCGGGCCTGGCGGCGGACGTAGGAGTGCCACGAGTCCGCGGTGCCGGACACGAGGATGCGGCACTCCTCGTTGAACGTGTCGACGCCGAGCTCCTCGATGGCGAGGCGGCCGGACACGCCGAGGCGCTTCTCGGCCTCCATCTCGGCCGGGAGGCCGTGGCAGTCCCAGCCGAAGCGACGCTCGACCTTCTTCCCACGCATGGTCTGGTAGCGGGGGACGGCGTCCTTCACGAAGCCGGTGAGCAGGTGCCCGTAGTGGGGGAGGCCGTTGGCGAAGGGCGGGCCGTCGTAGAAGACGAACTCGTCGCCGCCCTCGCGCTGGTCGATGCTGCGCTCGAAGGTCTTCTCCGCCTCCCAGCGGCCGATGATCGCCTTCTCGAGCTCCGGGAACGAGGGGTGGGCGTCGACGTCGGGGTAGCGACCCGACCCTGGGCGTCCGTCGTTCGCAGGCATCCCGCCATGGTAGGGGCGCCCGGACGTGGCGCCCCAAGGGTTGGGCGGGCCGGGGGGTCCTTGCCGGTGCGCGCGGCGCGGCGTACGCTCTCGGCTCCCCTGTGCGGAGGAGCACCACGTGGCACGTGCCAGCAAGGCCTCTGCGGCCGGCAAGAAGAAGGCGACGACGAAGAAGGCGGCGGCCAAGAAGGCCACCTCGGGCGGGGCTGCGAAGGCCAAGTCCGCGAAGAAGGCAGCCAAGAAGGCAGCCCCGTCGAAGAAGGCGGCCAAGTCGACGACGAAGGCCTCCTCCTCGAAGGCGACGTCCTCCAAGACGTCATCCGCCAAGGCGACGACGAAGAAGGCTGCGCCGGCGAAGTCCGGTCGCGCCAAGAAGTCGTCCCACTTCGACTCGAAGTTCCTCGAGAGGATGCGCAAGCTCCTGCACGCCGAGCGCGACACCTACGAGCGCCAGGCCAAGCAGCTGCGCGCCGAGGCCGACAGCCTGGTCATGGACATGGACCCGGGCGACGTCCAGTTCGACGAGGAGTCCGGCGAGGGCGACACCATCGCCGTCGAGCGAGGCCGTGATCTGGCCCTCGCGGCCCAGGCGATGGACATGATCGACGAGATCGACCACGCCCTGACCAAGTTCGACGAGGGCACCTACGGCATCTGCGAGGTGTCCGGCGAGCCGATCCCGCAGGAGCGCCTCGAGGCGATCCCGTGGGCCCGGGAGAAGGTCGAGTACAAGGTCGGTGGGTTCGGTCGGCGCTGAGACGACGACCCCCAGGGCGCCCGGTGACCCCGCACCGCGGCCCCGGCGTCCCCTCCTGGTCATCGGCGCCGTCACGGCGCTGGTGGTCGTCCTCGACCAGCTGACCAAGTGGTGGGCGCTCGAGGCCCTCACCGAGCCCACCCGGATCATCGACCTGGTGTGGACCCTGCGCCTGCGGGTCATCTACAACACCGGCACTGCGTTCTCCCTCACCTCCGACAGCGGCCCGATCGTGTCGGTGATCGCCCTGGTGGTGGTCGGGTTCCTGCTGTGGTCGGGGCGCAACCAGCGCTCCCCGTGGGTGCTCGCGTCCTACGGCCTCGTCGTCGGGGGCACGTTCGGCAACATGGTCGACCGGGTCTTCCGGGACGGCAACGACGGCGTGCTCGGCGGCGCGGTGATCGACTTCGTCGACCTCCAGTGGTTCCCGGTGTTCAACCTCGCCGACGCCGCGCTCACCGTGGGCATCGGCCTGCTGCTCGTGGTGGGCTTCTTCACCGATGCGCTCGACGAGCCCGCCGAAGGGGAGACTGGGGCATGACCGCCTTCGACGCCGAGCTGCCCGAGGCCCTGGCCGGCGAGCGGCTGGACCGGATCGTGGCCATGCTCTGCGACGTGCCCCGCAGCGTCGCCGGCGAGCTGATCGACGCCGGCGAGGTCCGCATCGACGGCGAGGTGCGCACCCGCAGGGCCGATCGGTTGGACGAGGGGCAGCGCATCACCCTCGACGTGCCCGCCGGGCCGGAGGAGCTCACGGTCGAGGCCGATCCCGACGTCCCCGTCGACGTGGTCCACGAGGACGAGCACCTGCTGGTCATCGACAAGCCGGCCGGCCTCGTGGTCCACCCCGGCGCTGGCAACCCCACCGGCACGCTCGTCCACGGGCTGCTCGCCCGGTACCCGGAGATCGCCGACGTCGGCGAGCCGTTCCGACCCGGCATCGTGCACCGCCTCGACCGCGAGACCTCCGGGCTG
Source organism: Acidimicrobiaceae bacterium (assembly GCA_003476595.1). Taxonomy (GTDB): domain Bacteria; phylum Actinomycetota; class Acidimicrobiia; order Acidimicrobiales; family Salinilacustritrichaceae; genus Salinilacustrithrix. The sequence continues at coordinate 27,179 of DMTU01000224.1, read as the reverse complement.
CTCGCGGTGGCCCGCACGGCCGAGGCCCACGCCGGGCTCACCGAGCTGCTCCGGGTGCACGACATCGTGCGCCGCTACCGCACCCTGGTCTGGGACCACGTCACCGAGCCGCGGGGGCAGGTCGACGCCCCCATCGGCCGGTCGACGAAGGACCCGACCAAGATGGGGATCGTGGTCGGGGGTCGGGAGGCCCGCACCGGCTACGAGGTCGTGCGCCGCTACGACGAGCCCGTGCCGGTCACCGAGCTGGT
>DMTU01000224.1:18826-26808 GCA_003476595.1 Acidimicrobiaceae bacterium | reverse complement strand
CCCCGCCAGTTCCTCCACGCCGAGCACCTCGCCTTCCGCCACCCGGTCACCGGTCAGCCGGTCGAGGCCGACAGCCCCCTCCCTGCCGACCTGCGCGAGGTCCTCGCCCGCCTCAGCTGACCGCTGCGTCGTGGTCGTCGTGGGGCGGCGCCGGCCAGGGCTGCTCGCCGTTGGCCATGCGGGCCAGGTCGGCCAGGTGGAGGCCGTCGAGGTGGCGGCGCATGTGCTCGCCCACGTCGGCCCAGACCGCCAGCAGCACGCACTGCCCCTGGTGGTCGCAGGCCCCGTCGGTGTGGGGCTCGCCGAAGTCGCCGAGGGTGATGGGCCCGTCGACGGCGGACACGATGTCGCCGAGGGTGATGTCCTCGGGGGACCGGGCCAGGACGTAGCCCCCGCCGACGCCGCGCTTGGAGCGGACCAGCCCGGCGCCCTTCAGCGCGAGCAGGATCTGCTCGAGGTAGGGCTGGGGCAACCCGGTGCGAGCGGCGATGTCCCGGACCGACACGGGGGTGTCCACGCCGTCGAGGGCGAGCGACAGCAGGGCCCTGCTGGCGTAGTCCCCTCTGGTCGACACGCGCATGGCGGGCATCGTAGGCACCCCTGGTGGCGGTGTCCGCGGTGGCGGTCGCTAGCGTGGCGGGCAGTGGCTGATGAACCGCTCATCCCTGACTACGCCGGTGCCTGCGTGTGCAACGTGGCCGCCGTGGTCCAGGACCCCCCCGACGAGCTCGCGGACTGGGTGCCCCGTGCCCTCGCGGGTGCCGAGCAGTCCACCGTGCTGCTCACCCTCGACGGCCTCGGCTGGAACCAGCTGCAGGACCGGCGTGCGCTCGCCCCCACCATCACCTCCGTCATGCAGGGCGGCCCGGTGTCCACGGTGGCCCCGTCGACCACGTCCACCGCCCTGACGTCCATCGTCAGCGGCATGCCGCCCGGCGAGCACGGGGTCATCGGCTACCGCATGTCGATCGAGGGCCACGTCCTCAACGTGCTGCGCTGGGCGACGGCCGACGGCGACGCCCGCCGGTCCATGCCGCCCGGCGAGTTCCAGCTCCACGAGCCCTTCGGCGGCCAGCGCCCGCCGGTGGTCACCAAGGCCGAGTTCTCCGAGACCGGCTTCACCGACGCCCACCTCGGCGGCACCCGCTTCGTGGGCTACCGCACGATGGGCACGCTCGTCACCGAGGTCAACCGCCTCGTCCGCAGCGGCGAGCCCTTCGTGTACGCCTACTACGAGGGCATCGACAAGGTCGCCCACGAGTACGGCCTCGCCGACCACTACGACAACGAGCTGCGCTGGGTCGACCACCTCGTGGCCGACCTGCTCGAGGTGCTGCCCGCCGGCACCGTGCTCGCCATCACCGCCGACCACGGCCAGGTCGAGGTCGGCGACCGGCTCGTCGAGCTGGACCCCGGTGTGCGCCCCCACCTGTCGATGCAGAGCGGCGAGGGCCGCTTCCGCTGGCTCCACGCCCGCCCGGGTCGCGCCCGCCAGCTGCTCGAGGCCGCCGAGGCCCACACCGACACCGGCTGGGTGCTGAGCCGCGACCAGATGGTCGACGAGGGATGGTTCGGCCCTCGCGTCCTCGACCACGTGCGGGCCCGCCTGGGCGACGTCGCCCTGGTCGCCCGCGAGCCCGTGGCCTACGTGGATCCGGCCGACACCGGTCCGTACCAGCTCATCGGTCGCCACGGCTCGCTGACCGCGGACGAGATGCTCGTCCCGTTCCTCGCCGCCACCGCCTGAGCGGCTCCGGCCGCCCCGCCGACGACCCCTGGAGGACCACGTGCCCGACTCCCAGAGCACAACCGCCGCCGAGAGCGACGAGGAGGTGGAGCACGGCGAGCTGATCGCCGCGGCCGCCGAGGCCGCCGACGACGGCGACCAGCAGGAGGCCGTGCAGGAGCCCGGCCGCGTCATGCGCATCGGCGCCATGATCCGCCAGCTGCTCGAGGAGGTGCGCTCGGCCGATCTCGACGAGGCCGGTCGCGACCGCCTCCGGGAGATCTACGACCAGTCGGTGCAGGAGCTCTCCGGCGCGCTGTCCGACGACCTCGCCGACGAGCTGCGCCGGCTCGCCTCACCCTTCGGCGACACCCCGGCGTCCGCCGGCGAGCTGCGCGTCGCCCAGGCCCAGCTGGTCGGCTGGCTCGAGGGCCTGTTCCACGGCATCCAGGCCACCCTCTTCGCGCAGCAGGCGGCGGCCCGCCAGCAGCTGGAGCAGATGCGCCACCAGCTGGAGTCGGGCCAGCGCCCCGACGGCGAGCGCGGTCCCGGCCACCCGCCGGGCACCTACCTGTAGGGGTCCGTCAGGCCTGGAGGGGTCCGTCAGGGCCCGATCAGCAGGGTGCCCGTGATCTCGTAGGCCTCGCCCCGCTTCACCCGCAGCTCCACGGTGTCGCGCTCGGTGGCGCCCTGGGCGATGCTGCCGATGGCCACCGGCACGGGGGTGCCGTCGAAGCGCAGCTCGACGCTGCCCTTCCAGTCGTGCTCGGTCGTGTTGGTGATGGCGACGAGGACCTCGGCCCGCCCGTCGCGCGCCGAGGTGAGCTGCAGGTCGACCTCGAGGCCGCCGCACAGGCCGAGGCCGACCTCGTCGCGGGTGACGCTGTCGGCCGAGCCGAGCACGGGTGACGTGTCGTCGTCCGCGGTGTCGTCGACGAGCAGGGACGCCGAGACCGCGTCGGTGCAGGTGAGGACGTGGGTGAGGCCGCGCAGGTCCGAGGTGGCGAAGGGGATGAAGAAGATCCCGAGCAGGATCACCGTCGCCATCTTCGCCCGGAGCGACATCGGGAGCAGCCACATCGAGGCTCATGGAACCACATGGGGGTCATCCAGCCGGGGACGGGGTGCGGGTACTGTCCGGCCATGGCGACCCAGGACATGTCGGCGCGGCTGGCCCGCATGGGCTACGGCCGTGCCCGCCTCATGCTCAGCCTCGTCGGCCTCGCCATCCTGGCCGTGCTCGTCGCCGTGCTGCTGGTCCGCAGCGTCGACACCACCGAGGTGGTCGCGACCCTGCTGTTCGCCCCCATCTTCCTGCTGCTGCTGTGGTTCGGGCTGCCGGGCGGCCTCATCGGTGCCGCGGCCGCCACCGGCGTCTACGTCGTCCTGCGCGCCGACGCCATCGATGCCGTGGGCTGGGGCGAGTTCTCCGCCCTCATCGTCACCCGGGCCATCGCCTACTTCCTCTTCGGTGCGGTGGGCGGCTGGGCGTCCGGCACGCTGTCGATGTCGCTGGACAAGCTCGACCTCTACGACCAGGTCGACGACCTCACCGGCGTCAACAACGCCCGGTTCCTGCTCACCGACATCGACCTCGAGAAGGCGCGCTCGCAGCGGTACCAGACGGTGTTCTCGGTGTCGTTCCTCGCCATCGACGCCGAAGCGATCAGCGCGCTCCCCGCTCGCAAGCGCAAGGCGCTGCTGCGCCAGCTCGGCGCCAAGCTCGACGACGGCATCCGCACGATGGACCGCGTCGCCCACGGCTACGACGGCTCCTGCCACCGCATCGCCACCATCCTCCCCGAGACCGCGGGGGAGGGGGCCCAGGTCTTCCAGGCCCGCCTGGAGGAGCAGATCCACGCCTTCCTCGCCGAGCACGGCGCCGGTGGGGCCACGGTCGACGGCGACATCGTGACCGTGCCCGGCGACGACGACGCGCTGGAGCGCCACCTGGCCGAGTGGAAGGCCATCGACCAGGCCGAGCACGCCACGCCCCGGACCTGACCGCGACCCGGACCTGACCCCGGCCCGGCAGCTGTCGGTGGGCCCCTGCTACGGTTCGCTCCCACGAATCACACCGTTGTGATTCGTCCACAGCTGTGGACAGCGGCTGTGGATGTCCCTGTGGAAGCCGTCGTCGCGAAGGGGCCCTGGTGGCGGATTCGTTCACCCACCTCCACGTCCACACCGAGTACTCCATGCTCGACGGCGCCGCGCGCCTCGACGAGCTGGTGGCGGCCGCCGCGGCCGACGGCCAGCCCGCCCTCGGGATCACCGACCACGGCAACATGTACGGGATCCTGGACTTCTACCGGGCGTGCAAGGACCAGGGCGTCAAGCCGATCCTCGGCACCGAGGCCTACATGGCCCACGACCACCGCACCGAGCGCATCGCCGCGCGCGGGAAGATGGACGACTCCGGTGGCGAGGGCGAGGGCGGCAAGAAGCCCTGGTACCACCTCACCCTGCTCGCCGAGAGCGAGGTCGGCTACAAGAACCTGATCCAGCTGGCGTCCCGGTCGTTCATGGAGGGCTACTACCGCAAGCCCAAGATCGACTGGGAGCTGCTCGAGGAGCACAGCGAGGGCCTCATCGCCACCACCGGCTGCCTCGGCGGCCACGTGCTCCAGGCCATGGTCCCCAAGGCGATCATGGACCCGGACAAGCAGCAGGCCGACCCGCTGTCCGAGGACGAGCGCTTCGACAACGCGGTGAAGCTGGCCGGGCGCCTGCAGGACATCTTCGGTCGGGACAACCTCTTCGTCGAGCTCCAGGACCACGGCATCCCGGCCCAGCAGTGGTCCAACCCCCGGCTGGCCCAGCTGGCCAAGGCCATCCGGGCGCCGCTGCTCGCCACCAACGACAGCCACTACGTCCACCGTGAAGATGCGCTGGCCCACGATGCCCTCTTATGTGTCCAGACAAACAGTCTCGTGTCGGACAAGAACCGCTTCAAGTTCCACGGCGACGACCACTACCTGAAGTCCGCCGAGGAGATGCGGTACCTCTTCCGCGAGCTGCCGACGGCCTGCGACAACACGCTCTGGGTGGCCGAGCGCTGCGAGGTCGAGATCGAGTTCGGCAAGCCCCAGCTGCCCAACTTCCCGCTGCCGCCCGGCTTCGCCACCGACGACGACTACCTCCGCCACCTGGTGTTCGAGGGCGCCAAGAAGCGCTGGGGCGACACCCTCGACGACAAGGTCACCGACCGCCTGCTCTTCGAGCTCAAGGTCATCGGCGACATGGGGTTCTCCAGCTACTTCCTCATCACCTGGGACCTCATCAAGCACGCCCGCGACAACGAGATCCGCGTCGGTCCAGGGCGCGGGTCCGCCGCCGGCTGCGCGGTGGCCTACACGCTCTGGATCACCGACCTCGATCCCATCAAGTACGACCTGCTGTTCGAGCGGTTCCTCAACCCGAGCCGCATCTCCATGCCCGACATCGACATGGACTTCGACACCCGCTACCGGGACGAGATGATCCGCTACGCGGCCGAGCGCTACGGCCGCGAGAACGTCGCCCAGATCATCACCTTCGGCACGATCAAGGCCCGCCAGGCCGTGCGCGACGCCGCTCGGGTGCTCGGCCACGACTACGGCACGGGCGACCGCATCGCCAAGGCCATGCCGCCGCTGATCATGGGTCGCGACACCCCGCTCTACGCCTGCCTGGAGGAGGTCCCCAAGTACATCGACGGCTACAAGATGGCCACCGAGATCCGGGAGATGTACTCGAGCGACCCGACCTCCAAGGAGGTCATCGACGTGGCCAAGGGCCTCGAGGGCCTGCGCCGCTCCGACGGCATCCACGCCGCCGCGGTGGTGATCACCAAGGAGCCCCTCACCACCTACCTGCCCATCCAGCGCAAGCCGGAGCCGGGCAAGCCCATCGAGGAAGCGCCCGTCGTCACCCAGTACGAGATGCACGGGGTCGAGGACCTCGGCCTGCTGAAGATGGACTTCCTCGGGCTGCGCAACCTCGACATCATCTCCGACACCCTCGACCTCATCCAGATGACCCGTGGCGAGATGCCCGACATCGATCGGGTCCCGCTCGACGACGAGCCCACCTACGACCTGCTGCGAGCGGGCCAGACGGTCGGTGTGTTCCAGCTCGAGTCACCGCCGATGCGGGCCCTCATGCGCTCGCTGTCCCCGGACGCGTTCGAAGACGTCGCCGCCCTCGTCGCCCTGTACCGGCCGGGCCCGATGGCGGCCAACATGCACAACGACTACGCCGACCGGAAGAACGGTCGCAAGGAGATCGAGTACCTGCACCCGGATGCGGAGGAGATCCTCGGTTCGACCTACGGATTGATGATCTATCAGGAATCCGTGATGCGGATCGCGCAGAAGTTCGCGGGCTACTCGCTGGCCGAAGCCGACAACCTGCGCAAGGCATGCCTGCCACGCGGGACCAAGATCCTCACGACGCGTCGCGGCTACATGCCCATCGAGAAGGTCATGTCGTTGACGGACCGACGGGTCCAGACCATCGACCAGACGACGGCGACGACCCGTCACGAGGAGGTCGAGGACGTCTGGTCGGTCGGTGTGAAGCCGGTGTACCGCCTCACGACGAGCACGGGCTACACGATCGAGGCGACGGACAACCACCCGTTCCTGGTCGAGGACGAATGGACCGAGCTGAAGGACATCGGTGCCGGCGACCTCGTGGCCGTCGCCGGGCACACCAGCACCCAGGGTGGATCGAGCTGCCCCATCCACCACGTGGAGCTCGCTGCCCTCCTGATCAGCGAGGGCTACACCCCCGACCCCGATGGCCCGTACGGAGGGAACGCCCACTTCTGCAACACCGACCCGAACCTCCTCGAGCGGTTCCGCATCGCCTACGAGGACTTCTTCGGGGTCGAGCACCGTCGGACCTACGAGATCGACGGCGTCACGCAGCTGAAGCTGTCGCGTGACGAGCTCCGCCAGCTCGGTCCGGTGATCGGTGGCTACGGGTTGGCAGGCGACAAGGTCATCCCGAACTGGGTCGTCAACGCGTCGCTCACCCAGGTCGAGCGGTTCCTGGGGCTGTACTTCTGCTGCGACGGGTGGGCCGATGCCTCCGGCGTGCACTACGGCACCAAGTCCCTCGCCGTTGCCCGCTCGCTCAAGCGGATGCTCCTGCGCTGCGGGATCGTCTCCAACATCCTGCATCGAGACGTCGAGGGTCACGGCCGGCACTACACGGTGTCGGTGGCTGATCGGAACGAGGCAAAGCGCTTCGGGCTCCTGATCGAGCCGCACCTCACCTACGAGAAGCTCACCAAGGTGGAGCGTCACCTCTACGACTGGGAGTCCCGGGGGAGCGCGACGAACATCGGCATCCCGTCCTCGTTCGTGCGCCGGGAGCTCGAACGCCGGGCGCGGGTGACCGGACGGAGCAAGCGGGACCTCGGCGTCGACTCCGGTGGCTACACGTCGGTCCGCGTGCTGCACCCGAACACGTTGAACGGCCTCCTCTACAGCGAGCGCCTGGAAGACCTCCGCACGGGCGACCTGCGCTGGGACACGGTCGTCTCGGTCGAGTACGTCGGCGAGGAGGAGTGCTTCGACTTCCGGATGGCGAACCCGGATCGGCCCTATGCCGTGGTCGAGGACTTCCTCGTCCACAACTGCGGCAAGAAGATCCGCGAGCTCATCGTCAAGGAGCGGGAGAAGTTCGAGGAGGGCTGCGAGGCCAACGGCTACGGGCGGGAGCTCGGCAAGCAGTGGTTCGACATCATCGAGCCCTTCGCCGACTACGCCTTCAACAAGTCCCACTCCTACGGCTACGGCTTCATCGCCTACCAGATCGCCTACCTCAAGGCGAACTACCCGGCCGAGTACATGTCGGCGCTGCTCACCAGCGTCAAGAGCAATCTCGACAAGGCCGCCGTGTACCTGGCCGAGTGCCGGGCCATGGAGATCCCGGTCACCGTGGCCGACGTCAACCGCTCCCTGGTCGACTTCGCCCCCGAGCTGCGGCGTGGCGACGACGGCGGCATCGACGGGGCCGAGATCGTGTTCGGCATGTCCGCGGTGCGCGGCGTGGGCACCGGCCACTGCGAGCTGATCATCGCCGAGCGCGAGGCCAACGGCGCCTACGCCGACTTCTACGACTTCTGCGAGCGCGTCGACCTCGGCGTGCTCAACAAGAAGACGGTGGAGGCCCTCATCAAGGCCGGTGCCTTCGACTCGGTCGGGCACCCCCGCCAGGGCCTGCTGATGGTGTTCGAGTCGATCATCGACCGCACCGTCGCCCG
>DMTU01000224.1:16876-18720 GCA_003476595.1 Acidimicrobiaceae bacterium | reverse complement strand
CCCGCCGCAAGGAGGCCGAGGCCGGCGTCATGAGCCTCTTCGACTCGATGGGGGGCGACGACGTCAGCACCAGCGGGGGAGGGGGCTTCGGGTTCGACGAGCGCGAGGAGATCCCCGACGTCGAGTTCCCGAAGGCCCAGAAGCTCGCGTTCGAGAAGGAGATGCTCGGGCTCTACGTGTCCGACCACCCGCTCTTCGGCGCCGAGGACTTCCTGGCCCGGCGCACCGAGGTCGGACTCGACTCGCTCGCCGAGTGCGAGGACGGTGCCATCAAGACCGTGGGCGGCGTCATCACCAACCTGCAGCGCAAGTGGACCAAGAAGGGCGACCTCATGGGCGTCTTCGTGCTGGAGGACCTCAAGGCCAACGTCGAGACCATGGTCTTCCCCCGCACGATGACCGAGCACGGCCACAAGCTCGAGGACGACGCCATCGTCCTGGTCAAGGCCCGCATCGACAAGCGCGACGACATGCCCAAGCTCATCGCCATGGAGATCGAGGTCGTAGAGGGCGTGTCGGACTCCGCCACCCCCTTCCGCCTCCGGGTCATGCCCAACCGCCTCACCGCCGAGCTCATCGCCCAGCTCAAGGAGATCCTCCTCGAGCACCCGGGCGATCACCCGGTGCTGCTGCACCTCGGAGACGACAAGGTCCTGCGCCTCCCGCCCGCCTACGGCGTGGACGCGGAGACCGGCCTGGTGTCGGAGATCCGGGTCCTGCTCGGCCCTGCCGCCCTGGTGGAGTAGGGGCCGAACGGGGCGCACAGCTGTTCGGCGTGATTTGCGCGGTGCCCCTCGAAGCGAGTGGACTGGAGCGACCACAAGGCCGGCAACACGGGGGCTTCCACACGCATGTCGATCGAGGTCGAAACGAAGGACTGCACGGGGCTCAGCGACGTCGAGCTGGCCGAGCTGGCCGATCTGTGCGCCGAGAGCCCGTTCCCGCACGAGATCGGGGCCATCACGAAGGAAGCCGAGTCCTGGGTGCTCGTCTCCCAGGCCCGGGAGGACGGCAAGCTCAAGGGCTTCACCTTCTCGACGCTCGAGCGCATCGGTGGCACCCCCTGCGTGCTCATCGGCATGGGCTCCATCAAGCGCTCGTCCAAGCGCGACACCGTGCTGCGGGCGATCATGCAAGAGGAGCTCCGCCGGGCCGTGCTGGCCTTCCCGGACGAGGACGTCCTGGTCGCCGCCCGGCTCACCGACCCGTCCGGCTACGAGGCCTTCAAGGCCCTCTCGGATCTCATCCCGCGCCGTGAGCACAAGGCCTCGGGCGAGGAGCGGGCCTGGGGCCGTCGCCTGGCCAAGCGCTACGGCATCGTCCCGTCCCGCTACGCCGATCGCCAGTTCCGGGTGAAGGGCGACGGCTCGCTGCCCGTCGTGTTCGATCACGAGTGCGTCAAGCGCGAGCGGGTCGCGGAGTACGAGGAGTTCTTCGCCGACCTCGACCCCGAGTCCGGCGAGTGCGTCATCGCCTTCGGCTGGGCCATGGCCGAGGACCTCGAGAAGCTGGCCTAACCCTGCGCACTGCGCTCGTCCTCGGGGCCGGCGGCACGGTGGGCATGGCCTACCACGCCGGCGTCCTGCGGGCCCTCGAGGAGGTCGGTGGCATCCGCCCCGACGACGCCGATCTCGTCATCGGCACCTCGGCCGGCTCGATGGTGGGCGCCATGCTCCGCAGCGGCCTCACCACCGAGGACCTCTACCTGGCCTCGCTCGGCGAGCACCCGGTCATCGGCCACCACGACCAGCGCAGCCCGTGGGCCGCGGCCTGGGACGGGCCCGTCGACGCCATGCGTCGCCTCCTCGGGTCGATGTACGTGCTCCAACGTTCGGCGCTGCGGC
>DMTU01000224.1:6283-16771 GCA_003476595.1 Acidimicrobiaceae bacterium | reverse complement strand
GGTCGATGTACGTCCTCCAGCGCTCGGCGCTGCGGCTGCCGGTGCCGCCGCTGCCCGCGTTCCTCCGCCGGGCCTTCCCGGGTGGCTTCTTCACCATCGACGACGCCGAGGACACCATGGCCGAGGTGCTGGCGACGGAGTGGCCCGAGCGTCCCCTGTGGCTGGTGACCGTCGACGTGCGCACCGGCCGGCGGGTCGTGCTCGGCAGCCGCGACCCCGTGCGCGCCGACCTGCCCACCGCGGTCAAGGCATCGTGTGCCATCCCCGCCTTCTTCCAGCCCCAGCGGGTCCGGGGGCGCACCCTCGTCGACGGCGGCGTGCACTCCACCAGCAACCTCGACCTCGCCACCGGGATCGCCGCCGACGTCGTGATCGGCATCGTCCCGATGGCCTTCGACACCGCACCCCGACCCGCACTGGTCCACCAGCTCGGACGGCTCCACGCCCACCGGCAGCTCGAGCGTGAGCTGGCCGACGTCCGCGGCACCGGTGCCGCCGTGCTGCTGCTGCGGCCCACCGAGGAGGACCTGAACGCCTTCGGCGGGTTGAACATGATGCGCCGGCACGGCAACGAACGGGTCGCCCGGGTCGCCTACGAGTCGGCGTCGCGCCAGCTGGCCACCCCCTACGCCCGCAGCGTCCTCGACCGCGTGCAGGACGCCGTCGCGAGTTGACGCCCGTGGACGAGCTGGCCCGCCTGCTCTCGGCCCGCCACATGGTCAGGCGGTACACCGACGAGCCGGTCACCGAGGACGTGCTGGAGCAGCTGCTGGACCTGGCCCGCCGGGCGCCGTCGGCCGGCAACACCCAGCCCTGGTCGTTCCTCGTGCTCCGGGACGGCGACGTCGACCGCTACTGGGCCACGACCATGCCCGACCCCGAGGCCCGGTCCCGCTTCCGCTGGCAGGGGCTGCTGTCGGCGCCGGTGCTCGTCGTGCCCTACGTGTGCCCGGACGCGTACGCCGAGCGCTACGGCGAGGCGGACAAGGCCGGCACCGGCCTCGGCGCCGGCATCGCCGCGTGGCCGGTGCCGTACTGGTGGGTGGACGGGGGCGCGGTGGTGCAGAACCTGCTGCTCCTGGCCACGGCGGCGGGCCTCGGCGCCTGCCTCTTCGGGCAGTTCGAGCACGAGGCCGCCGTGCGCGCCGCGTTCGGCGTCCCCGACGACCAGCGCGCCCTCGGCACCATCTCGCTCGGGTGGCCCGCGCCCGACGAGCCGGGCCGCAGCGCCGGCCGCCCCCGCCCCGCCCTCGACCAGGTCCTCCACCGTGGGTTCTGGCAGCGAGAGCGGAACGACGGCCGGAGCGACGGGTGAAGCCGTCGGGCTGATCGTCGTTCCGTCTTCGCTGCCAGAACCTAGAGCTGGGCGGTGAGCTCCTCGGGGGTCGACGCCGGCAGCTGGCAGGTGTGGTCCCGGCAGACGTAGGCCAGCCCGTCGTCCCGGCCGGCCCACAGCGGGGAGTCGTAGCGCTCGCCCCATGCCAGCACGGCGTTGGGCAGCCAGCGGTGCCGGACCGCGTCGAGGAGGTCGGTGCGGTCCCCGGCGACGACGATCTCGGTCGTGCCGGTGTGGTGGAGGTCGATGGCGCCGAGCAGCACCCCGAAGGCGGACGGCACCCGCCCGGCCAGCTCGCCGGAGAGGCGCAGGATCCCGGCGGCCGGCCCGGGGTAGCGGGTCTCGCCGGTCAGCGCAGCGAGGCGCAGCAGCGCGACCGCAGCGGTGGAGTTCGCCGACGGCAGCGCCTGGTCCTGGAGGTCCTTGTCCCGGGCCACCAACTGCTCGCCGTCGCTCCCGGTCGTGAACAGGCCGCCCTGGTCGGTGTCCCAGAACAGCTCGAGCATGACGTCGGCCACCGCGCGGGCCTCGGCGATCCAGCGGCCCTCGCCCGTCGCTTCGGCCAGCCGGGTGAAGGCGTCGACGAGGGCGGCGTGGTCGCCGGCGAAGGCCAGGTGCTTGGCGCCGGTCTCGGCCTGCCACGACCGCATCCAGCGGCCGTCGTCGCGTCGCAGCGAGGACAGCAGGAACGCCGCGGTCTCCCGGGCCGCGTCGACCCAGTCCGGGCGTCCGAGGGCGAACCCGGCTTCGGCCAGGGCCGACACCCAGTGGGCGTTCCACTCGGTCAGCACCTTGTCGTCCAGCCCCGGCCGGGGGCGGGTGGCCCGGGCCTCGAACAGCGCCCGTCGCGCCGCCTCGATCGCGGGCGGGCGGTGCCAGTCGCCGCGGTGGTGGGTGCGCACGGGGATCCACCGGCCCTCGAAGTTGGCGGGTCGGTCCAGCTCCCACCACTCGAGCGCGTCCTCGACGTCGTCGCCGAGCCCGGCGTCGACGAGCGCGGTCCGGATCTCGTCCGGGGTGAAGGTGTAGAACGCGCCCTCCTCGCTGTGGCCGGAGGCGTCGAGGGAGTCGGCGTCCTCGGCCGAGGCGATGCCGCCACCGGGCTGTCGCAGGTCCCGCAGCACGTAGTCGACCGTCTCCTCGACGACCTGTGCGTACCGGTCGTGGCCGGTGACCAGGTGCCCGTGCAGGTAGAGCCGCACCAGGCCGGACTGGTCGTAGAGCATCTTCTCGAAGTGCGGGACCACCCAGTGGGGGTCGACCGAGTAGCGGGCGAAGCCGCCGCCGAGGTGGTCGTACATCCCGCCGGAGGCCATGGCGTCGAGCGTGGTCTCGGCGATGGTGGCCAGCTCCTCGACCCCCGTCCGGGCCAGGCCCCGCAGCACGAAGTCGAGGTTCTGCGGCGTCGGGAACTTCGGCGCGCCGCCGAACCCGCCCCAGTCCTCGTCGAAGGCCTGGTGCAGCTGGTTGATGGCGTGCTCCAGGACCTCCGGCCCCGGCACCGCGGCACCGGCCTGCATCCGCCCGCCCTGCCCGAGCACCTCGGTGAGCCGGTCGGCCTGCTCGAAGAGCTGGTCCCGCTTGGTCGCCCACGTGTCGTGCACCGCCTCCAGCAGCTCCACGAACGACGGCGTCTGGCCGTGGCGGGTCGGCGGGAAGTAGGTGCCCCCGTAGAAGGGGCGTCCGTCCGGCGTGAGGAAGACCGTCATCGGCCAGCCGCCGCGCCCGGTCATGGCCTGGACCGCCTCCATGTAGACGGCGTCGACGTCGGGGCGCTCCTCCCGGTCGACCTTCACGTTCACGAAGTGGTCGTTCATCACCGCAGCGGTGGCGTCGTCCTCGAAGGACTCGTGGGCCATGACGTGGCACCAGTGGCAGGCCGAGTAGCCGACGCTCAACAGGATCGGCACGTCGCGCTCGACCGCCTCGGCCATGGCCTCGGGTCCCCACGGCTGCCAGTGCACCGGGTTGTCGGCGTGCTGGCGGAGGTAGGGGCTGGACTCCTGGGCGAGGCGGTTCATGCCCCCACCCTTCCCACCGGAGCCGGTCCTCGCAACGTCCCGGTCGACGATCGGCGCGACAGGCGCCCTGCGGCGTCGCCGTAGGGTGCCCCTCGCAGGCCCTTCGGCGAGAGGAGTGACGTGGCATCGCCCCGCGTGCTGACCGTGACCGTCAACCCGGCGCTCGACGTGGCGGTGTCCGTGGAGTACCTCGTCCCCGACCACAAGCTCGAGGCGCTCGATCACCGTCGGGAGCTCGGTGGCGGCGGCGTGAACGTCGCTCGCGTCCTGAGCCGCCTCGATGTGGGGAGCCGGGCGTGGATGGCGCTCGGCGGCGCGGTCGGTGACGAGCTCCTCTCCCTCGCGGCCGACGAGGGCATCGACGCGGTCGCCCACCGGATCGACGGCGTGACGCGGGAGTCGATCGCGGTCAGCGACCGCAAGACCGGTCACCAGTACCGCATCGTCCTCCCCGGGCCGTCGATCACCGACCACGGGTCGATGCTGGCCGACATCGAGTCGCTCGCCGCCGACGTCGACGTCGTCGTGCTCTCCGGCGGGCTGCCGCCCGGTGTCCCGGAGGACTTCTACCGCACGCTCTGCGACGCCCTCGAGCACGTCACCACCGTCGTCGATGCCAAGGGTGCGGCGCTGGCTCGGGCGCTCGAGAGCAGCGCGGACGTGGTGAAGCCAAGCCGCCGTGAGCTGGCCTCGCTGGTCAGCTGGATCCCAGCTGACCTGGACGAGGTGGAGCTTGCGGCGCGGCAGGTCCTGGAGCGTGGCCGGGTGGGCGCGCTGGCCGTCTCCCTCGGCGGTGACGGGGCGCTGCTCGCCCCGCGCGACGGCCCCACCACCCGCTTCGCCGCGCCGGAGGTGACGGTGGCCAGCACCGTCGGCGCCGGCGACTCCATGGTCGCCGGGATCGTCGCCGGCCTGGTCGCCGGCGAGCCCCTGGTCGAGGCCGTCCGTCGGGGGGTGGCGGCCGGCTCCGCGGCGGCGATGACGCCGGGGACGGACCTCTGCCACCGCGCCGACGTCGATGCGCTGCTGCCCCGGGTGCAGGTCGCCGGGTAGGCGACCACGACGACGCGGATGGGCGTGCCGAGGCGCTAGGCAGGGGCCATGGCCAGCGCGAGCGACAGCTACCACGAGGACCCCGAGCTGCTCCGACCCGAGACCATGGACCGCCACCGGGCCATCGTGTCGCTGCAGGAGGAGTGCGAAGCGGTCGACTGGTACGACCAGCGGATCGACGCCACGAACGACCCCGAGCTCAAGGAGATCCTCGCCCACAACCGCGACGAGGAGAAGGAGCACGCAGCGATGGTGCTCGAGTGGCTCCGCCGCCACGATCCGGGCTGGGACGAGCAGCTCCGCACCTACCTGTTCACGGACGGTCCCATCCTCGACGCCGAGGACTGATCGCGACCGTCAACCGAAGGTGGCGTCGAGCAGCGCCTCCGCCGCCCACCGTGCCGTGGCGCGGCCGGCCTCGTCGTCGAGGCGGCACACGTCTCGCAGCACGGCGAGCGCCTCCGGGCCGCTGAGCAGGCACAGACCGGCGATCGCTCGGTCCCAGAGCTCCGGGGCCACGGTGCCGCGCAGCGGCGCGAGGCTCTGCTCGAACCAGCGCCGGCGCCGGCCCTCCCGCACCTGCGGAGCGTCGTCGCCGGCCTCCTTCTCCTGCAGCCACTGGTCGAGGTAGAGCCGCAGGGCCGTGCGGTACTCGATCTCCGCGTCGGCGACGTGGCGGTTGAACAGGTCCAGCACCTCGAGCGCGCGCCCCCGCGCCTGCTCCGGGGTGACATCAGCGGCGACCAGCTCCTCGATGTCGCCGACGTCAGCGGTCATCGCCAGCTCGACGAGGAGGGACTCCTGGGTGGGGAAGTACCGGTAGGCCGTCGTCCGGGAGACCTCGGCCGCAGCCGCAGCCTGGCTCACCGTCGGTGTGGCACCCCCGGCGAGCAGCTCCTTCGCCGCGCCGATGATCGCCGCGCGCGTGCGGCGCTTCTGGTTGACGCGCCCGCCATCCAGGATTTCCTGTTGACGTGGTACTGCCATCCCGTCATGGTACTCCAGTCCCATGAAAGTGCCAAACCAAGGAAGACCGATGCACCCGATGAAGACCCGCCTCGAGCCGACCCGCATCGCGCCCGAGACGTTCCTGATCCACGACCACGCCGGCGAGGGCACCGCCCCGGTGTCCATCGCGCTGAACACGATGCTCATCCGCGGTGAGCAGCCGGTGGTGGTCGACACCGGTGCCTCCGAGCACCGCGAGCAGTACCTCGAGGACCTGTTCTCCCTCGTCGAGCCCGAAGAGGTCCGCTGGGTGTTCGTCAGCCACGACGACGTCGACCACACCGGCAACGTCAACGCCGTCATGGCCGCGTGCCCCGACGCCACGCTGATCATCGACTGGTTCATGCAGGAGCGCATGGGCGCGACCCTCGAGGTCTCCCCGCTGCGGTGGCGGTGGATGCAGGACGGCGAGACCCTCGACGTCGGCGATCGACAGCTCCAGCTCGTCCGCCCGCCGGTGTACGACTCGCCCACGACGCGGGGCCTGTTCGACCCCACCACGGGCGTCTACTGGGCCTCGGACGCCTTCGCGACGCCGATGCCCGTTCCCGTGCGGGACGTGACCGACATCGACCCCGAGGTCTGGGCCGGGGGCATGGCGACGTTCAACCAGTACATCAGCCCGTGGCTGCTGCTGGCCGACGAGCGCCGCTACCAGGCCACCGTCGACCGGATCGAGGCCCTGCAACCGACGGCGATCGCCGGCTGCCACACCCCGGTGATCGCCGGGGACCGCGTGGCCGGCGCCATGGACATCACCCGTCGCACCCCGGGCGAGGTCGTGCCGGCCCAGCCCGACCAGGCCGTGCTCGACCAGATCCAGCGGACGTTGGTCGAGGCCGCCTGATCCGAGCCTCGCCGCCGCTTGTGGTCGGCCCCGCCGACGACCGGCCCGTAGCGCTCCCGGAGCTCGTCGAGGACCGGTTGGGGTTCCCGGAAGATCCGACGCAGGTGCGCGGGCTGGGCGCGCCAGGGCGGGCGGGGGGAGGTGGTGGCGGTCTGCACGGTGGCTCCTCCGATCGGTCCGCCGTCGGCACCATCCTCGCAGTCCGTGGTGGGTCAGGTCCTGCGGATCAGCGCAGCCGCGTCCCGCCAGGAGATCCGCGTCCCCCGCCGGAGCAGGACCTGCTCGTAGATCCTGCCCGTCGCCGCCCAGGCAGCCAGGATCGCGACGGCGAGCAGCACGAGGGCGACGACGACCTCGACCACCGATGCCGCCCCGGCCGCCATGCGCAGGGGCATGAGCAGCGGCGCGATCGGCGGGAGGATCGACATCACCGTGCTGGCGGTGGACTCCGGGTCGGAGCCGAAGGTGAACACCATCACGTAGGCCAGGAGCAGGACGCTCATGATCGGCATGGCTGCGGCCTGGGCGTCCTCCTGACGGCTCACCAGCGACCCGGCGAGGGCGAACAGCGTGGAGTAGAGCGCGTAGCCCCCGATGAACCACACGAGCGTGATCGGCAGCGCGGCCCAGATCTCGCCGGGCACCTCGACGTCGGAGATGGCCAGGGACACGAGGGCGGCGACGATGGCGAGCGCGAACTGGAGCAGCGCGGCGATGCCGATGCCGATGACCTTGCCTGCCAGCATCTGGCTTCCCCGGGCCCGGACGAGCAGCAGCTCGACCACGGCGGTGGCCTTCTCCTCGACGACGCCGGTGAGCACGTAGGTGCCGAAGGTCTGCAGCGAGATGAACAGGAGGATCCCGGCGAGCGTCCCGGTGAGGAGGGCGAGGCCCTCGTCACCGTCGTCCTTCCCGTCGATCGTCACCGGTTCGAGGGGCGTGGTCGTGAGGGCGGTGCGCACCTGCTGCTCGTCGAGCCCGGCGTCACCGAGCGCCTGCTGCACCTGGGCGTTGGCCCAGGCCTGCTGCAGGATGGCGAGGACCTCCTCGTCGATGCCGTCGTCGAACACGACCTCGCCGCTTTCACCGATGACGGCGACGTCGGCGTCCCCGTCCTCGACGGCCGCCCGTGCCGTGTCCACGTCGTCGCGCTCGGTGATCTCCACGGTCCGCTCGAACAGCCCGGCCGTCTGCCCGGTCATGTCCTCGAATCCGACGGGGAGCTCGCCGGCGGTGACGACCTCGATGGCGTCGTCGCCGCCGTCGCCTCCGAGGCGGCTGATGACGCCGATGGCGATGATCACCACGACGAGGAGGCCGGTGGCGACCGCGAAGGACCGCGCCCGCAGGCGTTCGATGACCTCGCGCCGGGCGACGAGGCGCACGACGCTGGTGGCGTCGCTCGGGCGGGCGTCGCTCACCGGGCCACCTCCGCCCGCTCGTGCTGGGGATCGTCCAACGTGTCGCGGCCGACGACGCCGAGAAAGACCTCCGACAGGTCGGGGGGCAGGAACGAGTAGCCGACGACGGGAGCGAGCGAGCGGGCCTCCTCGATCAGCCGGTCGGCGTCGGTGCCGGCTTCGACCGCGATCCGGTGGCGCCGCCCGCCGGCGCTGACGTCGCTGGCGCGCCCGGGCTCCCACGCCACGGCGTCGGCGAACTCGACCTCCACGTAGCGGGTCGGGCTGGCGGCCCGGAGGGCGGCGACCTCGCCGCGCAGGACGATGCGGCCCCGGTCGACGATCACGACGGCGCTGCAGACGTCGGCGACCAGGTCGAGCTGGTGGCTGCTCAGCAGGAGGGCGGCGCCCCGGTCGACCTGCTCGCGCAGGATGTCGCTGAGCATCTCGACCGCCACCGGATCGAGCCCGGAGAAGGGCTCGTCCAGGACGAGCAGGTCGGGATCGTTGAGCAGCGCCAGGGCCAGCTGCACCCGTTGCTGGTTCCCGCTCGAGAGGCTCTGGATGGTGTCCTCGGCCCGATCGGCCAGGCCGAGGCGCTCGAGCCAGCGGTCCGCCGCCGCGCCCGCCGACTCGGGGCTGAGCCCGGACAGCTCCCCGTAGTAGGCGAGGTGGTTGCGCAGCTTCATGCGCGGGTACATCCCGCGCTCCGCCGGCATGTACCCGAAGTGCCGCCGCGTGCCGCCATCGACGGGGGTGCCGTCCCAGGTGACCTCGCCGGCGTCGAGGGCGACGAGGCGCATGATCGCCCGCATGGTGGTGGTCTTGCCGGAGCCGTTCGGGCCCAGGAACCCCACGATCTCGCCCCGGGGGACGTCGAAGCCGACGTCGTCGAGCGCCAGCAGCGGCCCGTAGCGCTTGGTCAGTCCGCGAACGCGCAACACGGGCGTCGACCGTAGTGGCCGGGGATCAGATGTCGATCCGGGCCGGCTCGCGCAGGGCTACGGTGCGCCGCCATGGAGATCAGACTCGACGGACAGGTCGCGCTCGTGACGGGGGCGTCCAAGGGCATCGGCAAGGCGATCGCGAAGACGCTGGCAGAGGCCGGCGCCCAGGTGGTGCTCAGCTCCCGCAAGCAGGACGCCCTCGAGGTGGCGGCCGCGGACATCGACGGGCACACGTCGGTCTTCGCCGCCAACGCCGGCGATCCGGATGCAGCCGCTGCGTGCGTGGCCCACACGGTGGACACCTTCGGCCGGGTCGACATCCTCGTGAACAACGCCGCCACCAACCCCTACATGGGTCGTCCCATCGAGATCGACCTGCCCCGCTACGACAAGACGTGGGAGGTCAACCTGCGCGGCCCGCTCGTGTGGGCCCAGGAGTGCTGGAAGGCCTCGATGCAGGACAACGGCGGCGCCGTCATCAACATCGCCTCCATCGGGGGCATGTCGGTCGAGCCCGGCATCGGCATCTACAACACGACCAAGGCGGCGCTGATCCACCTCACCAAGGTGCTGGCCGCCGACCTCTCACCGGGCGTGCGGGTCAACGCCATCGCCCCCGGGCTGGTGAAGACCGACATGGCCAAGGCCCTGTGGGAGACCGGCGAGGAGCAGATCGCCAAGCGCACCCCGCTGCACCGCCTCGGTGAGCCCGAGGACATCGCCAACGCCGCGCTGTTCCTGGCGTCGGAGCTGTCGTCGTGGATGACCGGTCACACGCTCGTCGTCGACGGCGGCGCCCTCATCCGCCCGATCGGGTAGCGATCACTCGTCCAGGCCTCGCTTGGCGGCCCAGCGGATCAGCTCGTCGCGCCGGTTGAGCCGCAGCTTCTCCAGGATGTTGCGGACGTGGTTCTCCACCGTCCGCTCGGCGATGAAGAGCTCCTCGCCCACGGCGCGGTAGGTGCTGCCGCGCGCCACCAGCCGCAGCACCTCCCGTTCCCGCGCCGAGAGCGCCTTCACCGGCCGCCCGTCCGGTGTGGTGGCGGGACGGGCGAAGTCGCCGAGGACGAGGGCGGCGAGGCTGGCCGAGAAGACGGGCTCGCCGCGAGAGGCGGCGGCGAGGCCGGCGCCGATCTCGGCCACCGTCGAGGACTTGACCAGGTAGCCCACGGCACCGGCGCCGATGGCGGCGAGCAGGTCGTCGTGGGCTTCGGACACGGTGAGGATCACGACCGGGAACCGGTCGGACAGCTCGGCGGCCACCCGGAGGCCGCCGCCATCGGGCATGCGCAGGTCGGCGGCGACCACGTCGGGCTGCAGCCGGTCGGCCATCTCGATCGCGGTCGGCGCGTCCTCGGCCTCGCCCACGACCCAGAAGGCCTCACCGAGCTCGGCCCGCATCCCCGAGCGCCACACGGCGTGGTCGTCGGCGACCAGGACCTTGATCTTCGAGCTCATCTCGCCTCCAGGGGGATCTCCACGACCACCGTGGTGCCGGCGCTCGGCCGGGCGCGGATCGTCGTCGAGCCGCCCAACCCCTCGACCCGGCGCCGGATGCTGTCCTCGATGCCTCGCTCGCGGACGGCACCCGGGTCGAAGCCGGCACCCTCGTCGGTGACGGACACGTGCAGGCACCGGTCGTCGGCCTCGGCGAACACGACGGCGCGGTCGGTCCCGGCGTGCTTGGCCACGTTGGCGAGGCACTCGCCCACGACGCCGCGCAGCGCCGCGCCCCGGGCTGCGGGCATGGCGGGCAGGGGCGGGACCGCCGCCACCTCGACGCGCAGGCCGAACCGGGAGATGGCGTCGGCCGCGGCGGCGCGGAGCAGCACCTCGACCGGCACGTCTCCGGACGCCGTCTCGTCCGGCCCGGCCA
>DMTU01000224.1:0-6139 GCA_003476595.1 Acidimicrobiaceae bacterium | reverse complement strand
CGGGCCAGCCGGACGAGGTCGGGGTCGTCGCTGCGACGTTGGACGACGGCCAGGGTCTGCAGGACGCCGTCGTGCAGCTCGGCGGCGACCTCGGCTCGTGCCGCGCTGCGGGCGGCCAGCCGCTCGGCGATGCGGATGCGCCCCGCCGCCCAGCCGGCGGCCCAGCCGGCGAGGCCGAACAGGACGCCGGTGGACGCCACGGCGAGCACCCGGGTGGCCGACCACTCGCCCCGCACGACGACGACCTCGCCCACCGCCCGGGCGGCCCCGAGCACCAGCCCCGCCGACACGCCCGCCCGACGCCCGGACCGGACCGCGACGGCGAGGACGCCGGCCAGCGGCCAGACCCCGCCGAAGCTCTGGGCCCGGCCGTCGTCGTAGACCCAGCCGTCAGCCGCCACGAGCGCGGCACCGACGAGGAGCTCGGCGGTGACCAGCCGCTGCCGGACCTGGTCCGAGCACGCCGGCGACGACGGCAGCCACCACACCGCGGTGACGGCCCCGGCGGCGAGGACGCCCAGCGCCGCCGCCACCGGCTGCTCGATCGACGCGTAGGACAGCAGGGTGACGACAGTCAGCCAGGCCCACGCTGCGGTGCGGAAGGCCCGCACCGCAGCGTCGAGGCCGCTGTCGAGCGCACCGGCCTCGCCGATCTCGGTCGTCGGCGCAGCAGCCACGGGACAGATCTTGCCCGACGGGCCTCACGGCACCAGCGGATCGTGCTGGGACAGGATGCGCTCGAGCTTGGCCTCCTCGACCCGGGAGATCAGTCGGCCCCCCTCGTGGAGGTCTCGCATCGTCTTGGTGAGCGCCACCGTCGACGACGTGAGCAGCAGGGTGCCCATCACGAGGTAGGCGACGATCCACGGCTCCACCGGCAGGTACCAGAGCCCGACGAGGAGGGCGAGGACGGAGACGACGAACTGGATCTTGGTGACGGCGACCCAGGCCGGGGAGTGGAGCTGGCTGGGCTGGGGCTCGTAGGTGCTCATGGGGTGTACCTCCTGGTCGTTGCATGGCCCGGTCGGCCACGTCGACGACCGTACGAAGGGCGCCGGACCCGGCCCATCGGGTGCATCCCGCGTCGGGAATGGGGGCGATCCCCCATGGCGCTCAGCGCACGGCGGCGCGGCGCACCTTGCCGAGGGCGGTCCGCGGCAGGGCGTCGACGACCTCGAGCTCCTTCGGCGCCGACCACGGCGGGAGCGCCTCGCGCACCCACCCGCGCACCTCGTCCAGGTCGGGGGCGTCGGCGCCGGGCGAGAGCTCCAGCACGGCCACCACCCGCTGACCCCACTCCGGGTCGGGACGCCCGACGACGGCGGCGTCCGCGACCGCGGGGTGCTGGCGGAGGCGCTGCTCCACCGGGTCGGGGTGCACGTTCTCGCCGCCGGTGATGATCATGTCGCCCCGCCGACCGTGCACGGTGAGGATGCCGTCGTCGAGGCGGCCGAGGTCACCCGTGTGCAGCCACCCGGCGTCGTCCACGACCGGGGTGCCGTCCCGGTAGCGGGCGGCCACCATCGGTCCCCGCACCAGGATCTCGCCGTCGTCGATGCGCAGCTCCACGCCGGGGAGGGCCACGCCGTCGTAGACCACACCGCTGCCCGTCTCGGTCATGCCGTACGTGGCCACGGTGTTGGACGGCCGGTCCGGGGGCGGCGCGGCGCCGCCCAGCACGATGCGGGCCCACGCCGACGCGTCGATGCGGGCCAGCGCGGTCGCCACGAGGGAGACGTGCGTGCACCCGGCCCGGGCCGCGGCGTCCACCGCGGCGGCGTCGAAGCCGTCGTGGACCTCGAGGGGCGTGCCGGTGTGCCAGGCCCGGGTCACCACGGACAGGCCGCCGACGTGGGCGAGGGGCAGGCACGCCAGCCACCGGTGGCGGGCGGGATCGACGCCGAGGAACGACGACGTGGCCTCGGCGGACGCCCCGATCTGCTCGTGCGTCAGCTGCACGCCCTTGGGGACGCCGGTGGTGCCGCTCGTCGGCACCACGAGCGCGACCCCGCGCTCGACCGGGGCCCCCACCTGCAGCGACTCGACGAGCGCAGCGGCCGCGGCTCGCGGGAGCCTCGGGTCGACGGGGAGCACGGCGTCGCCGACGTCCCAGGCGGCCCGGAGCGCCTCGGTGAACCGCGTCCCGCGCGCCTCGATGGCCACCAGCCTCTCCACCGGGTGCAGGGTAGGTGGCTCCGTGCGCGAACCTGCTCCGGATGACGGCACCGATGCCCACCGGACTGCAGGCCTGGATCGCCGGCGCGCGGGTCCGGACGCTGCCCGCCGCCGTGGTCCCGGTGCTCGTCGGCACCGCCGCGGCCCGCGGGGTCGACGGGCCGCTCGTCGCCTGGCGCGCGGTCGCGGCCGCCGTCGTCGCCCTCGCCCTGCAGGTCGCCACCAACTACGCCAACGACTACAGCGACGGGATCCGGGGCACCGACGATCCGGGCGGCCGGGTCGGTCCCGTCCGTCTGGTGGGCTGGGGCATCAAGGAGCCGTCTGCGGTGAAGCGGGCGGCGATGGCGTCCTTCGCGGTCGCCGGTGCTGCGGGGCTGGCCCTCACGCTGGCGGTCGGGTGGGAGCTGCTCGTCGTCGGTGCGGCCAGCATGCTGGCCGGTTGGTTCTACACCGGCGGGCCGAAGCCCTACGGCTACCTCGGCCTCGGCGAGGTCTTCGTCTTCGTCTTCTTCGGCGTGGTCGCCACGGTCGGGTCCACCTACGTGCAGGTCGAGGAGATCACCGGCCTCAGCCTCCTGGCGTCGGTGCCGGTGGGGCTGCTCGCCACCGCGCTGCTCGTCACCAACAACCTCCGGGACATCCCGGGCGACGCGGTCGCGGGCAAGCAGACCCTGGCGGTGCGGCTGGGCGACCAGCGCACCCGCACCCTGTTCGTCGCCATGCTCGTCGTGGCCCTGCTGCTGGTCATCCCGGTCTCCATCGCCCGCCCCGCCGCGCTGGTGGCGCTGCTCGCCGCGGTCCCGGCCCTGCGCCCGATCCGGCTCGTGCGGTCCGGCGCCGCGGGCCGCGACCTCATCGCCGTGCTCGGTGCGACCGGGCAGGTGCAGCTCGTCTTCGGGGTCCTGCTCGCGCTGGGGTTGGCCCTCTCCGCCTGAGCGGGCACGACGGGACCTTGTCCTCTTCTGTACGGAGGTGAGCGACGCCGTACGCTCTCGCCGTGGAACGTCACTGGCGCAGACTCGCGTACGAGCTCGGACGGCGATGGGTGATCGTTGCGATCTCCTTCGTCGTGATCACCGCGATCCTCGCCCTCGGGGCGACGAACCTCGAGTTCGCGACCGGGCAGGACAGCTACCTGGACGACGAGGACCAGATCGCCATCGACAACGAGGCCCTCCAGAGCCAGTTCGGCGGCGAGACGATCATCCTGCTGTTCCAGGCGACCGGTGACGCCGACATCTCCGACCTCTACCGCGGGGACAACCTGGCCGAGCTCGAGCGCCTCGAGACCGAGCTGCGGGCCGTCGACGAGGTGTACTCGGTGGTCGCCCCGCTCACCACGGTGCGGTTCAGCGAGTCCATCACGACCGGCGTCACCCCGTCCGGTGAGACCATCGAGCCGTCGCCGGGCACCGGTGCCCTGCTGAGCGCGCTCGAGCGCGAGCCCGACCCGGAGGCCCAGGCCATCCGCCAGGCCGACGTCACCACCACCCTCGCCCGCCTCGGCGCGGTGGAGGAGCGGGACCTGACGAACCCGGGGTGGATCGAGTTCCTGCTGTTCGGCAACGAGAACGTCGAGGTGGTCGACGGCGTGCCGCAGATGCCCACCGGCGACGACCGCGTCGTGCGCCTCTCGCTGCAGAGCACGTTCCCGAACCTGCAGACCGCGGTGGGCGGCGTCCTCCTGGAGGGCAACGCCGACCTCGACACGCTCTCGTCGGGCACCCAGGCCGTGCTCGACGTCGCCGAGAGCGCCCAGCTCGACGGCTTCGAGGTCGTCGTCACCGGCTCCCCGGTCTTCCTCAAGGACATCAACGACTACCTGCAGGGCGGCATGCTCACCCTCGGCGGCATCGCCCTGGCGATCATGGCCCTGATCCTGCTCGTGATGTTCCGGGTCCGCTGGCGCTTCCTGCCGCTGCTGTCGACCGTCGTGGGCGTGATGTGGGGCTTCGCCCTGCTCGGCTACATCGGCATCGATCTCTCGCTCGTGACGATCAGCGGCCTGCCGATCCTCATCGGCCTCGGCATCGACTTCGCCATCCAGATCCACAACCGGATCGAGGAGGAGTCCGCCCTCGACAAGGACGAGCACCCCATCGGCGAGACGCTCGCCAACGTCGGGCCGGCTCTCGTCGCCGCCACCCTCGCCGCCGTGGTCGCCTTCATGGCGCTGCAGCTCAGCCAGGTCCCGATGATCCGCGACTTCGGCGTCATGCTGGCCATCGGCATCGTCGCCCTCGTCTTCTGCGGCATCGTCCTGCCGGCCACGATCCTCGGCGTCCGGGAGTACCGCTCCCGCACCCCGAAGGTCGAGGAGTCCCGCGTCGAGCGCTTCGTCGTGTGGCTCGGCGGCCTCCCGCCCAAGGCGGCCGTGCCCCTCGTCGTCCTCTCCGCGCTGCTCTTCGTCGGCGGCGTGGCCATGGAGGGCCGCTTCAAGATCGAGTCCGACCCGGTCCGCTGGATCAACCAGGACACCCAGACCGTGCGCGACCTCGACACCCTCGAGGAGGCCACCGGGTTCTCCTCCACGCTCAGCGTCCTGGTCAGTGCGAACAACGTGCTCGACGAGGACCTCACCGAGGTGCTCCACGAGTTCACGACCTACGCCGAGGACCTCGACGAGGTGGCCACGTCCTCCTCGCTCACCGGCACGATGGCCAAGATCATCGCCGTCCCGGGCGCGACGGAGCTGGCACCGACGTCGGCCGACGCCGCTGCCGCCGCTGCGGTGATGCCCGAGGACATCCGCAAGGTCCTGCTCGCCGACGACGGCACCGCCACGCAGGTCAACCTGCGGCTCGCCCCCGGCAGCCTGGAGGACCGGGCCGACCTCGTCGAGGTGCTCGAGGCCGACCTGGAGGACCGCATCGCCGCCCTCGAGCTGCCGGAGGACTCGATCCTGCTCGAGGACCTCGACCCCGACGAGCCCGCCATGCGGGCCACGCCGGCCGGCCTCGCCGTCGTCGGCGTCGGGCTGCTCGACAACCTGTCCGCGAACCGGGCGGTGCTCACCTACCTCGGCCTCGCCCTGGCCGCGCTGTTCCTGCTGATCCGGCTGCAGTCGCTCGGCCGGGCCGTGCTCACCCTCGTGCCCGTCGGTCTCGCGATCGGCACGTCGTCGGTGGTCATCGGTGCCTTCGGCCTCACGCTCAGCCCCCTGACCACCGTGTCCGGTCCGCTCGTCATCGCGTCGTGCACGGAGTTCTCGGTGCTGATCACGGCGCGGTACCTGGAGGAGCGACAGGGTGGCAAGTCGCCGAAGGACGCGTCCGACCACGCGGCTCGACGCACCGGTCGGGCGTTCTTCACGTCCGCCGCCACCACGGTGGGCGGGTTCGCCGTGCTGATCGGATCGGCGCTGCCGCTGCTGCGGGACTTCGGCATCATCGTCACGATGAACGTCACGGTGGCGCTGCTCGCCGCCCTCGTCGTGATGCCGCCGCTGCTGATGTGGGCCGACCAGCGTGGGTTCTTCCCCATCGAGGGGCACGCACCTGGCGGGGCCGTCCGCCTCGCTGCCCAGCCCCGGGGCGCCCGCCTGATCGCCTGGGTCGTGAGCGTCCTCGTCGTCGCCGCCATCGCGGTGGGCCTGTGGGCATCGGCCGAGCGCGGCACCGGGGACTCGGTGGAGATCTCCTACACGCCGGTCGCGCTGCCGGCCACGACCACGACCACGACCACGGCGCCGGAGCCGACGGGGGAGGTCTCCCTCGACGACTACCCCGACGCCGTCCCCGAGGGCCTGGTCCAGTCGACGGTGTTCAACCTGCTCACCGCCCAGGGCGCCGACCCCCGAGCCGCGAACTGCACGCACGAGCAGCTGCTCGCCGGCACGCCCGAATCCGAGCTGCTGGCCATGGCCGGCTCCGACCAGGACACCCTGTTCGGGCTCGTGGCCGAGGCCGCCGCCACCTGCACGGTGCCCCAGGACGTCATCGACGCCGCCGTCGCCGCCGGC
>DMTU01000322.1:577-4309 GCA_003476595.1 Acidimicrobiaceae bacterium | reverse complement strand
CCCGCCGCAACCCGAGCAGCGGGTGGTGCTCGGGCTGCATCGCGGCGACGCCGTCGAGGCCCGACCCGCGGAGCAGCGCCAGCAGGATCGTCTCGGCCTGGTCGTCCGCGGTGTGGCCGTAGAGCGCGCCAGGACCGAGCAGGTCCCGGCGCGCCGCGCGCGCTCGGGCCTCGAGGTCACCACCAGGGGGGACCTGCGTCCGCTCGGCGCGGAAGGCTGCGCCGAAGCGACGGGCCGCGTCGGCCACCACGTCTGCTTCGGCCCCGCTGCCGGGCCGGAGGCCGTGGTCGACGTGCACCGCAGTGACGTCGAGGCCCGCGTCGCAGGCCAGGACCAGCAGGGCGAGGGAGTCGGCGCCGCCGGAGACCGCACAGGTGACGGGCCCCGAGCGCGGGAACCGGCAGCGATCCCGAACTGCCTGGAGCGTGGCCGACACCGGGGCTCAGCCGTCGACGATGACCTGCCCGGCGCGCAAGCGTCGGAGCAGCTCGGGCACCGACTCGTGGCCCGTCTTGCGGATGATCCGGCGCAGGCTGGCGTACACGTTGGACCGGCTGACCCCGAGGTCGCCGGCCGCGGCGCTCACCGACGGCGAGGTGGCGAGGGCGCGCAGGAGGCTGCGCTGCTTGTCGGTGAGGTCACCGCCGATGTGGACGGCACCGTCGGGGGTCGGATGGTCGTCGCGCGGCCGGGCGTGCTCCAGCCGGGACAGCCGGGGACCGGCGCGCTCGTCCCGGGGAGCGACGGCGTCGCCGCCCCGCTGGATGCGGGCCAGCTCGGACAGGGCACCGGTCTGGGCCTTGCGCCGCTGGTCCCGCTCGGGGCCGCCGGCCACGACGTCGGCGATGGCCGCCCGGAGCTGCTCGGACGACACCGGCTTCACCAGGTAGCGCACCGCGCCCTCGATGCCGCCCCGGAGGCGGTCGTCGTCGGCGGCGAGCGCCGTCATCATCAGCACCTTCACCGAGGAGATCTGCTCGTCGAGGTGCGCCTTCAGCTGCTCGAGCACGCTCCAGCCGTCGACCTCGGGCATCATCACGTCGAGCAGCACGACATCGGGCACCTCGACCTGCACCGCGGCCAGGGCCTCGGCACCGTCGGCGGCGGTCATCACGCGGTGGCCGTCGAGCTCGAGCTGGAGCTGGGTCAGGTAGCGGATGTCGGGTTCGTCGTCGACGACCAGCACGGACGCCACAGCTGCCTCCTCCCCACGGGATGGGAGGCTCATCATGCCAAGCGACCGGGTGCCGCTGGTGGCGGAGGGACCGGGGCGCTCAGGTGACGAGCTCGTCGGAGAGTTGCACGCGCGACACCCATTCGTGGGGTTCGCGGATCTCCGGCAGCGTCGGCAACCAGGACGGGCCGCGCCAGACGGGTTCCAGGGCGGCCTTCCCGCCGCCGAGGCGCTCGACCTCGGCGATGAAGTCCTCGCCCTGCTGGTACTGGTTGAGCTTGGCCTCCAGCCCGATGAGCCGCTGGACGAGCTTGGTGAGCCCGGTGGCCGAGGCCCGGCGGTTGCGCAGCACCCGCCCGAACCGCTCGGCGGACGGGACGTGGCCTGCACCGGCACGGTCCATGGTGACGTCGCCGTGACCCTCGAGCAGGCTCATGAGCCCGCCGATCTCGTCGAGGGCGGCGCGCTGCTCGGGTCCGGCCAGCAGGTGGGTGATGCCACCCTCGGCCAGCGGGCTGCGCCCGGCCCGAAGCTCGTCCGCGGTGCGCTTGAGCGCCCGCACCAGGACCATCGGGTCGAGGCCGGCCGAGGAGAGCGTGCGATCGAGCAGCCCCAGGTAGTGCTCGCGCATCCACGGCACGCCGGTGAACTGGGCCCGGTGGGTGACCTCGTGCAGGGCCAGCCAGAGGCGGAACTCGCGGGGCGGGAAGCCGAACTTCTTCTCGAGCGCCAGCACGTTCGGGCCCACGTAGTACACGAGGTCCTGATCGGTGGGCTGGCCGTCGGGGTCGTCGTCGGAGCCGCCGGCGACGAGCAGGTCGTACTGGCCGAGCACCCGTCCCGACATCCACCCGAGGAGCAGGCCGACCTCGGCCGCGGCGGCGGCGCGCATGATCGGCACGGTGGGGCCCGACACGCGAGGGGCCATCTTCTCGGTGAGGGGGCCGAGGAGGCGCTGGAAGGAGGAGATGTTGGCCCGGACCCAACCGGCGCGGTCGGTCACCTTGCCGCGGGCGGGACCGGCGAGGGAGTGCAGGCCCGTCTCGGCGGCGACCAGCTCCTCGGCGAGGGCGGTCAGCTCCGTGAAGTCGGGCTCCAGCGACTCCCAGTGGTACGAGTCCGCGAGCGGCTCGCGCCCTGCGGCCCGGACGGCGATGCGTTCGGCGAGGTCCCAGTCGACCAGCTCAGCCACGCGGCTGGTCGACCCCCGGGTACTGCGGCTTGACGACCTTGCGCAGGTAGAGCGCCACCGTCATGACGACAGCGGGCACGACCAGCGTGATCATGAGGATGACGGCGATCCACCAGTGCCAGATGATGGCGAGCATGGTCCGACTCTACGCCGAGGCGGGGGGCGGGCCGACATCGCCGGCCCGGGATCGCTCAGCGACCGGGGTCGACGTGGTCGATGGCGTCCGCGATGCGGGACCGCAGGGACTCCGGCACCCGGTCCCGGCACTTCTGGGCGATGTACTGCTTGATCTCGGCCTCGAAGTCGAACGCCTCGAAGCAGGGCGGGCACGCCTCGAGGTGCTCCTGGATCGCGACCCGCTTCTCGTCGGTGAGCTCACCGTCGAGGAAGTGGTAGAGCTCGTGGAGCGTCTCGCTGCAGTCGCCGTGGTCCATGGGATCTCGCAAGGTCGGTCAGCCGGCGTTGGCCGGTTCGCTCTCGTCGGGTGCGTCGTCCGTGCGCTCGGTGAGGCCCCGAGCGACGGCGAACTCGTACAACGACTTCTGGAGGGCTTTTCTTCCCCGGTGCAGGCGCGACATCACGGTGCCGATCGGGATGTCGAGGATCTCGGCGATCTCCTTGTAGGCGAAGCCCTCGACGTCGGCGAGGAGGACCGCCATGCGGAAGGTCTCCGGCAGGGACTCGAGCGCGTCCTTGACCTCGGCCTCGCTGAACAGCTCCAGCAGCTCGTCCTCCGCCGAGCGGCCCGCCGTGGCGCCCTCGAGGCCCCCGAGGCGCCGGTACAGGTAGAGGTCCTCGACCTCGGCCAGGTCGGTCTCGTCCGGGCGGCGCTTCTTCGACCGGTAGATGTTGATGTAGGTGTTGGTGAGGATCCGGTAGAGCCAGGCCTTGAGGTTCGTGCCCTCCTGGAAGCCCCCGAAGCCGCGGTAGGCCTTGAGGAAGGTCTCCTGGACCAGGTCCTCGGCATCGCTCTGGTTGCGCGTCATGCGCAGAGCCGCGCCGTAGAGCGAGTCCATGAAGGGCATCGCCTGCGCTGCGAACGTCGCCTGGTCGGCCATCGGAGCCGACCCTATCCGGCCGCCCCGACGAGACCCGCGGTGGCGATCACGCCGGCACGGCGTAGGCCACCACGTTGCTCTCGTAGCTGCGCAGCGCGGGGTTGAACTCGCCCCCGCAGGTGATCAGGACCAGCCGCTCCGGCACGTCCCGGGCGAACAGGTCGTCGGGCAGCGCCTCCTTGTCGAAGGTGACGACCTCGGTCACCCGGTACCGCTCGCTGGACCCGTCGTCGAAGGACACGGCCACCTCGTCGCCGGCGCCGAGGCGGTCCAGGTACCGGAACACCCCGTCGACGCCGTCGTAGGCG
>DMTU01000322.1:0-512 GCA_003476595.1 Acidimicrobiaceae bacterium | reverse complement strand
GCCGTCGTAGGCGATGTGGGCGGCGAGCACGGCCGAGCCGGACTCCCCCGGTGCGGCCCCGAAGCGGTACCAGCCGACCTCCTCGGCCGGCGGGATCTCCATCTCGCCGTTCGGCTCCACGCCGACCGGTTCGACGGGCGCCCCGTCGACGCCGATGACCGGGAGCGACAGGCCGGTCACCGTGCGGGTCGCGGCCTCGTGCTCCGCCGGGTCGTAGCGGGCCGAGTCGAGCGGCTCGACCCGGTCGGCCAGGTCCGAGGTGGGCCGGGGCCCGGGGACCGTCGTGGCGGGTGCGGTCGTCGGCGCCGCCGCCGGCTCGTCCGTCTCGCCGTCCGACGCGCCGTCGCCGGCCGGGGCGCCGCAGGCGACCCCGACCAGCAACAGCAGCAGCGCCGCCACCGCCGTCACGCTGCGGCGGCGCTCCATGTCAGCGGACCCGGGCGGCGACGAGCCGGCGGGCGGTCACCGCGGCAGCCTGCAGGGCGACGCCGGCGAGCGCAAGCAGACCGACC
>DMTU01000228.1 GCA_003476595.1 Acidimicrobiaceae bacterium | reverse complement strand
ACAAAGAGGAGATCGGTAGCCGGCGGGTGATGGGCACTCGGCCGACAGGACCCGGCGCGCGCCCGATCAACTATTCGGCGGTCATGCTGGGCCTCGGCTCCGACGGGTTCCCCGTCAGCGGCGAGCCGGCTGCTGACCCGGCGGTACGGTCCGGGCATGTCCTCCGACCCGTCGGCCGAGCTGCCGCTTCAGGGCGGCAATGTGAGCGGCGGGATAGTGCGTGTCGGTGACACGGTGCGCCGGCCGGCGGGACCGTGGTCTCCAACGGTGCATGCCTTCCTGAGCCATCTGAACAATGTCGGGTACGACGGGGCACCACGAACGCTCGGGTTCGATGCCCAAGGACGTCACGTAGTCGAGTACGTCGGCGGTGTAGTGGCGATGCCGTTTCCGCATGATGATCTACATCGCGGACTGCGACGTGTTGGCCGGCTCCTGCGTGAGTTCCATGATGCTGCCGCCACCTTCACTCCTCCGCCCGATGCGACCTGGAACGTGGTCATCGAGCCCGACCGATCGGAGCTGATCGTTCATCACGACGCGGCGCCGTGGAACCTGATCGTCGGCCGGGAGCGCTGGGTGTTCATCGACTGGGACAACGCAGGACCAGGTTCGAGGCTGTGGGATCTGGCCTACGCAGCGCATGGCTTCGTCCCGCTCTCACCGGAGACTCCCGTCGCCGAGGCGGGTGAGCGGCTCGCCGCCTTGGCAGACGGCTACCGACTGGACGAGTCAGACAGACAAGCCCTGGCTGAGCTGCTGCACCGGCGGATCATGAGCATGTACGAGTTGTTGGAGCGCGGTGGTCGCGAGGGCTCGGAGCCGTGGTGCCGTCTCTGGCGTCAAGGGCACGGTGACACGTGGCGCCGGAATGCTGACTACGTGGACCGATACGCCACTCTCCTCACGAGGGCATTGGTGCACGCCTCGCTGTAGGTCGCCCGTGCCAAGGGCCGCCCCGCTGTGCCGTTGCCCGGCGGCTTGATCCAGCACCGGAAGCTGAGCGCCAGCGACTCGTATCAACCATTCGCGCTAGCGGGCGCAGCGAAGTAGCCGGCATTCGGTGCGGGTGGCTGTCACCCAAGAGCGTTGTCGGTGGCGTCTACTAGGTGATGGTGCGTTCTGACGACGGGGAGTTGTACCGCAAGCACGCGGATGATCTGGTGTCCTTGGCGACCACGCTCGTCGGACCTTCTGCCGCTCCCGATGTTGTCGCCGCCGCCGTGGCGCGAACGCTTGCCTCGCGTCAGTGGGAACAGGTGGAGAACAGGTACGCCTACTGGGTCCGTGCAGTGGTCAACGAGGCGCGGTCGACCCACCGGTCGACGTTGCGTCGGCTGACTCGGGAGGAGGCCGTTGCGCGGAGGGATCACCGTTTCGTCGAGGACGCACCGAGCTTGAACCCCGAGGTGGTCAGAGCCGTGGCAGGGCTCTCCTTGCAGCAGCGCACGGTCACCTACCTCGCCTACTGGCGTGACCTTCCTGTCAGTGAGATCGCAGACGTGTTGGCGATCTCCGAAGGTGCAGTGCGTCGCCAGCTCGCCCGCGCCCGATCCAAGCTCCGGAGGACCCTGTCATGAGCCAGCGTGATCCAATCGACGGAAGGATTCGAGAGGCATTGGCAGACCTCGTTTCCCATGCTCCTCTCGCTCCCGACTTCGACGACATGGGGGAAGGGGCTGCGCCCGAGAGAGCTCGGTCCTTGCACCCGATGGCGTTGGTGGCGGCTGCCCTTGTGGCAGTCGTGATTGCTGGTGCTGCACTTGCGGGGACGGGTGACACGACGGTCGACACCGGCATGGACCCGCGAGAGGTGCAGCGCGACGTTGGTGCCGGGACGGAATGCGAGGAGCGAGCCGCTCAGCTCGCAGCCGAAGAGGCGGACGTCCTGGTCTTCTTGCAGCCGGAGACTTCGCGCACCGACCACGAGGTGGTGGCCCAGATGATCAAGGACGCGCCAGATGTCGAGGTGGTGCGCTTCGTAGACCAGCGGGCGACCTACGACGAGTTCCGGGCGCTGTTCGCCGATGCTCCAGAGATCGTCGAGTCGGTCACCGCCGAGATACTTCCTCCCCGCTTCGAGGTTCGGGTCGCTGGCTCTTCGAGCAACGACGTCGTCACTGACCTGCTTGGCCTCAACCCGGCAGTACGGGAGGTCGTCGATGCCGATCAGGCCCGGACCGAGATGGTCGCCCAATGCCGTGACGGCGATCCCACCGACACGAGCGGTTGGGCCGCGGATACCACGGTCGCAGCCCCTGGCGGTCCAGTAGCCAATCTCGTGCCGCGGCTGCGCATTGTCGACGGCACAAGCGATTCGGAGGTGGGCGTGGATGTGGCGAACACGCTCGCTCGCGGTGTGTGTGGCTTCGACGTTCGACTGGTGGACGATCCCGAACAGCCGCTTATCCGATCCCGCGTTGTGACCACCGAGGAGTTCACTGCGCTCGGAGAACACGTCGCCGAGATCGTGGGGGCGGAGCTCTCGACGGTCGCAGAGCCTGTACAGAGCGGCGACGGTTCCTTCGCCGACATCGTCGTCGAGCTTGCGCCGAGCTATTCGTCGGAGCGGCTCGACCCGTCGACATGTCCGATCGAGGAGCTCTGGGCGCCCGGTGGGTTCCCACCGCCGGGAACGGCGCCACTGGTGACAGTGGAGTACCTCCGGGTCGACGGCACTCCGGAGAACGCTCGCATCGACACCCCGTTCCGCCGCAGCGACGGTCAAGGCATTTGCATCAGCTTCAACGAGCACGGCGGGGCCGGGGGTTGCGGCGGCGTCGCTGTCGAGGGAGAGCTCGCTCCGTTTGCAGGCACCAACTCCGACACCTCAACCCTGCTGGCCGTCACTGCACCCGGAGACGCAGCCCTGGTCGAGGCAACCGACGGCACACGGACCACCACCGGTCGAGCCGTGCTGCTGCCGGACCCCTACGCGGATCGAACTGTCGCCATCCTGGACCTGACCAGCTTCGGCGACGTGACCGCGTTGGTGGCGCGAGACGTCGACGGCCGAGAGGTCGCGCGCACCACCTCCGTCGGTGACCTGTGAGAAGTGCGCCGACTGCGATGGTCGGGGGGCGAAACGATCGGTGTTTGAGGCGCCCGAACGTGCCGGTCGCGGGCAATTTCGCGGCTCTCGCACGGATCAGTAGTACGTCACGCTTTAGACGCTGAAGACCCGGCGTTCGGTACCGCGACCTTCAGCCCCTGAGGCAAGGGGCTAGCCGACACGGATTGTTTGGCAGTCCTGAAGGCAGAAGCGGTAGGCGCCGTCAGGCAGGTTGTCTGGAACCGGGATGTCGAAGGTGTCACCAGGGATGAGCACGTCGCTACACGCCTGCGTGTCGTGTGCACGAGACGACCCGTTGATCGGATCGAACTCGAAGTAGTAGGTCTCGCCGCTTTCGACGTTGATCATCTGCACGCAGCCCGCGTGTCGCCAGGATTGACCGTCACGACCCGCGTGGGTTCGTTCTCAGCGGTGCTTGGCTCCGGGTCGGGCGATGCTCCCTCTTCGCCAAAGGCGGAGAGAGCCGCAACTGAGAGAAGCATCACGAGAAGACGACGAAGCACGTCCATGAGACGGTGAAGCCTTGCACGCCGGTTCCCAGTGCAGCCGATGTGCCGCTCGATGGTGGTCTC
>DMTU01000209.1:2878-4759 GCA_003476595.1 Acidimicrobiaceae bacterium | reverse complement strand
GAGCCGCTGTTCTTCCTCGACTACATCGCGGTCGGCAAGCTCGACCCCGACCACATCGAGCAGCTCGTCGCCGGCGTGGCCAAGGGCTGCCGCGAAGCGGGCTGCGCGCTCATCGGCGGCGAGATGGCCGAGCACCCCGGCGCGATGGAGGCCGGCGAGTTCGACCTCGTCGGCTTCGCCGTCGGCGTCGCCGAGCGGGACCGCATTCTGGACGGCACCACCATCGCCGCCGGCGATGCCCTCATCGGACTGCCGTCGCCGAACCTGCGCTCGAACGGCTACTCGCTGGCCCGACGGGTGTTCTTCGACGTCGCCGGCCGCGCCCTGCACGACCCGGCCTGGGACGGCGCCCACCACTCGCTGGCCGAGGAGCTGCTGTCGCCGTCGGTCATCTACTCGCCGGCCATCGCCGCGCTGCTGCGGGTGGTCGACGTCCGCGCCGTCGCCCACATCACCGGCGGTGGCATCCCCGGCAACCTGAACCGCGTGCTCACCGACTCCCTCGACGCCCACGTCGACCGGGGCGCCTGGGAGCCGCCGAAGGTGTTCACCGAGATCCAGCGCCTCGGCCAGGTCAGCGACGAGGAGATGGCCAAGGTGTTCAACATGGGCATCGGCATGGTCGCCGTCGTCCCCGCCGACGAGGTGTACGCCGCCCTCGACGTGCTGCGCACCGCCGGCCACCGCGCCGTGCAGATCGGCACCGTCGAACCCGGCAGCGGCCTCGTCCGGTACGCGTAGAACGCCCCTCGCCGCTGTACGGTCGCCGGCCGTGCGCACGGTGGTCCGGACGGTGTCGTGGGTGCTGCTCTTCGCGGCGCTCGGCGCGGCAGGCGCGTCGTGGTTCACGCCCACCCCCGAGCTGGACGCCGACGACGCCTCCGAGCTGGCCGTCGAGGCGCTGCGGTCCGCGGACGTGGACGTCGAGCGGGTGCAGGCCCCGACGCTGATGGTGCACGAGACCGAGGAGCGCGACCTGGTCGACGCGTGGAGCGTCCCGGTCGAGGTCCAAGCCGGCGACGCGGTCCAGGAGATCGAGCTGCGCGTCCAGGAGTCCGCCGGCCGACTCGTCTACGTGGACGACCTCATCGGTGTCGACGGCACCGAACGGCTGCTCTCCGACGAGCAGTTCGAGCGGATGGGCCGGCACCGCGACGACACCCTCGCCGACCGATGGGTGCTCCGCAACGCCCTGGCCGCGGTCGCTGCGGTCGGCATCGCCGCCACCTGTTACCTCCTCGCCACCCGATCCGATCCCCTCTGGAGCGCCCGTTGACCGATCACCGCACCGTCCCTGCCGAGGCCCACGCCGCGCTGGTGGCCCACCTCAATGCCCACGCCATCCGCAAGGGCGACTTCGTGCTGAAGTCCGGCAAGCCGACGACGTGGTTCTGCGACGCCAAGCAGACGACCTGCCGGCCCGACGGGATGCTGCTCGTCGCCGACGCCGCGCTGGCCGTCCTGCCCGACGATGTGACGGCCATCGGGGGGCTCACGATGGGCGCCGACGCGGTGGCGTTCGGCGTCGCAGCGATCGCGGCGACGAGAGGGCGGGAGCTGCGGGCCTTCAGCGTGCGCAAGGAGGTCAAGGAGCACGGCGGCGGGGGGCGCGTCGCCGGCGCGCTCGAGCCGGGGGACCGGGTCGTCATCGTCGAGGACGCCGTGACCCGGGGCGTCTCGATGCTCGAGGCCGCTGACGTCATCGCCGACGAGATCGGCGCCGAGGCGGTGCTGCTGATGCCCGTGGTGGATCGGGGCGGGACCGTGGCGGCGATGGCCGCCGAGCGGGGGCTGCCCCTGCTGGCGCTGGTGACCGCGCCGGATCTCGGCTTCGACTACGAGGGGCCGCTGTAGAGGCTGGCGGCAGGGACCCCGGCCGGC
>DMTU01000209.1:2475-2732 GCA_003476595.1 Acidimicrobiaceae bacterium | reverse complement strand
CAGTGCAGCTCGACCAGGCCGTGCAGGGCGAGGATCGCGGCGCCGACGATGCCGGTGGTGGCGTCGGCACCCATCGCGAGGCCGACGACGACGGTGGGGTGGGACAGCGCGAACCCGATCCGGGCCCGGCGTCGGGCGTCGGCTTCGTCGGGGTGGGCACTGCTCGGTCGGTGGCTGGCGGTCGCGAACATCGAAGCGTGCGTACCCGGCCGTCGTGACCGCCAGAACCGCGATCTGCGACACCAGCACTGCCAGTT
>DMTU01000209.1:1393-2333 GCA_003476595.1 Acidimicrobiaceae bacterium | reverse complement strand
AGGGGGGGGGGTCCGGGGGACGTCCTGGCGAACTGGCAGTTCTGTTGTCGCGACGCCGGTGGGCGTCAGGGGCGCCCGGTGCGCAGGCGAGCGACCCGGGCGACGGACTCGATGCGGTCCTCGGCGTGGCGGTCGGCCGCCTCGCCGGGCGGGATGCCCTGGGTCCGGGCCCGCTCGAGCACGGCCAGCACCGTGTCGCGGATGCCCTCGATGCGGGCCCACGCCCGGGCCTGGTCGTAGCCGGGGGGCTCCTCGGCGATGTTGATGACGCCGCCGGCGTTGGCGACGTAGTCGGGGACATAGAGGACGTCGCGGTCGACGAGGCGCTGGTCGTCCTCGGGGGTGGCCAGCTGGTTGTTGGCCGACCCGACGACGACCTCGCAGCGCAGCTCGGGGATCGTGCGCTCGTCCAGGACCGCGCCGAGGGCGCACGGTGCGAACACGTCGCAGTCGACGGAATGGGCCGCGCCGGGCTCGACGGTGCGGAGCCGCTGGGCGGCCTCCGGGTGGTCGTCGTGGACGGCGCGGACGGCGTCGTCGCGGATGTCGGCGACGGTGACCGTGGCGCCCTCGTCGAGCAGGTGGTCCACCAGCGCCCGGCCGACCTTGCCGACGCCGGAGACGGTGATGTGCCGGTCGGCCAGGTCCGGGGATCCCCAGCGGACCTCGGCCGCGGCGCGCAGCGCCCACAGCACCCCCCAGGCGGTGGCCGGGGAGGGGTCGCCCGAGCCGCCGAGCGACGGGCTGACGCCGGTGACGTGGGGCGTCTCCCGTCGGATGAGGTCCATGTCGGCCTGGGTGGTGCCGACGTCCTCGGCGGTGAGGTACCGGCCGGCGAGGCCGTGCACGAATCGGCCGTAGGCCCGGATGAGCGCCTCGGAGCGGATCGTGCGGGGATCGCCCCAGATCACCGCCTTGCCGCCGCCCTGGTCGAGGCCGG
>DMTU01000209.1:0-1326 GCA_003476595.1 Acidimicrobiaceae bacterium | reverse complement strand
CCGCCCTGGTCGAGGCCGGCAGCCGCGTGCTTGTAGGTCATGCCCCGGGCGAGGCGGCAGACGTCGGTGAGCGCCTCGGCCTCGGTGTCGTAGGGCCAGAACCGCGTGCCACCGAGGGCCGGGCCGAGCGCGGTGGAGTGGATCGCCACGATGGCCCGCAGCCCCGAGGGACGGTGGTGGCAGAAGGCGACCTGCTCGAAGTCCCCCTCGTCCGGGAGGCCGTCCACCGCGTCCATCGTCTCGAACACGGTGCTGGGTGCGGTCATGCCCGGACCGTACCGCCGGCCGCAAGCGGACAGAACGGGACTAGTCCGTCACCCCCTCAGGAAATGGCCCGGGTGGGCTATCGCCGTTCTGCGACCTACTCCGTACCTTTGGGAAGGAACCGGACACACCAGTGGACCGGAGAACGAGGAAGTCACAGCACCCATGGCAGATCAAGAAGATCTCGACACCCCCGAAGCCCTCCTCACCCCGTCCGAGGTCGCCGCGATGTTCCGCGTGAACCCCAAGACGGTCACCCGCTGGGCGCGCGCCGGCAAGCTCAACGCGATCCGGACCCTCGGCGGCCACCGCCGCTTCAAGGCGTCCGAGATCCGGGCCTGCCTCGAGGAGATGTCCCAGTCGGAGGTCTGACCCTCCGGACCGGCTGCGTCCGAGCCCAGCGGAGGCCGTAGTCTCGGCCGTCATGGCCACTCCAACCGCTGCCTTCTCCCTCCACCTGCGGGTCCGCCTCGAGAACACCCCCGGGTCGCTCGGGCGGCTGGCCGTGGCCATCGGTGACGCGGGCGGGAACATCACCCAGCTCGAGGGCTTCGACGTGCGCGGCGAGTACCTCGACGAGGACATCGTCGTGAACTGCATCTCCGAGGCGCACCAGGAGAAGGTCAAGGCGGCGATCAGCGGGCTCGACGGCGTCGAGATCACGACCTGCCGGGACCGCACCTTCGAGATGCACGAGGGCGGCAAGATCGAGGTCCTCGCCCGGATGCCCATCCGGGACGCGGACGACCTGTCGATGGCGTACACCCCCGGCGTGGCCCGGGTCTGCATGGCCATCCACGAGAACCGCGAGCGCAGCCGCGACCTCACCATCCGCAAGAACACCGTCGCCATCGTCTCCGACGGCACCGCCGTGCTCGGCCTCGGCGACATCGGCCCCCACGCCGCCATGCCGGTGATGGAGGGCAAGGCGCTGCTGTTCAAGAACTTCGCCGGCGTCGACGCCTTCCCGGTGTGCATCGACACCACCGACACCGAGGAGATCATCGCCACCGTCGAGCGCCTGGCGCCGACCTTCGGCGGCGTCAACCTCGAGGACATCGC
>DMTU01000278.1:3359-3503 GCA_003476595.1 Acidimicrobiaceae bacterium | reverse complement strand
CGTCGACGACTTCTGCAAGCACATCCACGTCGTCAGCCTCGACGAGGCCGCGCTGCGCGGCCTCGCCCCCCACGTGCAGGCCATGGCCGCCGCCGAGGGCCTCGCCGCCCACGCCGACTCCGTCCGCCAGCGGGTCGAGCGGTG
>DMTU01000278.1:0-3204 GCA_003476595.1 Acidimicrobiaceae bacterium | reverse complement strand
GCCAGCGGGTCGAGCGGTGAAGCGGCCCCCCGTCCGAGACGACCTCGCCCTCCACCCCGGCTACCACTCCCCGCAGGTCGAGGTCGACGTCCGCCTCAACACCAACGAGGCCCCCGAGCCGCCCCCCGACGGGTTCCGCGAGGCGCTGGCCGCCGAGCTCGCCAGGGTCGACTGGCACCGCTACCCCGACCGCGCCGCCACCGAGCTGCGCGAGGCCATCGCCGCGCACCACGGCGTGCAGGCCTCCCAGGTGTTCGTGGCCAACGGCTCCAACGAGGTGCTGCAGACCCTGTGCCTCACCTACGGCGGTCCGGGTCGCAGCGTGGCCACGTTCGAGCCCACCTACGCCCTCCACTCCCACATCCCCAAGATCACCAACACCGCGGTGGTGTCGGGGGAGCGCACCGAGGACTTCGCGCTCGACATGGACGAGGTCCGCCGGGTCCTCACCGAGCACGACCCGACCATCACGTTCCTCTGCTCGCCGAACAACCCCACGGGCATGGTCGAGACCGAGGAGACGGTGCGCGCCGTGGCCGACCTCGCGCCCGGTCTCGTCGTGGTCGACGAGGCCTACGGGCAGTTCGCCCCGTGGTCCGCGCTGGCGCTGGTCGACGAGACCTCGCCGATCGTGGTCACCCGCACCTACTCCAAGACCTGGTCCATGGCCGCCGCCCGCCTCGGCTACCTGATCGGCCCGACCTGGCTGGTCGAGGAGCTGTCCGAGGTCGTCCTGCCCTACCACCTCGACGCGGTGAAGCAGATCGCCGGCCGGGTCGCGCTCGACTTCGAGCCCCAGATGCGCCGCCGGGTGTCGGACCTCGTGGAGGAGCGCGGTCGGGTCACGGCTGCGCTGTCCCAGCTGCCCGTCACCGTGTGGCCGTCCGGCGCCAACTTCATCCTGTTCCGCCCCGACACCGTCGACGGCGACACCGTCTGGCAGCGCCTCGTCGAGCGATCCGTGCTGGTGCGCAACTGCGCCTCGTGGCCCCGGCTCGACGGCTGCCTGCGCATCACGCTCGGCACCCCCGGCGAGGACGACCGCTTCCTCGACGCCCTCACCGACATCCTGGAGACCTCATGAGCCGCACCGCGACCATCAACCGGGAGACCAAGGAGACCACGGTCTCGGTCACGATCGACCTCGACGGCACCGGCACCACCGACATCAGCACCGGCCTGCCGTTCTTCGACCACATGCTCGACCAGCTCGGCCGCCACGGCGGCTTCGACCTCACCGTGCAGGCCACCGGCGACCTCCACGTCGACGGGCACCACACGGTCGAGGACGTCGGCATCGTGGTCGGTCAGGCGTTCAAGGAGGCCCTCGGCGACAAGGCCGGCGTCCGGCGCTTCGCCAGCGGCATGTACCCATTGGACGAGGCCCTGATCGAGGTCGCCCTCGACCTGTCCGGCCGCGCCCACGCCGCCATCGACCTGCCCTTCGGCGAGGTCCTGCCCCTCGGCGACCCGCCGTTCAACCCCGAGATGGGCGTGCACTTCCTCGAGTCCTTCGCCCAGCAGGCGCTGATCACGCTGCACGTCACCAAGAAGGCGGGCGTGAACACCCACCACGTGCTCGAGGCCAGCTTCAAGGGCCTGGCCCGCTGCCTGCGCGACGCCGTGCGCGTCGAAGGCGGCGGCGTCCCCTCCACCAAGGGCGCCCTGTGACGGACAGGCCGCTCATCGCCGTCCTCGACTACGGCATCGGCAACCTCCGCTCGGCCCAGAAGTCCCTCGAGCGCCACGGGGCCGACGCCCGCCTCACCGCCGACCCGGCCGTCGTCCGCGACGCGGCCGGCGTCATCCTCCCCGGCGTCGGCGCGTTCGGCGCGTGCATGGACGCGGTCGAGCGCACCGGCGTGGCCGACCTGGCCCACGAGGTCGTCGAGGCCGAGAAGCCCTTCCTCGGCATCTGCGTCGGGATGCAGCTGCTCTACGAGGCCTCCGAGGAGACCCCGGGTCGCAAGGGGCTCGGCATCCTGCCCGGCACCGTCCAGCTGCTGCCCGAAGGCGTGAAGCGCCCGCAGATGCAGTGGAACGTGGTCGACGTCATCCGGCCCACGGCGCTGTTCGAGGCCCTCGACGACCCGATCTGGATGTACTTCGTGCACAGCTACGCCGCCCCGATGTCCGATCACGTCGTGGCCACCTGCGACTACGGCGGCCCGGTCGTGGCCGCGGTCGAGCACGGCCACGTGCACGCCGCGCAGTTCCACCCGGAGAAGTCCTCCACCGCCGGGCTCGCGTTCATGCAGAACTTCGTCGACCTCGTCCAGCAGGGCCGAGCATGAGGAGCGCGTCGTGATGGACCTCTACCCCGCCATCGACCTGCGCGGCGGCAAGGTCGTCCAGCTCGTGCAGGGCGACTTCGACCGCGAGGCCGTCCACGGCGACGACCCCGTCGAGGTCGCGCTCGGGTTCGAGGCCGCCGGCGTGCCATGGATCCACATGGTCGACCTCGACGCCGCCCGCACCGGTGAGGCCCACAACCGCGAGCTCATCGCCCGGGTGTGCGACGCCGTGTCCGTCCCCGTGCAGGCGGGCGGCGGCGTCCGCTCCGTCGAAGCCGCCCGCGCCCTGGCCGACGTCGGCGTCGCCCGGGTCGTGATGGGCACCGCCGCGGTCGAGCAGCCCGAGCTCGTCGAGCAGGTGGCCGCATCGCAGGCGGTGGCGCTCGGCCTCGACGTGCGCGGCCGCGAGGTGTCGATCAAGGGGTGGACCGAGGGCGCCGGACTCGACATCGCCGACGCCCTCGCCCGCCTCGAGGCCTCCGGCGCCAGCGCCGTGGTGGTCACCCAGATCCAGGGCGAGGGACTGCTCGGCGGTCCCGACCTGGACGGCCTCTCCGAGCTGCTCGGGCTCACCGCGCTCGACGTCATCGCCTCGGGCGGCGTCGGCGAGCTCGAGCACCTCCGGCTGCTGGACTGCCTGGACCGCGACGGCCGGACCCTGTCGGGCGTCATCGTCGGCACCGCCATCTACGAGGGTCGGGTCGACGTCGCCGAGGCCGTCACGTCGCTCTCCCACCCGTAGCCTCGGTGCCGTGCAGACCGCTCGCGTCATCCCGTGCCTCGACGTCGAGGGCGGCCGCGTCGTCAAGGGTGTGAACTTCGTCGACCTGGTCGACGCCGGCGACCCCGTCGAGCTGGCGCACCGTTACGACAACGGCGGCGCCGATGAGCTGACCTTCCTCGACGTCAC
>DMTU01000214.1:3640-5960 GCA_003476595.1 Acidimicrobiaceae bacterium | reverse complement strand
CCACGGTCGAGGACTCCATCTACGTGCACGGCGACCACCGGGGCACCGGCGTGGGTCGGGCGCTGCTCGAGGAGATCGTGGCCGTCGCCCGCGAGCGCGGCTTCCACGCCGTGATGGCCCGCATCGTGGCCGACCACTCGGCCTCGATCCGTCTCCACGCCGCGGTCGGCTTCGAACACGTCGGCGTCGAGCGCGAGGTCGGCCGCAAGTTCGGCCGCTGGCTCGACGTCGCCGTCATGCAGCTGCTGCTCTGACAGCGAGCTGGCGCCGCGTTCGGCTGCATCCTGTGCGCCGACAGCAGAAACTGGCAGTCACGACGTCACACATGAACCCGCGTGACGTCGTGACTGCCAGTTTCCAAACGTGGGCCGGGTTGGATTTGAACCAACGAAGGCGTACGCCGACGGGTTTACAGCCCGTTCCCTTTGGCCACTCGGGCACCGACCCAGGGGGCGCTCAAGGTAGCAGCGACACCTGGCCGGGGCCCAAGCGACCGTCGCTAGTCTCCGGGCCATGCCCAGCTTCGACGTGGTCAGCCAGTTCGACGTGCAGGAGGTCCGCAACGCGGTCGACCAGACCGCACGCGAGGCGTCCACCCGCTACGACTTCAAGGGGACCGACAGCTCGATCGAGCTGAACGGGGAGGAGACCATCACGCTGCGCTCGGGCAGCGAGGACCGCCTCCACGCCCTGCGCACGGTGCTCGAGGAGAAGCTCGTCAAGCGCAAGGTCAGCCTCAAGGTGCTCGACCCCGGCAAGGTCGAGGAGGCCGCGGGCGGGTCGGCCCGCCAGACCATCGCCCTGCGGGCCGGCATCACCTCGGACAAGGCGCGGGAGCTCAACAAGTTCATCAAGGGCCT
The DNA here is from genome assembly GCA_003476595.1 of Acidimicrobiaceae bacterium. GTDB lineage: Bacteria > Actinomycetota > Acidimicrobiia > Acidimicrobiales > Salinilacustritrichaceae > Salinilacustrithrix. The sequence continues at coordinate 5,100 of DMTU01000214.1, read as the reverse complement.
CGGGGTCAAGGGCATCCAGTCCCAGACCCAGGGTGAGCAGCTGCGGGTCACCGGCAAGAGCCGCGACTCCCTGCAGGAGGTCATCGCCGCCCTGCGCGAGGGCGACTTCGAGGTCCCCCTCCAGTTCGAGAACTTCCGCGACTAGGTGTCGCCTCCGGCGACCTCGAGTTCTTCGGCAGGGCCTCAGAACTCGCCAGCCGTCTAGTTGAGTGGGCCGAGGGCCGAGCGGAACATCTGCCCGACCCGTTCGACCAGCTCCCGCTCGGTCCGGGTGCGCGCCGCCCGCGCCTCCCAGTCGATGCTGGCCGCCAGCTCGGAGGCCTCGGCCTCGGCGACGGCGAGGCCGGCCGAGGACGGGTTCCCGACCGCCTCGAGGAGCACCGCGGTGTCCAGGCTGCCGGCCGCCCGTTCGTCGACGAGCGAGCGCAGCAGTGAGGACGCCAGCAGGGACCCCGGCACCCGGGCGGCCGGGGCGTCGCTGGGTGCCGCAGCAGCGGGGGCGGCGGCCTGCTGGGCCTTCACCTGCTCGACGATGCCGGGGAGGGCGGCGAGCGCGTCGGCCAGCATCTGGTCGAGGATCGGCTTGGGGTCGGTGGGCTCGCCGCCGGGCGAGTACACGCCGAGGTGGACGTGCGGCGGCGTGGTGCGGGCGTTGCCCGTGTTGCCCACGTAGCCGACGATGTCGCCGGTCTTGACCGCCATGCCGTCCTGGAAGCCCTCGACGAGGCCGGCCAGGTGGGCCATGTAGAAGTACGTGCCGTCGGGCTGGAAGACCTTGACGAAGATGCCCCCGAGCGAGCCGTTGCCGGACGTGACGGTGCCGTCGACGGGCGAGCGGACGGGCGTGCCGTGGTCGGCGAACACGTCGGTGCCCTTGTGGAACCGGAAGCCGGGGCCCCAGCGGGGGAAGTACCAGTCGTGGGTGAAGTTGGCGACGCCGGCGATCGGGAAGCGACCGAAGCCGACGCGCATGGCCTCCTCCGGGCTCAGCCCGAGGGGGACCAGCTGGCCGAGCACGGCGTCGTGGAGCGCCTGGGAGCTGTTCGCCGGGCTGCGCTCGATGCTGTCCATGATCGCCTGCGCCTCCGGCGGGATCCCGCGGGCGGTGGACGACGGCGCCGGGGAGGTGCGGTCACCGCCGTCGGGCGGCGGGGCCTCGCCACCCGACGGGGGGTCACTCGGCGCCGGCTCGCTGGGCGGCGGTGCCGGTGCTGGCTGCTCGCTCGGCTCGGGCGCTGGCTGCTCGGCCGGCTCGCTGGAGGGCGGGGCGCTGGTGGCCGGTGCGTCCTCCTCCGGGTCGGAGGTGGGCGGCGCCGTGTCGTCGGGCGAACCCCACGGGTCGTCGCCGAGGAGCTGGGCGTAGGCGGGGGCGGCGCCTGCAGCCAGGACCACGAGCGCGACGGCCAGCGCCAGGATCCGGTCGAGTCGTCGGTGTGCACCCATCCGTGACCGTTTCGCCA
>DMTU01000214.1:0-3486 GCA_003476595.1 Acidimicrobiaceae bacterium | reverse complement strand
CCCTGCCGATGGGCTCCTGGGCGGCGTCGACGGGCGACCCCGGAGGCTCAGGCCCAGGTGCCGCTGCGCAGGCGGGCGACGCGGTCCTCGGTGGTCGGGTGGCTGCGGAACAGGTCGGCGAACTGCACCTTGCGGCCGCTGAGCGGGTTCACGATGAAGGCCTGGGCGTGGGCGGGATCGATGTCCATCGGCACCCGGTGCGCGGACAGCTCCAGCTTCTGCAGCGCCCGGGCGAGGGGCTCGCCGGTGCCGATCAGCCGGGCGCCGGACTCGTCGGCCTGGAACTCGCGGCTGCGGCTCAGGGCCATCTGCATGAGCCCGGCGGCGATGGGGGCCAGCAGCGCCATCGCCAGCATGCCGATCGGGTTGTTGTCGTTGTCGCTGCGCCCGCCGCCGAACATGGCGCCCCACATGGCCATGCGGGCCACGAACGTGATGCCCATGGCGATGGCGGCGGCGACCGAGGAGATCAGGATGTCCCGGTTGCCGACGTGGGAGATCTCGTGGGCGAGCACGCCTCGGATCTCGTCCCACTCGAGCGTGCGGACCAGGCCCTCGGTGACGGCGACCGCGGCGTGCTCCGGGTTGCGACCGGTGGCGAACGCGTTGGGCTGGGGGCTGGGCGAGATGTACAGCGCGGGCATGGGGATGCCCGCCAGCTGGCTGAGCTCGCGCATCGTGGCGAAGTACTGGGGATGCTGGGCCTCGTCGGCCGGCACGGCCCGGGCCGCTTTGATGGCGAGCTTGTCGGAGAACCAGTAGGAGCCCCCGACGAACACCAGGCCGATGAGCAGGCCGATGGTGGCCCCGCTCCCACCACCGATGCCCCCGCCGATGACGACGAGGAGGCCACCGAGGCCGGCGAGGAGGATGGCGGTCTTGGCCGTGTTGTGCATGGTCGTTCGCAGCGTTCCTGCATGCCCGGGTGCCCGGGGCGGGCACCGCTCACCAGGGAGAACGTATCGTGCCCCGAAGTGGTTCCCGCCGGTGGCGGCGGCGGGCCCGACCCCCCGATCCGATGCCGACGACCTCGTGAGCCAGCCCCCCACGGTCCTCTACGTCGAGGACGAGGCGCCGCTGCGCGGGCTGGTCGAGTTCTGGCTGGCGGACGCCGGCTACCGGGTCCTGCTGGCCGCCGACGGCGCCGAGGGCCTGGCCGCGGTGCGCGCCGCGCGCCCGGACCTGGTCATCACCGATGCGATGATGCCGAACCTGTCGGGGGACGAGCTGGTCGAGATCATGCGGGACGACCCGGACCTGCGGTCCATCCCCATCGTCATGGCCACCGCCGCGGCCAGTCCGCTGCGGGTCGAGCGGATGCTCGCTCGGGGGTGCCACGCCGTGCTCGGCAAGCCGCTGGAGGAGCAGACGTTCCTCGCCGCAGCCGCTGCCGCGCTCGTCGCTGCCGGCGTCTCGCCACCCGGCTGAGGACGCTCAGCCCGCCACGCCGGCGAGGGCCTCGGGCAGCGGCTGGGCGTGCACGACCACCAGCTGCGACGTCGCCCGGGTCAGGGCGATGTACAGGGGTGCCGTGGTGCCGCCGGGGCCGAGCAGGTCGCGGGGCTCCACCACCACGACGCCGTCGAACTCCAGGCCCTTGGCCTCCCGGGGGCTGATCACCACGATGTCCTGCACGTAGCTGCCGGCATCCGTGCCGACGCGGCGGCCGTAGACGGCGCGGAGCGCCGCGGTCGCCTCCGGGAGGAGCTCGCCGTCGGCAATGACGGCCAGCAGGCCGCCCTCGAGCGCGCCCAGCTCCTCCGGCAGGACCTCCACGAGCTTGCTGATGATCCCGCCGCGGTCGACCCGGTCGATCACCGGCGACCAGCGGCCCTCCCTGACAGCCTTCGGTGCGGACACCACAAGGCCTGCCGCGTTGGCCATCCGGGCAGCCGCTTCGGCGATCTGCGACGGCGTGCGGTAGTTGACCGTGAGTTCTTCAAGCTGCCAGCGGTCGCCGAACATCGGCGCGAGGGCGCTGTGCCAGGAATTGGCGCCGGCCACGGAACTCGTCTGGGCAATATCGCCCACGATGGTGAAGGACTTCAGCGGGCAGCGGCGGACCAGCAGGCGCCACTGCATCGGCGAGAGCTCCTGGGCCTCGTCCACCACAATGTGCCCGAACGCCCAGCTGCGGTCTGTCGTGGCGCGCTCGGCCGCGGTCAGCCGGGCTTCGCGTTCCTGGTTCTGGTCCACGAGCTCTTCCGCGGAGATCAGGACGTCCACGCCGGCTGTTTCCATGTTGACCAACGTCTGCTTGGCATTGGCCAGGTCGCGGGCGCGGTCGTGTTCCTGCTGGGCCAGTCCCCGGCCCGCAGCCGCGTCGAGTTCGCCGAGGAGTTCGGCGGCCTCGTCCAGGAGCGGCACGTCCGCTTCGGTCCACGGGGCGTCGGCGGGCCGGAGCAGCAGTTCACGCTCGGCCGGGGTGAGGTGGGGGGTGCAGGCTGCGAGGATCGCCGGCCTGCTGAGGAGTTCCCCGATGAGCTTCTCCGGTGTCATCGGCATCCAGCACAGGTTCAGGGCGATCCGGACGTCCCGCGCGGAGCGGACGTCCTCGGCGAGGTAGGAGCGGTCGGCGTTGTTGCCGATGCTGCCGGCTTCCACCAGTTCCGTCATCTGCTCTGTCAGTTCGCGCAACAGGATCTTGACGAAGGAGACCCGGGCCTCGTTGTGCGGCTTGCCGGTCGCGCGGGCCCTGTCCCTGGCCCGGCGGACCTGCCGGGGAGTCAGCAGCAGTTTGCGTCCGTCGACTTCGAGGACGCGGTTTTCCGCCGGAATGCGCTGCCGGTTGGCCACGGCGTTCGCCACGACCTCGGCCATGTCCAGCCGGCCCTTAATGGCCGCGACCTCGGCCTCGGGCTCGGCGACGGCGTGGATGCCGGGCATCAGGCGGCCCACGCTGGCCATCACGACTCCGGTTTCGCCGAGCGAGGGCAGGACGCGCTCGATGTACTTCATGAACGACGACGACGGGCCCACCAGCAGGACGCCGGCGGTCTTGAGCCGGTCACGGTGGGTATAGAGCAGATAGGCGGCGCGGTGCAGCGCCACAGCGGTCTTGCCGGTGCCGGGACCGCCCTGGACCACGAGGGCGCCGGAGATCGATGAACGGATGATCCGGTCCTGCTCGGACTGGATGGTTCCGACGATGTCCGACATCCGTCCGGTCCGCTTGGAATTCAGGGCCGCCAGCAGGGCGCCCTCGCCCTGGAGTGACTCCTCGTCGGCGAGCAGGTCGGCGTCGAGGACGTCATCCTCGATGGCCTTGACTTCGCGGCCCTGCAGGATCAGGTGGCGGCGGCGGCGCACCCCCTGCCGGTCGAACGCGGTGGCCTGGTAGAAGTGGCCGGCCTCGGGCGCGCGCCAGTCCAGCATGAGGCGCTGGAGGTCGTCGGTGGTCAGTCCGATACGGCCGATGTACTGCGCCTCGCCGGAGTCGAGGTCGAGGCGGCCGAACACGAGACGGTCGTCGACGGCGTCGAGCTG
>DMTU01000121.1:7345-7896 GCA_003476595.1 Acidimicrobiaceae bacterium | reverse complement strand
AGCTGCTCCGCCGGATCGGCGTCGAACCGGTCGTGCGGCCCGCGGACATCGACGAGACGCCGCACGCCGGCGAGACGCCGGCCGAGACCGTCTCCCGCCTGGCCCGCACCAAGGCCCGCACCGTCGAGCGCACGCCCGGCGAGCTGGTGATCGCCGCCGACACCGAGGTCGTGCTCCGCGACGGTGTCCTCGGCAAGCCGGCCGACGCGTCCGGGGCCGCCGCCATGCTGCGCTCGCTCTCGGGCCGATCGCACCGGGTGGTCACCGGCGTGCACCTCGTGTGCGGGGACGAGGAGGCCGCCGCCGTGGAGGAGACCGTCGTCCACGTTCGGGAGCTGACCGAGGCGGAGATCGACGCCTACGTGGCGACCGGCGAGCCCTTCGGCAAGGCCGGCGCCTACGCCATCCAGGGCGCGGGCGGGATGTTGGTCGAGCGCATCGAGGGCAGCGACACCAACGTGATCGGCCTGCCGCTGACCACCGTGGTGCGCCTGGCCGGCGAGGTCGGCGTCACCCTCCTGCCCCGCTGACGCGACGCCAGCACTGCCAGT
>DMTU01000121.1:1663-7258 GCA_003476595.1 Acidimicrobiaceae bacterium | reverse complement strand
GACGCGACGCCAGCACTGCCAGTTCGGGGAAGGCTGGTTCAGGAGACGCCGACCGGCTCGCGGACGTCGTCGGGCTCCTCGCCCCGGTCGGCCCGGACGCGCGCTTCGGCCGCGGCGAGCTGGGCCTCGTGGTCGGGAGCGCCTTCGACGTGCAGGGCGGGGAGGCGACGGTCGATCCAGCCCGGGATCCACCAGTTGCGCTCACCCAGCAGCTCCATCGTCGCCGGGACGAGCAGCATGCGCACGAGGGTGGCGTCGAGCAGGACCGCCATGCCGAGCCCGGCGCCGAAGACCTTCACGATGCGACCGTCCTCGAGCAGGAAGCTGCCGAAGACCACGACCATGATCGCCGCCGCTGCGCTGATGACCCGTGCGGTTGCGGCCAGGCCGTCGGCCACCGAGTTGCGGGCGTCACCGGTGCGCTCGTACTCCTCCTTGATGCGGGACAGCAGGAAGACCTCGTAGTCCATGGACAGGCCGAAGACGATGGCGAACATCATCATCGGGATGAAGGGCTCGATCGGCGCCGGCTCGATGCCCGTGAGGTCGCCGAGCCAGCCCCACTGGAACACCGCCACGACGATGCCGTAGGCCCCGGCGATCGAGAGCATGTTCAGCACGACGGCCTTGAGGGGTACGAGCAGCGACCGGAAGACCGCCATCAGCAGGACGAACGACATGGCGAGCACCACACCGAAGAAGACGAAGCTGCGGCCCGCGAGGTAGTCCGAGAAGTCGACCGAGACCGCCACGAACCCGGTCACGTGGACGTCGGGTCCGCCGTCGCCGACCGCGGCCGGGATGACCTCGCCGCGGAGGCGGTTGATGAGCGCTTCGGTCTCCTCGTCCTGCGGGGCGCTGGTGGGCACCACGCGGGCGAGGGCGGCCTCGGGTGCGTCGACGTCGTTCGGGATCGCCGGCGTCGCGGAGGCGACCCCGGGGTCGGCGGACACGGCCTCGATGACCTGCTGGAAGGCGGCGAAGCCCTCGGGGCCTTCGACCTCGGCCACCACCACGAAGGGTCCGTTGAAGCCGGGGCCGAAGCCGTCGCTGAGCAGGTCGTAGGCCTGGCGGGTCGTGCTCTCCTCGGGGTAGTTGCCCTCGTCGGAGAACCCGAGGCGGATGCCGAGCAGCGGCAGGGCGAGCACCAGCAGCAGCAGCGAGCCGCCGATGGCGAAGGGCCACGGACGACGCTGGATCAGGTGGCTCCACCGGTACCAGCCGCTCTCCCGGACCGGCTTCTGGGCGCGGCGCGGCACCTCGCGCTTCAGCACCGGGATGAAGGATCCGACGACCAGCACCGCGAGCGCCGCCGGGACGCCGAGCAGCAGGGCGGGGATGCCGAGGCCGGCACCGAGCAGCGCCACGGAGATGCAGCCAGCGGCGACGAGGCCGCGCCAGCGGGTCACCTCCACCTTGAGCCGGGCGAAGCCGAGCAGCGCCGGCAGCAGCGTGGTGGAGGCGACCATGGTCACCGCCACCGTGATGGCTGCGGCCACACCGAGACCGGCGACGAACTCGAGGCCGATGAGCAGCAGCCCGAGCAGGGACACGACGACGGTGATGCCGGCGAACACGACGGCCCGTCCGGCCGTGTCGATCGCCGCCATCGTGGCGACCTCGGGGTCGTGACCCGAGTGCAGGTACTCGCGGAAGCGGGTGACGATGAAGAGCGCGTAGTCGATGCCCACGCCCAGGCCGATCATGGCTCCGATCTGGAGGGCGAAGTCGGGCATGCCCATGACGTTCGAGGCCAGGTTCGTCAGCATGATGCCGAGGCCGACGCCGGCGACCGCCACGGCGATCGGTAGACCCATGGCCAGCACGGACCCGAACGACACGATGAGCACCACCACGGCGAAGGCGAGCCCGATGAGCTCGGACTCCGGCGGCTCGAACCCGGCCAGCACCTCGCCGCCCACCTCGATGCGCAGCCCGTCGATCTCCGCCTCGAGCTCCTCGGCCCGGTCGAGGATCTCGACGCCGATCTCGCCCGACTCGCTGAAGCCGACCTCCTCGCCGACCTCGACACGCGCGTACGCGACCTGGCCGGCGAGCTCACCCTGCTCTGCGATCTGGCCGAACGCCTGGGGGGAGTACGGACTGGTGACCTCGACGAACGGGATCTCGTCGGTCTGGGCGAACAGCTCCTCCATCGCCGCCTGCACCTCGGGGTCGGTGACCCCCTGGTCGGCCTGGAACACGATGGATCCGGTCGGCCCGGCACCGAGGCCGTCGAAGTGCTCCTCGAGCACCGCGAAGCCGTCGCGGCTCTCGGACTCGGGCGCTTCGGGGTTGCCGGTGAAGTCCGATCCGACGAGCGCGACGGCGACACCCGCGAGCACGACGGTGGCGATCCAGACGACGACGACCGGTCGGCGGTGCGCGTAGCACCACCGGGCGAGCTGCATGTACACGGCGTTCCTCCTGTGGACCGACCCAGGAGGTTATGGGCGGTCGGGTGACACCTTCACACCTGCGACCGGCGAGGGCGATGTGACGTCCGTCCCGTTCGCCCCCTTCGTCGACCGCTCGTGGTCGAGCAGCCACGCCTTGCGCTCGGGGCCACCCCCGTAGCCGCCGACGCTGCCGTCGCTGCGCACCACCCGGTGGCAGGGGACGACGAGCCAGACCGGGTTCGCCCCGTTCGCGGTGCCGACAGCACGCACGGCGCCCGGCGACCCGATGGCCGCCGCGACCTGCCCGTAGCTGCGCGTCTCGCCGGCCGGGATGGCCCGCAGTGCGTCCCAGACCTGCTGCTGGAACGGGGTGCCGGTGGCGTCGACCTCCACCTCGTCGAACGCAGCGAGCTCGCCCCCGAGGTACCGCCGAACGGCATCGGACGCGGCCGTCTCCCCCGCCACCCACTCGGCGGCGGCGAACCGAGCCCGCACCCGCGCCGACACCCTGTCGAAGTGGTCGGCGAAGGCGAGGGCCACCACCCGTTCACCGGCGTCGTCGACCGCGACCGCGATGCGGACCGCCCCGGTCGGGGTCTCGATGGACGTGGTGCGCACGGTGGTGCTGGTCATGGTCGTTCCTCTCGTGGGGTCTGCCACAGGTGCATGGCGGCGTAGGCGCGCCACGGGCGCCACGCTTCGGCCCGGGCGATCGCCGTCCGGTCGTTCGTCGCATCGAGCATCCGCCGGAGGTGCAGATCGCCGGCCGGGAAGGCATCGGGCTCGCCGAGGCGGAGGGCGACGTACTCCGCCGACCACGGGCCGATGCCCTTCAGGGCCACGAGGGAGGCGACGAGCTCCTCGTGGGGGACGCTGCCGTCGAGGACCACCGCCCCGGCGAGCACGGCGTCGGCGAGCCGGCGGATCGTGTCGGCCCGCTGGCCGATGATCCCGAGCTGCTCCAACGGCGCGTCCGCGAGGTCCTCGGGCTCAGGGAACGCGCCGTCCCGGCCGTGGGCCGCGACGATCCGTCCGAGCACGGTGCGGGCGGCGGCGACCGAGATCTGCTGGCCGATCACGGCCCGGACACCGGCCTCGAAGCCACCCCAGCTGCCGGGCACCCGGATGCCCGGCCGGCGGGCGACGAGTGGACCCAGGAGCGGGTCGGTGCCCAGGTGCTCGTCCACGGCGACCGGATCGGCCCCGAGGTCGAAGGCCCGGCGAGCCCCGGCCACGAGCGAGCCCAGGTGGGTGTCGGGCGGCAGGTCGACGTCGAGCACGACGGCGTCGCCGGTCGGCCGGATCGTGACCGCGCCGGTCCGGTCCCCCACCGCCACCCGTCGGGTGTAGGTCTCCGCGTCGACCACCTCGAGGCCGGCCACGGCGCGAGCTGCGAACCAGTCGAGGAGGGCGGCGCCGTCGAAGGGCCGACGGACCGCGAGGCGCAGGGTCAGGGTGCCAGACGGCGCGACGCCAGCACTGCCAGTTCGAGGAGGTGTGACCTCAGCGCTGCCAGTTCGGGAGGGGGTTCCCCGGGCGGGGCGGAGGTCGGCGCGCAGCTCGGTCGGGGTGGCCCGGAACGTGGCCTTGAGCACGTCGTTGCACTGGCGGACGCTGCCGAACCCCGCGGCGAACGCGATGTCGGCGACGCGCAGGTCGGTGTCGGCCAGCAGGCGTCGAGCGAGGTGGGCGCGCCGGCTGCGGGCGACGGCGTCGGGCGTCGTGCCGAGGTGCTCGACGAAGAGGCGGCGGAGGTGCCGGTCGCCGACGTGCAGCCGGCGGGCCAGGGCGGCGACGTCGCCGTCGTCCAGCGCGCCCTCGTCGATGAGCCGGACGGCCCGGTCGACCACCCCGGCGGCGCCTTTCCACCCGCTCGACCCGGGGGCGGCCTCCGGACGGCAGCGCCGGCACGGGCGGAGCCCGGCGTCCTCGGCCGCGGCGGGGTGGGCGTAGAAGTCGACGTTCCTCGACAGCGGCGTGCGCGACGGGCACACCGGGCGGCAGTACACGCCGGTGGTGCGCACGCCGACCCAGAACCGCCCGTCGAAGCGGGTGTCTCGGCTGCGCAGCGCCTCGTAGCACTGCTGGTGGTCCAGGCTCACGGGACGATCCTGCCCCATCCCCGTCGACGCGTCTGGCGGGATCCGGACATGGGAGTGCCGACCGCCGGCGGGACGGCGCCTGGCTACGGTGCGGCCGTGACCGATCCCGTGCAGCTGACCATCGAGGACGGCGTGGCCGTCGTCCGCCTCGACGACGGCAAGGCCAACGCCGTCTCCCACGCCCTCATCGACCAGGTGCACGCCGCGCTCGACGCGGCCCAGGCCGATGCCACCGCCGTCGCGTTCATCGGGCGGGAGGGGAAGTTCTCCGCCGGGTTCGACCTGTCGGTCATGACCCAGGGCGCCGACGCGACGCGGGGCCTGGTGAAGGCCGGGGGCGAGCTGCTGATGCGGGTCTACACCCACCCCCAGCCCACGGTCGCGGCCGTCACCGGGCACGCCCTCGCCGCCGGCGCGCTGCTGTGCCTGGCCAGCGACACCCGCATCGGGTCGGCGGACCTGCCGGCCAAGATCGGCCTGAACGAGACCGCCATCGGCATGGGCCTGCCCTGGTACGGCATCCGCCTCGGCGAGGCACGCCTCTCGGTGCGCCACCGCCAGCGGTCGGTGCTCCAGGCGGAGATCTACGACATGGCCGGCGCCCTCGACGCCGGGTACCTCGACGAGCTCGTCGCGGCCGACGCGGTCGTCGACACCGCGATCGAGCGGGCCCGCCAGCTGGGGCAGCTGCCCGGCCACGCCTACGGGTTCACGAAGCGGCGCCTGCGCCAGGTTCTGGCCGACGAGGTCCTGCTCGGCCTCGATGCCGACATGGAGACGATGGTCCCGCCCGGCTCCTGACGTCAGTCTCGGCGCAGCACGTAGAGCGCCGTGGTGCCGATGCCCTTCAGGTCGCGGGGCCGGATGGACCGGAGCCGCAGGTCCTCGACCGGGCCGAGGCGATCCACGAAGTTCTGGTCGACCAGCACCGAACCGGGGCGGGCGTAGGACACGAGGCGGCTGGCCAGGTTCACCGGCGGGCCGAACAGGTCGCCGAGGCGGGACAGCACCGGGCCGTGGGTGAGCCCGACCCGCAGGTCCGGCTGGTCGCCGCCGAAGGACTCCACCAGCTCGAGCGCGAGGCGTGCGGCGGG
>DMTU01000121.1:0-1604 GCA_003476595.1 Acidimicrobiaceae bacterium | reverse complement strand
GGGTTCGTCGAACACGAACAGCACGGCGTCGCCGATGAGCTTGATGACCCGCCCGCCGCGCTCGGTGATCATGTCTGCCGTGGTGGCCTCGAACGTCTCGAGCAGCTCGGCCAGGTCGGCCTCGGCCAGCTTCCCCGACAACCGGGTGAAGGAGACGACGTCCGCGAAGCCGACGGTGACGTCGGGCTGCTCCAGGTCGTGGCCGGCGATGCGGCGGATGGCGCCGGCGTAGAGGTGCCGGCGCAGCAGGTACGACAGCTCCTGCTCGATCAGCGGGTTCACGAGCTGGGCGGCGAGCACCATGAGGTCGTCGTTCTCGCCAGGCGGCAGGCCGTCCATCTCGTCGATGGCGTGGTCGACGATCGAGTGGAGCGCGTCGGCGACCCGGCTCATGGTCTGGCCGAGCAGTCGGGCGAAGCGGATGGCGGTGTCGGCGGAGATCCCCGACGCCTGCAGGAAGTCGTTGATGGCGGCCAGCGCGACGACATCGGCCTCGGTGAGCGCCACCGCCTCGTCGGGCACGTTGGCGAAGCCCATGGCGCGCCACAGGGCCCGGGCCAGGTCCTCGTCGGCGCCGGTGCGCTGCCACGCATCGGGCGGTCGCAGCCGGGGTGGCTCCCCGAGCAGCACCACGGCCTGGGCCAGGCGTCGCACCTGCTCGGGTCCGTCGGCCTCGGCCGCGGCGACCAGGTCGGGATCGACGCCGAGGGCGTCGCGCAGGTGCGCCGCCAGGTCGAAGGGCGGGAGCCCGTGGTCGGTCACGCCGGCCTCACTGCGCCACGGTGCAGGCGATGACCACGCCGAACTCGACCTGGCACTCCGCGATCGTGGCCGGATCGAGGGCGAGGCTGAAGGACCGGTCGCCGAGCTCGAGCAGCGTCGGCGTCCCGGCGGCGGCATCGGCCTCGATCGGCGCCCACGGCTCGAACACGGCGATGGCGTTCGCCGACGCCACGTTGCGCGCGCCGATGGGGTCGCCGGCGACGAGCGCGTCGAAGAACGCCTGCGCCGCGCCTGCGGTGTCGCCGCCGCCCTGGGCCGCGCCCACCCACTCGGCCTGGCACCGGTCGCGGGCGATCACCTGCAGGTCGCTGTCCGCCGCCAGCACCCGGCCGGTGCGGTCGTCCTCGCTGATGATGGCGGCCAGCTCCTCGACCTCGGGGTCGCCGGCCGCCTCGACGACCGTGTCCAGGTGCTCGGGGGTCGGCTCCGCCAGGTACGCCAGGTAGGCGTCGCAGAACCGGGGGCCCCGCTCGGAGCGCTCGTCGGTCTCCTCGGCCGTGCCGTCCGGTGCTGCCTCGTCGCCGCCGTCGTCGTCGCTGCACCCGGCCGCCACCAGCGAGACCGCCAGCAGGAGCGCCAGGGCGAGTCGACGGCGGGAGCGGTGTCGCAGCACGTCGGCACCCTAGGTGGGGGCTGATCAGACGTCGACGGACGCCAGGCCGCGGGACACCGCGTCGTGCAGGGCCGGGCGCAGGCGGGCGGGCGCGATGATCTCGTGCACCGAGCCGACCTCGCGGGCCCGCTCGACGCTGTGGACGCGGTCGAACTCCGCCGCCACCTCGCCGACCATCTCGTTGCGCACGGACGAGCGGACCGCATCC
>DMTU01000306.1:3094-3342 GCA_003476595.1 Acidimicrobiaceae bacterium | reverse complement strand
ACGGTGACCGCTCCGGTGGCCGGCGGGTGGGTGGCGGCGCAGGGCCACCGATGGGGCGTCGTTAGTGTGCCTCGTCGTGCCCGGACGCCTGCACCAGCTCAGCGCTGCGGTGGTCCCTGTCGCCCTGGGTCTGGGCGTGCTCGCCCTCCAGCGCGCCGGCGGCGTCGTGATGTTCGACGACGAGATCGGCTTCCTCGGCGAGGCGGTGTCCTTCTCGGCCCGCGATGCCGCCGACCCGGTGTTCCGCG
>DMTU01000306.1:2583-2950 GCA_003476595.1 Acidimicrobiaceae bacterium | reverse complement strand
GCGGCAAGCCCTTCTACTCCGCCGGCTACCCGGCCCTGCTGGCCGGTCCGCTCTCGGTGCTCGACGCCGACCCGTGGGCCGTCGCCGTCGGGGTCAACCTCGTCCTGCTGGCCACGCTCGGCCCGCTGCTGCGCCACCTGGTGGTCCGGACGGTGCCGGTGTCCCCCGCGGCTGCGACCGTCGCGGCGATCGTCGGGGCCAGCGTCCCGGCGGTGCTGCTGCAGCTGCCCCGGGCCTGGACCGAGATCTGCCTGGCTGCGGGCTTCGCCGCCTGGGCTGCCCTCGCCCTGCGCCACCTGCGACCCGGCGCGCACCGGTGGGCTGTGCCCCTCGGGCTGCTCACCGGCCCCCTGCTGTCGGTCCACCG
>DMTU01000306.1:621-2448 GCA_003476595.1 Acidimicrobiaceae bacterium | reverse complement strand
GCTCACCGGCGCCCTGCTGTCGGTCCACCGCCGGATGCTGGCCGTGGTCGCCGTCACCGCCGTCCTGCTCGTCGGGCGCGCCGTCCACCAGGCCGTCACGGCGCGACGTGATCCCGCCGGTCAGCCGCGATCTGCCACACCCTGGGTGTGGATGGCCGCCGGGCTCACCGCGCTGGCCGCAAGCCTGGCCGGCGCCCTCGCCCTCGACCGCTACGTCCTCGACCGCATCTACGACGGCGTCACCTCGGGCAGCCGGACCCAGAAGGCCGAGGTCCTGGCGACCCTGGACTGGGTGCCGACCCTGGCCGGCCACGCCTGGTCGATGCTGGCCACGACCGCCGGCCTCGCCGGCGTCGGGGTGGTCGCGCTGGCCTGGCTGGCCTGGCGCGGTGAGCAGCGGGGGTGGGCGGTCGCGGTGCTGGCCGCGGCGCTCGGCGTCACCGCCATCTCGGTGGTGTTCCTCACCAACGGCATCCGCGCCGACCAGCTGGTGTACGAGCGCTACGTCTCCCCGGTCGTCCCGGTGCTGGTCGCCGTCGCCGTCGCCTCCCTGCTGGCCCGGTCCCGGTCGGCGTGGCCCTCGATGCTCGCCTCGGTGGGCGCGCTGGTCGCCCTGGGTGCCGTCCTGGCCTTGACCGTCGCCGACGACCGCCTGCGCGGCAACGTCCAGAAGATGACCGTGCCGACGCTGGTGGGCCTGGACGTCCCCACCGTCGGCTGGGGCGAGCCCTACGCCCGCGCCATCCATGTCGCACCCATCACCGCGCTGGCGCTCGCCGGCGCCGTCGCCGCCTTCGCCCTGCTCCGCCGGGGCTGGGGACCCGGCCTCGTCGTCGTGGGCCTGTGGGCCGGCGTGCTCGTGCTCAGCTCGGCCGGGTCGCTGCGTCCGTTCCTCGACCTGTGGGAGCCGGTGGGCCGCTCCGCCGCCGCCCGGCTCGAGGCCGAGGGCACCGAGGTCCTGCAGTACGCCCCGGACCTGCGCCACGAGGTCCGCAACGTGGTGCAGTACCGCATGGGCTACCCCGAGGTGCGCCTGATCGAGCTCGACACCTGCCCGGCCGAGCCGCTCTTCCTCGGGCCGGAGGGGCTCGAGGGCGCCGCGTTCCCCGTCGAGGTCATCGATGCGGTCCCGCAGTTCGGCGGGATCCTCTACCGCGCCGGCTGCTGAGCGCTAGGAGCCGACCGCCCACAGGCCGAGATCGCCGTCGCGCTCGGTCCCGAGGAGCTCGGTCCCGTCCGCGGGCGGGGTGGACTCCCCGGCCAGCACCAGACCGGCACCTTCGGGCAGGTCCCCCACGAAGTACGAGACCTCGACGTCGGGGTGCCAGAACTGGGTGTTGTACGCCCAGTACACGTGCAGGTCCTCGTCCCGGTCGACCCAGACCACCTCGTCGACCTCCTCGAGCACCGGACCGAGGCGGTGCCGGGCGGCCCAGGCCTCCGAGGCCGGGCCGGCCCACTCCTGGACGAGCGACACCCCGGCGAACACGTTGAGCCCCGCGATCACCGCGAGGGGCATCGCCCACCCCCACCGGTCGCGGCGCACGAGGGCGGCCGCGCCCAGCAGCAGCATGACGACGGCGGCGAGCAGACCGGTGGTGGCGACGTGGTCGCGGCCGAACAGCTCGATCGGCACCCGGAGGGAGGCGATGTTGTGCCAGGCGATCGGCTGCTCCCACACGGCGTCGGCGTACACGGCATCGAGGGCGAGCCCGATGCCGGCGCTCGCGCCGGCGGCGGCGAGGATGCCGGGCCACGCCCAGCGGCGCCGCAGCGCGGGGGCGAGCACGACGAGCACCGGCACCCACTGCTCGAGGTAGCGGCCGT
>DMTU01000306.1:0-405 GCA_003476595.1 Acidimicrobiaceae bacterium | reverse complement strand
CACTGCTCGAGGTAGCGGCCGTACACGGGCAGGTCGGCTCGGCTCACGTCCGTGCCGATGCCGACCTGGTAGGACCCGATGGTGCCGAGCGCCAGGCTGCCGAGCGCACCGAGCACCACGAAGCCCATCGCCAGGCCCCGCGCCGTGCCGCGCTCGGTCCAGCCGACGCGGGCACCGACCAGCATCCCGAGGGGGACGAGGCCGAGCGTGGCGACGACGAGGTACCAGGTCTGCCCGGCGGTGATCACGGCGGCGCCGATCGGCTCCCCCAGGGCACCCACCGGTGACCCGGCCAGCGACGGCATCGTCCCGGCCGGGTAGAGCCGGTCCGTGGCCCAGGCGTGCAGGACCTGGGTGAGCAGCACCACCAGCAGCGCGGCTCCGCCGAGCGCGGCGGCGACGCGC
>DMTU01000047.1 GCA_003476595.1 Acidimicrobiaceae bacterium | reverse complement strand
CAGGACTACCGCGACGTCGCCGACGAGCCATACGACGCCATCTCCAGCATCGGGATGTTCGAACACGTCGGGTTGGCGCAGGTGCGGATCTACTTCGAGCGGCTCCGGACCCTGCTCCGCCCCGGCGGGCGGCTGCTGAACCACGCCATCTCCCGGTGCTCGGGGGAGGGGCCGCTGGACCCCGGCTCGTTCCCGGGGCGGTACGTGTTCCCCGACGGCCAGCTGCACGAGGTGGGTCGCACCGTCTCGACCATGCAGGACCTCGGCTTCGAGTGCCGTGACGTGGAGTCGCTGCGGGAGCACTACGCCCGCACGCTGCGGTGCTGGGTCGCCGACCTCGAGGCCGACTGGGATCGAGCCGTCGCGCTCGTCGGCGCACCCCGAGCCCGCGTGTGGCGGCTCTACATGGCCGGTTCCGCCGTGGCCTTCGAGGCCCACCGGCTGAACATCCACCAGACCCTCGCCCTGCGGACCGCCGCTGATGGCACCAGCGGGATGCCGGCGACGAGGCCGGACGCGGTGCGGTCGCTGCGGACCCTCGTCAGCCGTTGAGGTCGACGAGCTCGGAGCCCTCGTGGCGGACGTCGGCCTCGTTGCGCAGGAAGAACCCGATGGCCGCCGCGCCGAGGCTGCCGGACATCAGGACGCTCACCGGGATGAACACGATGAGCACGAAGACGATGATGGCGGCACCGATCATGGTCGCCATCGTGCCAGACCTCAGGGAGTGACGACCACCTTGCCGGTGGCCCGGCGCTCGGCGAGGTCGTTGATGGCCTGGACCGCCTGGTCGAGGGGGTAGGTGGCCGACACGTGGGGGTCGAGCTTCCCCTCGGCGAGCCAGCCGAGGAGCTCGGCGATGTTGGCCTTGTTGCGCTCCGGCTCCTTGCCGGTGAACGCACCCCAGAACACCCCGACCACGGAGCAGCCCTTCAGCAGCGGCAGGTTCAGCGGCACCTTGGGGATGTCGCCAGCAGCGAACCCGACCACGAGGAACCGGCCGTCCCACGCCATCGACCGGAGGGCGGGCTCGCTGAGGTCGCCGCCGACCGGGTCGTAGCAGACGTCGACGCCCTTGCCGTCGGTGAGCTCCTTGATCCGGCCGCGGAGGTCCTCGGTGGAGTAGTTGATCGTCTCGGCGGCGCCCTTGGCCCGGCACAGCTCGAGCTTCTCGTCGGTGGAGGCGGCGGCGATCACGCGCGCGCCGAGCAGCGCGCCGATCTCCACGGCGGCGAGGCCGACCCCGCCGGCGGCGCCGAGCACGAGGAGCGTCTCACCCGACTGCAGGTGGGCGCGGTCGACCAGCGCGTGGTGCGAGGTGCCGTGGGCGAGCAGGAAGCCCGACGCCTGGACCAGGTCCACTCCCGGCGGCACCGGGATGGCGGACTCGGCGGCGACCGCGAGCTTCTCGGCCATGCCACCCCAGCCGAGCGTGGCCAGCACCGCGTCGCCGACCTGCAGGCCGTCGACGGCCTCGCCGACCGCGCTGACCGTGCCGGCGATCTCGCCGCCGGGGGAGAAGGGCAGCTCCGGCTTGAACTGGTACTTGTCCTGGACGATCAGGACGTCGGGGAAGTTGACCCCGCAGCCGGCCACGTCGACCACGACCTGGCCCGGCCCGGGCGTGGGGTCGGGGACCTCCTCGACGACCAGGTCCTCGACGGGTCCGAACTGCTTGCAGAGCACAGCGCGCATGCCCGGCAACCTAAGGGATCAGCTGCCCGGCACCCGGGCCCATGCCTCGACCTCGACCAGCGCGCCGATGGGCAGGGCGGCGACCGCCACGGCGGAGCGGGCCGGGCGGTGGCCGTCGGCGTGCTCGTCGAAGGCCTGCACGTAGACGTCGTTCATCGCCGAGTAGTCGTCCATGTCCACGAGGAACACGGTGGTCTTCACGACATCAGCGAGCGTGGCGCCCTCGGATTCGAGCAGCGACCGGACGTTGGCCATGGCCTGGGTCAGCTGCTCGCGCACGCCGCCCTCGACCAGCTTGCCGTCGGCCAGACCGACCTGGCCGGAGCAGATGATCCAGTCGCCGCTGCGGACGACGGGCGTGTACGGGCCGACAGGGGTGGTCATGTGCGCAACGGTATCCCGGTGGGCCAGACCGGGGGTCGGCCCTGGTGCACCCACACGGCCGCCGCGACGGCGGCGAACACGGCGTCGGACACCGGCACCGCCGGCCCGTCCCCCGGTCCGAGCTCGATCTGGATGGGCGGGGTGTCGACGGCGCGGAGCACGCCGAAGGACCGGATGGTGAGGTCGTGCACCTGCCCGTCGGCGTCGATCGTGAGCGACTCCGACGTCACCCACGACGCGCCCTGGTGGGCGGCGCCAACGCAGTAGGAGCGCAGCGCGACCTCGTCGAGGGGATCGCCGGCGTCGGCCTCGACGTGGATGGTGCCGTCCTCGCCGATGCGGGCTCGGGCCGAGCCGCCGCCGGGCTGCGTGACCGGGCCCACCCATCCGTCGTCGTCGACACCCGTGGCCCCGGCGACCAGCACCGCAGCCTCGACCCAGCCGGCACCGCGCACGCTTGTCGACGTCGGCGGACCGGGGACGTCGACCTCGACGACCTCGAGGCCGGGCGCCACCGACGCGACGGCCTCGGCGATGCCGGCGGTGCGGGCCACGTGCACGACGCCGCTGCCATCGGCACGCACGCCGGCAGAGAGCGGCGGCCGCTTGGCCCCGAATCGCACCGTGTCCTCGCGGCTGTACAGGGCCCGGACGGTGGTGCCGTGCTCGTCGGCGAGGCGACGGGCCGCCTGGGGCACGGGGGAGTCGGTCTTGGCGCCGAAGGCACCGCCGTTGCCGGCGGCGCTGGCCGGCTCGCCACCGGGCTCGCACCAGGACGCGTCGGTCTCCAGGTAAGCGGGTTCGACCCACGACGTCTGCAGCGTGAGCGCCCAGTCGCCGTCCGGCACGGGGATGGGCGGCTCGCTGTCGGCCGTGGTGTGGCGGCCCTGCACCTTGGCGGCGTTGGCCCGCGCCGCAGCGACGGACTCGCCGAGCGTCCAGCGACCCTCGGGATCGAGCACCGCGACGACGCTGGCGGCGGGGGCGGTGTCGTCGGCGAAGCCGGCCCGGCCGAGCGCGACCTCGGGTTCGAGGCGCTGGGGGACGTGGCCCTCCAGCGTCGCCCGGGCCGCAGCCGCATCCAGGTCACGAGCGGGGTGCTCGGCGCCGTAGGCGTCCCACGCATCGAGGATGGTGCGCCAGCCGGTGCAGCGGCACAGGTGGGCGAGCAGGGCCTGCTCGACCTTGGCGTGATCGGCGTCGGCGTCCTTGACCCGCAGCGCGGACAGGCGGGTGACGATGCCCGGCGTGCAGAAGCCGCACTGCGAGCCGCCGGTGGCGCACAGCGCCTCGGCCCAGGTGGTGGCGTCGTCGAGGTGGTCGGGCGTCGTGATCTCCCGGCCGCGGACCCGGCGCACCGGCGTCACGCACGCCACCCGGGGCTGGCCGTCGACCAGCACCGTGCAACACCCGCACTGGCCCTGGGGTGAGCACCCGTCCTTCGGTGCCCGTTCGCCGAGCTCGTCGCGGAGCACGCCGAGCAGCGAGGCGGAGGCGTCGGCGACCTCGACCTGGCGGCCGTTCACCCGCAGCTGCAGGGGCTCGCCGGACGGTCCTCGCTGATCGTGGCCGGCCATGGGGCCACACTACGGTCGCGCCCCATGCGCGACCGCCTCGTCGTCTCCCCGTCCCGCCTGATCGTTCCGACGGCCCTGAGCCGCCGGGGCTTCCTCGCCGGGGTCGCCGCGGCCGGGCTGCTGGCCGCGTGCGGTGACGACGACAGCGGCACCGCCGCCACCGACACCACCGCCGGATCGACCGGCGACGGCAGCGGCGAGGCCGCCGGCGGCATCGTCGGCGGGCTGTCGGCGCTGCGCTACTACGGCCCGTACTACCGGGCCGGTCAGCCCGCCCGCGTCCCCTTCGGCCTCGCCGACGACGAGGGCCCCCTCACGGTGGAGCTGATGCCCGAGGCGCTCACCGTGTCGGTCCGCGACCCCAACACCGACGAGGTCGCGACCGGCATCACCGCCGAGCTCTACACCGAGGGCCTGCCCCGCCCGTACTACGCGTTCGAGTTCACGCCGGAGACGGCCGGCTTCTACGACATCGTCTTGGACACCGAGGCCGGCGAGGTGATCACCCAGGTCCAGGTGGTCGAGGCCGACGACCCCACCGCCTCGGCCATGATCGGTCCGGGCGACCAGATGCCCGCGCTGGAGACCCCGACGGTCGACGATCCGAGAGGCGTCACGCCGATCTGCACGCGGGAGCCGGACTGCGACCTCCACGGCCGCACGGTCGCCGACGCCCTCGCCGCCGGCGAGCCCTTCGCCCTCCTGGTCGCGACCCCGGCGTTCTGCCAGACGGTCGTCTGCGGGCCGGTGCTGGACGTGCTCCTCGACGTGCTCCCCGGCGTCGCCGGCGTCAGCGCCGTCCACGCCGAGGTGTACGCCGACCCCGAGTCCATGCCATCGCCCCCGACCGAGGACGACTTCGCACCGGTCGTCGGCGACCTCGGCCTCGCGTTCGAGCCGGTGCTCTACACGGTGGGCGCCGACGGCATCGTGCGGGAGCGCCTCGACTACATCTTCGGCGAGGCCGAGATCCGCCGGGCCCTCGAGGCGCTGGTCGCCTGAGCGATCGGCGGCGGGGATGGCCAGCGAGCACGACCTCGACCTGGTCGCCCGCATCAGCGGCGGCGACGCGTCCCGTCTGCTGCTGGCGGACGATCCGGCCG
>DMTU01000053.1 GCA_003476595.1 Acidimicrobiaceae bacterium | reverse complement strand
CGATGCGGGCGGCGATGGCGGTGAACAGGGTGAGCGACATCCGCAGCGCCAGCGTGCGGACCAGCAGGTCCCACCCGGCCCGGCCCAGCCGGCGGATGGCCGACCAGTCCGGGCGCAGCGCGGCCCCGAGGCGCGACGTGGCCGTGGTGATGAGGCGCAGGTAGACGATGGCCCCACCGGCCTGGGCGATCACCGTCGACAGCGCCGAGGCCCCGATGCCGTAGCCCAGCCCGTTGATGAGGACGAGCTCGATGACCAGGTTGGCCACCGCCGCACCGATGGCCACCAGCAGCGGCGTGCGGGTGTCCTGCAGGCCCCGCAGGTAGCCGGTGCCGGCGAACGTGAGCAGCTGGAACGTGATGCCGATCGCCGAGATCCGCAGGTACACGAGGGCGTTGGTCCGCACGGCGCCGGTGCCGCCGAGCAGCTCCACGATCGGCTCGGCGAACCCGAGGACGAGGGCGGTCATCGCCACGCCGATCACCCCGGCGAGCCACAGCCCCTGCACGGCCTGGTGGGCGGCCGAGCCCTCCCGGCCGGCCCCGAGCAGCCGCGACACCGCGGCCGTCGTGCCGTAGGCCAGGAAGATGAAGATGGCGTAGCCGGTGAGCAGCGCCGAGGACGCCACGGCCAGGCCGGCCAGCTCGTCGGTGCCGATGCGGCCCACCACGGCGGTGTCGGCGAGCACGTAGAGGGGCTCGGCGACGAGCGCACCGAACGCCGGCACGGCGAGTCGGGCGATCTCCTTGTCGTGCGAGCTCCGGATGGGCACTGGCGTAGCCTGGCCCGCTGTGAGCGGAGCAGACGACACCACCGAGACCACCGTCGACATCAAGGCCCGGTCCCGAGACGTGACCGACGGCATGGAGCGCGCCCCGGCCCGGGCGATGCTGCGCGCCATCGGCATGCAGGACGAGGACTTCGCCAAGGCCCAGATCGGCGTGGCGTCGTCCTGGAACGAGGTGACGCCCTGCAACATGCCCCTCGATCGCCTGGCCAAGCGCTCCAAGGTCGGCGTGCGCGACGCCGGCGGCTACCCGATCGAGTTCGTCACCATCGCCGTGTCCGACGGCATCTCCATGGGGCACGAGGGCATGCGCGCGTCGCTGGTCTCCCGTGAGGTCATCGCCGACTCGGTCGAGACCGTCATGCACGCCGAGCGCATGGACGGCCTGCTGACCTTCGCCGGCTGCGACAAGTCGCTCCCCGGCATGCTCATGGCCGCGGCCCGCATCAACGTGCCGAGCGTGTTCCTGTACGCCGGCTCGATCCTGCCCGGCCAGCACAACGGCGAGGCCCTCGACATCGTGTCGGTGTTCGAGGCCGTCGGCGCCCGGGCCGCCGGCTCCATCGACCAGGAGACCCTCGACGCCATCGAGCGCAACGCCTGCCCCACCGAGGGCGCCTGCGCCGGCATGTTCACCGCCAACACCATGGCCAGCATCTCCGAGGCGCTCGGCATGTCGCTGCCCGGCAGCGCCAGCGCCCCGGCCGTGGACCGCCGCCGCGACGACCTCGCCTACGAGAGCGGCAAGGCGGTCATGGAGCTCATCCGCAAGGGCATCCGCCCCCGCCAGATCATGACCCGCGAGGCCTTCGAGAACGCCATCGCCGTCACCATGGCCCTCGGCGGCTCCACCAACGCCGTGCTCCACATCCTGGCCATCGCCTACGAAGCCGAGGTCGAGCTCGACCTGGCGGTGTTCAACGAGATCGCCGCCAAGGTCCCCCACATCGCGGACACCAAGCCGCACGGCAAGTACCACATGGTCGACATCGACCGGGTCGGTGGCGTGCCGGTCGTGATGAAGCACCTCCTCGAGGCCGGCCTGCTCCACGGCGACTGCCTCACCGTCACCGGCAAGACCGTGGCCGAGAACCTCGCCGAGCTCGACCCGCCCGCCCCCGACGGCGAGGTCATCCACCCCCTGTCGGACCCGATCCACGACATCGGCGGCCTGGCCATCCTCAGCGGCTCGCTCGCCCCCAAGGGGTCGGTCGTGAAGGTCGCCGGCATCGACTTCGACGAGTTCGAGGGTCCCGCCCGCGTGTTCGACGGGGAGCAGGACGCGATGGACGCGGTGCTGGCCGGGCGCATCAACAGCGGCGACGTCGTCGTCATCCGCTACGAGGGACCCAAGGGCGGCCCCGGCATGCGCGAGATGCTCGCCATCACCGGCGCCATGAAGGGGGCCGGCCGCGGCGGCGATGCCGCGCTGATCACCGACGGCCGGTTCTCCGGGGGCACGCACGGGTTCTGCATCGGCCACGTCGCCCCCGAGGCCGTCGACGGCGGCCCCATCGGGCTGGTCGAGGAGGGTGACCGCATCCGCATCGACGTGCGGGGCCACACCATCGACCTGCTGGTGAGCGAGGACACCCTCGCCGAGCGGGCGAAGGCGTTGAAGCACCCCGAGGCCCGCTACACCAAGGGTGTGCTGGCCAAGTACGCCCGCCTCGCCGCCGGCGCGGAGAAGGGTGCCGTCACCGAGGCCTGAGTGATATGTGACCCATCCCACGTCACTTTGTGGTCTCGGTCACAAGCCCGCTAGGTATGGAAGAACCGTGGCCCCTCCGTCTGCCAGCGCACAGGACAAGCCCCTCGAGTACCGGTTCGCCCGGCTCGAGGATGGTCCGGCGCTCTGGTCCCTCGCGAAGGCCAACGGACTCGACGAGAACTCGCCCTACGCGTACCTGCTGTGGACCGAGTACTTCCGGGACACCACCGTCGTCGCCGCCGACGACGCTGATGCCCCGGTCGGGTTCGTCACCGCGTTCCTGCGGCCTGACGACGCCTCCACGGTGTTCGTCTGGCAGATCGGCGTCGACGACGCCCATCGCCGCCGGGGGATCGCCGGCCGTCTGCTCGACGAGCTGTTCGAGCGCACGGGTGCGACCGCACTGGAAGCCACGGTGACGCCGAGCAACACGGCGTCCGAGACCCTCTTCCGTCGCTTCGGCGAGCGCCACGGCCTGTCCGTGGCGGTGGAGCCGCTCTTCACCGAAGAGCTGTTCCCCCCGGGACACGAAGCGGAGCTCCGGTTCCGCATCGCGTCCGCGACCAGCTGAGGGACCGTCCGTCAACCCCCCAAAGGGAAAAGCATGAGCATCTTCGAACGACTCGAGTCCGAGGTCCGCGGCTACTGCCGCTCCTGGCCTGCCGTCTTCAAGTCCGCCCACGGCCACACGATGGTGGCCGAGGACGGCACCGAGTACCTGGACTTCTTCGCCGGGGCCGGCGCCCTGAACTACGGGCACAACCACCCCGTCCTCATCGAGGCGCTGCAGAAGCACCTCAGCGAGCAGGGCTTCATCCACGCCCTCGACATCTCCACCACCACCAAGCGCACCTTCATGGAGCGCTTCGAGGACATCATCCTCAAGCCGCGGAACCTGGACTACAAGGTCCAGTTCCCCGGCCCCACCGGCACCAACGCGGTCGAGGCCGCGCTGAAGCTGGCCCGCAAGGCCACCGGTCGCCACCGCGTCGTGGGCTTCACCAACGGCTTCCACGGCATGACGCTGGGTTCGCTCGCCGTCACCGGCAACGCCATGAAGCGCGGCGGCGCCGGCGTGCCCCTCGGCGACTCCACGTCCATGCCCTACGCCAACTACCTCAGCGATGACATGGACAGCCTCCACATCCTCGAGGCCATGATCTCGGGCGGCTCCAGCGGCCTCGACGAGCCCGCGGCCGTCATCGTGGAGACCACCCAGGGCGAGGGCGGCATCAACCCCGCCTCGCACCAGTGGATGCGCAACCTCGACGACATCTGCAAGCGCCACGGCATCCTGCTCATCGTCGACGACATCCAGGTCGGCAACGGCCGCACCGGCCCCTTCTTCTCCTTCGAGGAGATGGGCATCGACCCCGACATCGTCACGCTGTCGAAGTCCATCTCGGGCTCCGGCCTGCCGATGGCGCTCGTGCTGATGAAGCCCGAGCACGACGTGTGGGCGCCGGGCGAGCACAACGGCACCTTCCGCGGCAACAACGCCGCGTTCGTCACCGCCACCGCGGCCCTCGAGCACTTCTGGACCGACGACGAGCTCACGAAGTCGACGGTCGCCAAGTCCGACAAGGTCCGCGCCGGGCTCGAGTCGATCATGGCGGGCCACCCCGGCCTGTTCACCGACGTCCGCGGCCGGGGCCTGATCCTCGGCATCGAGGCTGCGGTGCCCGAGATCGCCGGCACCATCGCCAAGGGCGCCTACGAGCGCGGCCTCATCATCGAGACCGCCGGCGCCGAGGACGAGGTCGTCAAGCTGCTGCCCCCGCTCATCGTCACCGACGAAGCCATCGATCAGGCCCTCGACATCCTGAACGAGGCCGCCGACACCATCAGCGACGACATGGTCGCCGAACTGCGCGCCGAGCGCGAGGAGGTCCGGTCGTGATCGTCCGCACCCTGCAAGACATCGTCGGAACCGACCGCGACGTGGACGGCGGCAACTGGTCGTCGCGTCGCCTCTCGCTGGCCGAGGACGGCATGGGCTTCTCCATGCACGACACGATCCTCCGGGCCGGCACCGAGACGCACATGTGGTACAAGAACCACCTCGAGGGCGTCTACTGCATCGAGGGCAAGGCGACCCTCGAGGACAAGGCCACGGGCGAGGTCCACGAGATCACCCCGGGCACCATCTACCTCCTCAACGACCACGACCGCCACGTCCTGCGCGTCGAAGAGGACCTGCGCGTCATCTGCACGTTCAACCCGCCCGTCACCGGG
>DMTU01000265.1:3322-3494 GCA_003476595.1 Acidimicrobiaceae bacterium | reverse complement strand
GGACCGATCGGTTCGCTCGTTCCTCGGCGTCAGGTGGCGAGGGCGTCGCCGTAGGCGCGCTCGACGTGCTCGGTGCGGTCGAGGCCGGTGGTCTCCGACGTCTCGTCGACCCGGAGCCCGATGGTGGCGGCGAGCACCTTGGCCAGGACCGTCGTGACGACGAAGGAGAAGA
>DMTU01000265.1:2659-3172 GCA_003476595.1 Acidimicrobiaceae bacterium | reverse complement strand
CGTCGTGACGACGAAGGAGAAGACGAGCACCACGACGATGGAGACGATCTGCTCGACCAGCAGGTCGGCGCCGCCGCCGAAGAAGAGACCCTCGTGCTCGGGGCCGCCGCCGACGATGCCGGCGTCGGCGAAGAAGCCGATGAGCACGCCGCCGACGATGCCACCGACCATGTGCACGCCGACGACGTCGAGGCTGTCGTCGTAGCCGAAGCGGTACTTGAGCTGGATGGCGCCGTAGCAGCAGACGCCGGCGGCGGCGCCGAAGGCGATGCCGGCCAGCCCGCCGACGTACGCGGCGGCCGGCGTGATGGCGACGAGGCCGGCCACGACGCCCGAGCACGCGCCGAGCACCGTGAAGTGGCCGTCCCTGACCCGCTCGACGAGGAGCCAGGCGAACATCCCGGCCGAGGCGGCGAGGAAGGTGTTCATGAGGGCGGTCGCACCGAGGGCGCTGTTGCCGTCGCCGAGGCCGGTGCCACCGGCGTTGAACCCGAACCAGCCGAACCACAGGAT
>DMTU01000265.1:2161-2490 GCA_003476595.1 Acidimicrobiaceae bacterium | reverse complement strand
CCGAACCAGCCGAACCACAGGATGCCGGTGCCGAGCAGCACGAGGGGGAGGTTGTGGGGGAGCATCGGCTCGCCCGGCCATCCGATGCGCTTGCCGAGCACGACCACCATGGCCAGGGCCGCGGCGCCGGCATTGATGTGGATGGCGGTGCCCCCGGCGAAGTCGAGCGAGCCGCGGGCGCCGAGCCACCCGATGAGCTCACCCGTCTCGGCGTCGAGCCCGTAGATCCAGAACACGACCGGCACGTAGACGATCAGGCTCCAGATCGGCACGAACACGGCCCAGGCGGCGAACCGCATGCGGTCGGCGACCGCGCCGCTGATCAGGGC
>DMTU01000265.1:1386-1957 GCA_003476595.1 Acidimicrobiaceae bacterium | reverse complement strand
GGGGTGATGGCGGCGAAGGTCATGAGGAAGGCGGTGGCGAGGAGGCCGTCGCCGTCGAGGCCCTGCAGTCCGATGTTGTCGAAGCCGCCGATGAGCCCGTTGGAACCGGACCCGCTGAGCGAGGCGCCGACCGTGACCCACAGCAGGGGGATGACGGCGAGGCAGTACAGGTTCATCAGCAGCATGTTCAGCACGTTCTTCGAGCGCACCATGCCCCCGTAGAACAGGGCCAGGCCCGGCACCATGAACAGCACCAGCGCCGTCGACATCAGCACCCAGGCGTCGCCACCATCCATCTGCGCTCACTCCTCGATCGGTGCGCAGCGACAGCCGCCGCACAGTTCGGCGTCACGTTGGCGAAAGGGTGTGTCCCGGTGGCTTCCCGGGTGTTTCGGCAGTGTGAACGTCAGGAGGTGCGGTCCGCGCCGTAGAGGTCGCCCAGCTGCTGCCCGACGTCGGCGAGGTCTCGCCGGACCTCCTCGGGTGAGGTGACGTGGAGCCAGCGGCCGAGACCGGCCAGCTCGCCGGCGACGGACCGGCTGCTGTGGCCGCGGATGACGACCTCGACGCC
>DMTU01000265.1:857-1219 GCA_003476595.1 Acidimicrobiaceae bacterium | reverse complement strand
CCGCCGACGTCGAGCCGGGATCCGAGGATCCACCGCAGGACCTCGATGCGCTCCGGATCGGCGACGGCGCGGACCTCGATCGGCGTGCCTCCCCGGTCGATGGCCTCGGCGATGGCCCGCCACTCCTCGGCCAGGTCGAAGCCGTCCGGGCGCGTCGCCGGGCGGTCCGTGCGGGCGACGTCGGTGACCCGGTCGATCCGGAAGGTGCGCTGCCCGCGGTCGGTGCCGGCGACCAGGTACCACGATGGACCCTTGGCGACCACGCCCAGGGGGTGCACGGTCCGCGACGAGCTGCGTCCGTCCCGGGCGACGTAGCCGAGCTCGACCTGCACGCCGTCGATCACCGCCTGCTGGAGCGGGTC
>DMTU01000265.1:0-609 GCA_003476595.1 Acidimicrobiaceae bacterium | reverse complement strand
ACGTTGTCGACGTGGAGCGAGGCGGCCGCCGACTCGGCCTCGACCCGGAACGGCTCCGGCAGCGCGCCGACCAGCTTGCGCAGCGCCGACCGCACGGCCGGGGCGCCACCGGATGCCGGCCCGGCGACGAGGAACAGCGCCCGGGCCTCGGCGGCGGTGAGCCCGCTGAGGTCGGTGCGGGCGCCGCCGACCAGCCGCCAGCCGCCGCCCCGCCCGGCCTGGGAGTACACCGGGATGCCCGCGAGCCCCAGGGCCTCCAGGTCGCGGCGGGCGGTCCGCTCCGAGATCTCGAGCTCGTCGGCCACCTCGCGGGCGGTGACCCGACTCCGTTGCTGGAGCAGGAGGAGGACGGCGACGAGGCGGTCGGCACGCATGCGGAGATGTTCGCAGAGAAACTGGCCACAACGTGACCGGTTTTGGCGCGGATGCTGCCCCCATGGAACCCACCACCGCAACCACGACCACCCCGGCGCCCTTCGGCGTCGACGATCCCCGCCACGTCTTCGGACGTGCCGTCGCCGTGGGCACGGCGACGGTCGCCGCGGTCCGCCCCGACCAGCTCGACGGTCCGACCCCGTGCTCGGAGATGGACGTGCGCCACCTCCTCGG
>DMTU01000062.1:564-4403 GCA_003476595.1 Acidimicrobiaceae bacterium | reverse complement strand
GCCATCTGCGCCATGATCCTGCCCGGCATCTCCGGCTCGTTCCTGCTGCTGATGCTGGGGCTCTACCAGTTCGTCCTCGACTCGGTCGACGAGCGCGACCTCGTGGTCATCGCCGTCTTCGGCACCGGCGCGGTCCTCGGGCTGGCGCTGTTCTCGTCGCTGCTCAGCTGGGCCCTGGAGCGCCACGAGCAGCCGATCCTGGCCGGGCTCATCGGCCTGATGTTCGGCTCGCTGCGGGTGCTGTGGCCCTGGCCGAACGGCACCGGGAGCGAGGAGTCCACCAACGGCGCCGAGCTCGCCCTCCCCGCCGGCGACGTGTGGTGGCCGATCGGGCTCGCCCTCCTCGCCGGGGCGGCCATCGTCATCGTGGCCCGACTCGCCGGGGCCAGCGAGGCCGTCGAGCACGCCGAGGTCCCGGCCCGCTGACCACCGGTCACCCGGCGCCGAGGGAGCCCCCGGCGCCGGCCCGGAGCTCGAGCCACCCCACGCCGGTCCACCCGCCGGACGAGCGCAAGCGGCACAGGGCGCGCGGTCGGCGGATCTGTCGGCCGGCGACCTCGACGGGCACGGGCGTCACCGCCAGCACCTCGACCCGCAGCTCGGTGCCATCGGCGTCGACCCGAGCGGCGACCGGGAGCCCGTCCTCGTCGACCTCCACCTCGCCCCTCGCGTCCACCCGCCGCACGGTGCCGTCGGCCTCGAGGAGCGCGGTGGTCGTCCCGTCCCGGTGGTCGACCGACCAGCGGGTCGGCCCCTCGACCACCCCGCTCAGGTGCCAGCCGTCGTCGACGACCCAGTCGAGGGGTCCCCAGTGGTGGGATCGGCTGCCGACCCCCTCGACGTCGATCACGTCGCGACCGACCAGCACCTCGCCGTACACCCGGCACGCCAGCTCGTAGCCGTGGACGCCGGCGTCCAGGGGGTGCTCGACCACCGGCCCGTCGGTCTCCCACTCGAGGTCGAAGCCGAGGGCCACGTTGTCGCCGTGCTGGCGCCCGTGCAGCTCGCGGGGGTCGTCCACCCCCAACGCGAAGGTCTCCAGCCCCAGGGTCCAGTGGTCGAGGGGCGTCTCGCAGATGTGGTCGGCCCACAGCCCGGTCGTGCGGACCTCCATCGGGTTGCTGCGGAACGGCACGTGGTGATCGAGCACCATGAGCAGCTGGCGGCGCGGGCCGGCGAGGGCGGCCTGGTACCAGGCGTGGTCGGCGAAGCGGGTGAACGCGACCCAGCCACCGAGGTCGCCGTCGGCCGAGGCGAAGTCGAACGACCAGGTCTCGCTCCACCCCCCGTCGAGCGGGTCGTGGGGGTGCTCGTCGGCGGGTCGGGGGGCCACGGGGCCATCGTCGCGTGCCACGATGCACGACGTGCAGTTCCTCTCCGACGAGTGGCTCGCCGCCATGGACGGTGCCGCCCGCGCCCGACCCGTCCCCGACCCCGACCCCCTCGCCGACGCCAGCGTCACCATCGAGCAGGTCGTGCGGGACGGCCCCCGCTGGCGCCTCGTCGTGGACCAGGGGCGCTGCTCGGTGGTGGCCGGCGGCGACGGTGACCCGGACGTGCGCCTCACCAGCGACCGCGAGACCGCCGTGGACATCGCCACCGGCCGTCGCCCCGCCCTCGACGCGTTCATCGCCGGCGACCTGGTGCTCGGCGGCGACGTGCGCGCCCTGCTCGACAACCGAGCTGCCCTCGAGGTGCTGGGCGACCTGTTCGCGCAGGTCAAGGCCGAGACGGCGTTCTCCTGACGTGCCCGAGCTCCCCGAGGTCCAGGCCCATGCCGAGCGGCTGACCGAGGAGTTCGCCGGCGCGGTCCTGCAGCGGTTCCAGCCCATCGCCTTCACCGCGCTGAAGACCTTCTCCCCCGACCCGGCCGTCACCCACGGCGAGGCGCTCGAGTCCGTGGGGCGCCGGGGCAAGCTGCTCCTGCTGCGGTTCCCCTCCGCCACCCACGTCGTGCACCTGATGCAGGGCGGTCGGCTGCGGCCCGACCCCAAGCAGGCGGCCAAGCCCAAGGGCGGCCAGGCCCGCTGGACCTTCGACGACGGTCGGGCGCTGCTGCTGTCCGAGGCCGGCACCGAGCGCAAGGCCGGCGTGTGGGTGGTCGACGGCGACCCCGGGGACCACGAGCCCCTGGACCACCTCGGCCCCGACGCCACCGAGGTCGACGTCGACGCCATGCTCGCCCTCCTGCACGAGGAGAACACGCGGGTGCACGGGTTCCTGCGGGACCAGCGTCGCCTCGCCGGCCTCGGGCGGCGCCTGGCCAACGAGGTCCTGCACCGGGCGAAGCTGTCGCCCTTCGCCATGACCGCCAAGCTCGGCCCGGACGACGCCGCGGCGCTCGTGGCCGCCATCGCCGGCGCGGTCGACGAGGGCCTGGCCTACGAGCGATCACGGGAGGACATGTCGTCCTCCAAGGACCGCCCGGGCGCCGTGCACCACCGCACCGGCGAGGCCTGTCCGGTGTGCGGGGACGCCATCCGGGAGGTGGCCTACACCCGCTACACCGTGCACTACTGCCCGACGTGCCAGACCGGCGGCAAGGTGCTCGCCGACAACACCACGTCCAAGTTCCTCAAGTAAACGGAAATCTCGTGGATTCGAACCACCCGTGGTGTCGAATCCACGGGGTTTCCTCGTTCAGATGAGCCCCTGGCCCTTGACGGTCTCCATCTCCTCGACCAGCTCGTTGGCGGAGGCGTCGATGCGGGCCCGGCTGAAGTCGTCGATGTCGAGGCCCTGCACGATGCTCCACTGCCCGTCCTTCGTGGTGCACGGGAAGCTGGAGATGATGCCCTCGGGCACGCCGTAGGAGCCGTCGGACGGCACGGCCATCGAGACCCAGTCGCCCTCGGGCGAGCCGAGCACCCAGTCGTGCACGTGGTCGATGGCGGCGTTGGCGGCCGAGGCGGCGGAGCTCGAGCCCCGGGCGTCGATGATGGCGGCGCCGCGCTTCTGCACGGTGGGGATGAAGTCGCTCTCCAGCCAGGACTGGTCCGAGCCGGCGGCCTCGAAGCCGCTCGTGCCGTTGACCTCGGCGTGGAACACGTCGGGGTACTGGGTGGCCGAGTGGTTGCCCCAGATCGTCATCTTGCGGATGTCGTTCACGGTCGACCCGGCCTTCTTCGAGAGCTGGGCGATGGCCCGGTTGTGGTCGAGGCGGGTCATGGCGGTGAAGCGCTCGCGGGGGATGTCCGGGGCCGAGTGCATGGCGATGAGGGCGTTGGTGTTGGCCGGGTTGCCGACCACCAGCACCTTGACGTCGTCGGCGGCGTTGTCGTTGAGGGCCTTGCCCTGGACGGTGAAGATCCCGCCGTTGGCCTCCAGGAGGTCGGCCCGCTCCATGCCGGCCTTGCGGGGCATCGAGCCGACGAGCAGGGCGATCTGGACGCCGTCGAAGGCGACGTTGGGGTCGTCCGAGGTCGTGATGCCCTCGAGCAGCGGGAAGGCGCAGTCGTCGAGCTCCATCACCACGCCCTCGAGGGCGCCCATGGCAGGCGTGATCTCGAGGAGCTTGAGGTGCACGGGCTGGTCCGGGCCGAGGAGGGCGCCGCTCGCGATGCGGAAGAGGAGCGAGTAGCCGATCTGGCCGGCTGCACCGGTGACGGCGACGGTGACGGGAGGCTTGGAGGCAGGCATGGGGCGGACCCTATTCCGCTTCGTCGTGGCACGGGAACCCCGCCCGGGACTGGCCCGATCGGGTGGTTCCGGACCTGGTCGTTCTGCCGAACGCCCGCCAGGGGTACGGGTTCGGGCGTCCCCACCCACCTCGAAAGGACCAACTCATGTACATCGGAATCGGCGGTCTCATCCTCCTCATCCTCATCCTCATCCTCATC
>DMTU01000062.1:0-384 GCA_003476595.1 Acidimicrobiaceae bacterium | reverse complement strand
TCCTCATCCTCATCCTCATCTTCTAGGACTGCGATGCAGCGAGCACCCCTGGCCCGGTCGGCACCACGCTGACCGGGCCGAGTGCTCCCTGGAGGGCCGCGATGGCCACCTCGACCTGGGCATCATCGGGTCGGCGGGTGGTGAACCGCTGCGGCCACACCAGGACACGATCGAGCCGGCTCCCGGGCCGGAGCGCGGCCACCCGGCCGAGCGCGGTCAGCACCTCGTAGGACACCGCCACGATGAGCGGCACCGCCAGGATGCGACCGGCCAGCTGCAGCACGAGCGAACCGTGCGGCAGGAACGGGTGGACGACGGCGGCGATGCCCGCCACCACCAGCAAGAAGCTCGTCCCGCAGCGGGGGTGGTGGATCGACCCGCCTC
>DMTU01000102.1:13313-17636 GCA_003476595.1 Acidimicrobiaceae bacterium | reverse complement strand
GCACCGTGAAGGCCGCGAACAGGGCGGCCGCCGTCCCGAGCAGCGCGGCCGCGGCGAGCCACCACGGCCACGTGCGTCGCCGTGACACCGGGGCATCGGGGGGCTCGGGGATGGCCCGGTCGTGCTCACGGGTCCCGACCGCCCCCGGTACGCTCTCGTCCTCGGTGCTCACTCTCATCCTGCTCGTGGTGCTCGGCGGTGGCGCCGGCCTGTTGGCCGTGTGGCTGATCGACGCCCGCGGGCTCTCGCGTCTGCTGGGTCGGTTCGCTCCGGGCAGCCTACGGCCCGCCCGGCGGGCCGGCACGACGGCCCGCCCGTCGCCCGGCATCCCCGAGGCCGAGGCGGCGCCGGCCGCACCCGGTCCCGAGCAGGCCGCGTTCGAGCCGGTCGGGACGCCGCTCGCACCCCTCCCGACGCCGGCTCCGACCGGCCGCCGAGGCCAGAAGAAGGTCCCGTCCGCCTACACCGCGGTGGAGGGCACGTACCGGGAGGTCGCCCGGGTCCCGCTGTGGCGCAAGCTGGTCAGCCTCGTGTTCCTCCTCGTCACCCTGGCGGTCATCGGGGTGGGCATCGCCGCCATCGCCGGCGCCGCGTTCGGCCTGGTCGCCGAGCTGGTCGACGGCGCCGTCGGGTGAGCGGCGACGCCACCAAGCGCCGTCGCGACGCGGCCGTCGCCGGGCACACCGGCGACGAGGCCACCGCCCGCTCGCTGCTCACCGACGAGGACCACAAGGTGCGGGCCACGGCCCTGGCGGCGCTGGACCGGATCGGCACGCTCGGCGATGACGAGCTGACGGCCGCGCTCGGGGACCCCGCTCCCGGTGTCCGCCGGCGGGCGCTGTCGCTGGCCGCCACCCGACCGGGCGACCGGCCGCCGTCGGCTCTTTCGCTGCTCGACGACGAGGATCCGGTGGTGGCCGAGACCGCGGCCTGGGCCGCCGGCGAGCGCCAGCCCCCGGAGCCGGGCGCCGCCGAGGCGCTGACCCGGTTGGCGACGGAGCACCCCGAGCACCTGGTCCGCGAGGCCGCGGTCGCCGCGATCGGCGCGATCGGCGACCCGGTCGGGCTCCCGGCCGTGCTCCTCGCGCTCGAGGGTCGAGCGACCCTGCGCCGGCGGGCCGTGCTCGCCCTCGCCGCCTTCGAGGGTCCCGAGGTCGATGCCGCCCTCGAGCGAGCGCTGTCCGACCGCGATCGCCAGGTCCGCCAGGCGGCCGAGGACCTCGTGTCTGACAGCGCCTGAAGCCGCCGCAGCCCGGACGCGGCGGTGGCCGGCCCCGAGGGGCCGGCCACCGTCTGCTTCGTCAGCTGAACGAGCGCTGGAGTTGCGAGGCGCAGCCGAGCAACTCGACCTGCCCGAAGGGCAGGCTCAGCCCTCGAAGGTGCCCGTCTCACCCTCGATGTTCTGGAGCTCACCGACGTCCTCGTAGCGACCGAGCTCCTCGCCGGCGGCCGGAGCCACGTAGCGCTGGAACTTCACCGCTTCGACCAGGTACGAGTCGTTCGTGCCGTCGGTCTGGTAGGTACCGCCTTCCAACCCCAAGGGGTTGGAGAAGTCGGCGTTCCAGACCGCCCGCATGAGGTTGATGCGGTTGAGACCACCCTCCATCTCGGCAGCCTGACGGAGCACATTCTCGACCGTGTGACCGAAGGTGACACCGGTGTAGAACGAACCCTCGTCGGGGTTCAGGCCGGCCGCCTCGAGGGCCTCGCGGGCGGCGATGACGTCCTCGTCCTCGAGTTCGCCGGCCTCCTTGGCCGTCGCAGCCACGATCACGCCGTCACCCGCCGGATCGATCGGTGCGAAGTAGGTCGCGATGCCCTGGCAGGTATTGGACAGCAGGACCGTCGGATCCCAGCTGGACTGGGCGATCGCGGCCATGGACTGTGGACACGGCGCACCGGTGGTGCCGAGGAGCACGACGTCGGCATCGGAGGACGCCAGCGTGGTGATCTCGTCGGTGACGTCTGGGGCCGCCGGGTCGTGGCGGACGCTTTCGACCAGGTTGATGTCGCAGTCGTTGACCGTCTCTTCGTAGGCCAGACCGAAGTCGTTGTCCATGTAGAGCGCAGCCACGGTTGCGTCGGGGCCGATCTCGTTCTCGATGTAGGTGCACCACAGGTTGGCTTCGGTGTTGTAGCTGAGTAGGCCACCGATGGTCCACGGGTAGTTGGCCGGATCACCCCAGGCCGGGAACCCGGTGGAGTTGAACAGCATCGGCATGCACTCCTCATCGGAGACGTCGCGCACCGCGAGCACGTTCGCCGTGCCGACGAGGTACGTCAACGCGAACGGCTCGTCGGACTCGAGGAAGTCCTCGACGTTGGCCAGCGCACGGGCCGGGTCGTAGGCGTCGTCGGCCGAGACCAGCTCCACCGAGCGGCCATCGATGGGCTCCATCTGGTCGAACCAGGCGCGCATGCCGTCGTCGAGGCCGCCGAGGGCGGCCACGGCTCCGGACTCGGGGAGGCTCATGCCGAGCTTGATCGTGTCGTCGGTCAGACCGGCTTCAGGATCCCAGTCGGACGGGCAGTCGTCGGTGTTGACGACGGTGCCCTCGGCAACCTCGATCTCACCCTCCATGGCACCGGCGTCACCGCCCTCGCCACCGTCATCGCCACCATCGGCGGTGTCCTCGGTGTCGTCGGTGGTGGTGCCGGCTTCGTCGTCGTCGTCGCCGCAGGCGGCGGCGACGAGCGACAGCGCCAGCAGCATGGCGAAGATCCGCCACAGTCGGGATGCTCTCACGTTGGTTCTCCTTGGTTGGTTGCTTGTGCAGGGGCGGACACAGGGGCCGCGCTGGCCCCGTCGTCCCGGTCGAGGATGCGTTCGGCGCGATCCTCGTGAGGGTGGTCGTCCGGCAGCGTGGTGTCCCCGTCGTCGCCGGGGTCGGTCGGACCGGCCGGGACGATCTGGACGAAGCGAGCCCGGAGCTTTCGCACGCCGTAGACGATGCCGCCGGGGAGGAAGAACGTCAGCACGATGAGCAGCAGGCCCAGGAAGAACGTCCCGGTCGGGCCACGCAGGAAGCGCTCCGGCACGCCGGGCACGGACTCGATCTGCGAGGCCCAGACCGGCACGAAGACGATGACCAGGCCACCGATGACCGCACCGCTGAGGGTGCCGACGCCTCCGACCACCAGGCCGACGATGAGGAAGATGGCCAAGTTGATCCCGAACACGTCGGGAGCGACGAAGCCGATGGCCATGGCGTACATGGTCCCCGACAGGCCGCCGAGCATGGCGCTGAAGCCGAACGTGAGCGTCTTGGTCATCGGCACGTTCACGCCGTTGACCGCCGCGCCGGTCTCGTTGTCGCGGATGGCGATGATCGAGCGGCCGGGACGACTGTAGATGAGGTTCCGGGCGACCCAGAATGCGGCGGCGGTGAGTGCGGCCAGCAGCAGGAACACCCAGATGGCATCGGCGTCGCGACCGCGGACGCCGCCCTCGCCGTAGACCCAGTCACCCAGCAGCGGGATGCCGGCGAGGACATCGGAGATCGCCTCGATCGGCACCCAGTCCGGTGCGTCGAGGTCGGACTCTATGCGCTTGCCGTTTGCGCCGCCGGTGCGATCGCGGAGCTGCTCCATGCGGACGATCGACGGGAACACCGCGGCGAGTCCGAGGGTGGTCAGCGCAAGGTACAGGCCCTTGATCCGCAGCGCAGGCAGCCCAACCAGCATCCCGATGATGAAGCAGACCGGGAGCACCACGACGAGCGTGGCCAAGAACGGCCAGCCGTCATCCGTCACGAGCGTGGCGGTGAGGTAGCCGCCGACGCCCATGAAGAAGCTGTTTCCCAGCGAGATCTGGCCGTTGTACCCGACGAGGATGCCGAGGCCCAGGACGCCCACCATGTACGCGACGGCGTGGTTGAGGTTGCCGAGGCTGAAGGTGAGAGTGGAGTCCCCGATGCTCAACGCCGGCGTGTGAACGGCCCAGAACGGGGCGGTGAAGGCGATGGAGGCGAAGATCGCCCAGGGGACGTACCGGTAGACCTTGTGGGCGTTGCTGCCCTCGGTGATGACGCGTCGCGCGCTCATACCCGCTCCACCGCCTTCGAGCCGAACAGCCCGTTGGGTCTGATCAACAGCACGATGATGATGGCCACCACGGCCGCGGCGAGGCCCATCTGGTTCGGGATCCAGTCGACGTAGCCGACGACCATGGACTCCACGAGTCCCAGGATGACCCCGCCAGCGAGGGCGCCCCACAGACTGTCGAGCCCACCGATCACGGCAGCGGCTGCGGCGAAGATCAGCACCCGCTGCGCCCACGTCGGGTCGAGCTGGCGGAACGGATCTGCCACGAAGAGGGCACCC
>DMTU01000102.1:12468-13220 GCA_003476595.1 Acidimicrobiaceae bacterium | reverse complement strand
GAAGAGGGCACCCGCCAGGGTGCCCACGGCGGTGGCGAGCATCCAGCCGAACTGCAGCGTGGGTCCGGCGCGCACGCCGACGAGCCCGGAGGACTCCAGGTTGGAGGAGACCGCCCGGAAGGCGAGGCCGATCTTGGTCTTCTTCAGCAGCAGCGTCAGCAGGACGAGCAGGATCAAGACGGTGGCCATCGTGCCGACCGTGTACCAGCGGAGCCGGGCGATGCCCATGCTCCACACGTCGCCTTCGGGGAACATCCGGGGGAAGCTGCGGGGGTCGAAGCCCCAGATCATGCCGGCCACGGCATTGATCACCAGGAACAGCCCCAGGGTGATGATGACGAGGGGGAGGTGGTCAGAGGGGTCGAACGGCCTGATCAGCACCCGCTCGATGCCGGCGGCGAGCACCGCCGACAGCAGCATCGCCAGGACGATGGCCAGGTAGAGCGGGATCCCCTGCTCGATGGCGAGGATGTAGGCGAAGAACGAGCCGAGCATGGCCAGCTCGCCCTGGGCGAAGTTGATCAGCGTCGTGGCCTTGTAGATCAGCACGAGCGCCACGGCGATCACCGCGTAGGTGGCACCGGAGGAGAGCCCGTCGAACAGGCGGGCGAGGAAGAGCTCCACGGAGTCAGATCTCCTGTCGGGGGTGGGAGGTGGTGGTCATGGGCTCAGTACCCGAGGTAGGCGGCGCGCACGGCGTCGTCGCTGCTCAGCTCGTCGGCCGTGCCGCTGAGCACGATCCGGCCCGCTTC
>DMTU01000102.1:12095-12256 GCA_003476595.1 Acidimicrobiaceae bacterium | reverse complement strand
ATGACGTAGCCGCGATCGGCGATGCCGAGGGCGAGGTTGGCGTTCTGCTCGACGACCAGCATCGTCGTGCCGAACTCCTCGCGGATCGACTGCAGGTTCCTGAACACGTTCTGCACGATCATCGGGGCGAGCCCGAGGGACGGCTCGTCCAGCAGCAGCAG
>DMTU01000102.1:11592-11875 GCA_003476595.1 Acidimicrobiaceae bacterium | reverse complement strand
CCGGCCTGCTGCTGGCGGCGCTCCCCCAGCACGGGGAAGACGTCGTACCAGCGGTCGATGTCGGAGCGGATCTCCTTGTCCTTGCGCACGAAGGCGCCGACCTGCAGGTTGTCCTCGACGGACAGGTCGGCGAAGGTGCCGCGCCCCTGGGGGACGTGGGCGACGCCGAGGCGGGCGACGTCGGCCGACTTCTTGCCGACGATCTCCTTGCCGTCGAGGAGGATGGAGCCGGTCGTGTCGACCAGGCCGCAGATCGCCCGCATCGTGGTGGTCTTGCCGGCCC
>DMTU01000102.1:10958-11380 GCA_003476595.1 Acidimicrobiaceae bacterium | reverse complement strand
CCGAGCACCACGACGACCTCGCCGTCGTGGACCTCGAGGTCGATGCCGTGCAGGACCCGGACCATGCCGTAGGCGGCGTGGACGCCGGAGATCTGCAGGATGGGCTTGCCGGTGGGTGCAGGCGTGCCGGCAGCGGTGGTGGTCGCGTCGGTCATGCCGGTGCCCCCAGGTAGGCCTCGATGACCCGCTCGTCGCGCTGGATCTCCGACGGCAGCCCCTCGGCGATCTTGGAGCCGAAGTCGAGCACGACGACCTTGTCGGAGATGCCCATCACCATGTGCATGTGGTGCTCGACCAGCAGCACGGTGAGGTTGCGGTTGTCCCGGACCTGCTTGATGACCGAGGCCAGCTCGTCGACCTCGCTGTGGGTGAGGCCGCCGGCGGGCTCGTCGAGGAGGAGCTCCGCCCTGCTTGCGGCACCG
>DMTU01000102.1:4037-10848 GCA_003476595.1 Acidimicrobiaceae bacterium | reverse complement strand
CAGGAGGAGCAGGCGGGGATCCGACACGATGGCCCGGGCCAGCTCCACCCGCTTGAGCGTCCCGAACGGGAGCCCGGCGGCGGGGTGGCGGGCGAAGGCCTGCAGGTCGAGCTCCTCGAGGACGGCGTGGGCCTTCTCCCGCAGTTGGCGCTCCTCCTTGCTGAGCCCGAGGCGGAGGGCGGAGGTGAGGAACGTCTGCTTGGACGTCGTGTGCATGCCGACCATGACGTTCTCGAGCACGCTCATGCCGGGCCACAGCGCCAGGTTCTGGAAGGTGCGGGCGATGCNNCTCATGTCCTCCTTCTCCTCGACGTTCATGCCCGCCATGGGCTCGTCCAGCAGCAGGAGCTGCGGCTCGGCGGCGAGCGCCCGGCCAAGCTCCACGCGCTTCTGCAGGCCGTAAGGCAGCCGGCCGACCGGCGTCTTGCGGATGGCCTGGATCTCGAGGAAGTCGATGATCTCCTCGACCCGGCGGCGGTGGGCAATCTCCTCGGCAAGCGCCGGGCCGAAGCGGAGCGCCTGCCAGAAGAAGTTCCGGCGCATCATCAGCGTGCGGCCGGACATGATGTTGTCGAGGGTGGTCATGCCGCGGAACAGCGCGACGTTCTGGAAGGTGCGGGCGATGCCGACCCGGGCGATCGTGTGCGGGGCGAGGTGGATGAGGTCGTCGCCGTCGTAGGTGATGTGGCCCTCGGTCGGGTCGTACACCCGGCTCACCACGTTGAAGAGCGTGGTCTTGCCGGCGCCGTTGGGGCCGATCAGCGCGCAGATCTGGCCTTCGTCGATGGCGAACGACAACCCGTCGAGGGCGACGACGCCGCCGAAGCGGACGGTGACGTCGGAGACGTCGAGTAGTGCAGCGATGCTGTTTTCCCCCTGGAACGGCCCGCCGGAGCGGGCAGTCTTGCGTCCGCAGCGCCCCCGTCCCAAGCGGGACCTACTGGACGCTGCGTCATTAGCGGGCCGCAACCTACACCGATCACCGGCCGGCGTCGACGCATGTCACACCTTCGACGTCCGATTGGGACGGGTTCGACCTGCTACGTCCCCCAACGGAACGATGACGATGCGGTGACAGCGCGGCCCGGACGGCCTGCTCAGACGGCCCGCCCGCCCATGAACATCACCTTGAGGTCGTCGTAGGCCTCCACGCAGCGCCCGGCGCCGAGCACGACCGACTCGAGCGGCTGCTGGACCAGCTGCACCGGGATGTCGGTCTCCACCGAGATCCGTCGATCGAGGCCCTGCAGCATCCCGCCGCCGCCGACGAGCTGCATGCCGGTGCTGATGAGGTCGTCGGCCAGCTCCGGCGGGGCCTGGCCCAGGCATGCGATCACCGAGTCCACGATGGCGGTGACCGGCTCGCTGATCGCCTCGCGCACCTCGGGCTTGGAGAGGATGACGGTCTTGGGGAGCCCGGTCATGAGGTCCCGGCCCCGCACCTCGGCCCGCACCTCGTCGTCGATCGGCCAGGCCGAGCCGATGGCGATCTTGATCTCCTCCGCCGTGCGCTCGCCGATGGCGATGCCGTACTCCCGGCGCACGTAGGACTGGATGGCGGCGTCGATGTCGAAGGAGCCGACCCGCACGGCCTGCAGGGCGACGATGCCCCCGAGGCTGATCAGCGCGGTCTCGGTGGTGCCGCCGCCGACGTCGATGACCATGTTCGCCACCGGCTCGTGAATCGGGAGCTCGGCCCCGATGGCGGCGGCCATGGGCTGCTCGAGGAGCTGGGCGTCGGCGGCGCCGGCGCGCCGGGCGGCCTCGGTGACGGCGCGGCGCTCGACCTCGGTGATGGCGGACGGCACGCAGATGACCACGCGGGGGCGGTTGAAGCGGTTCACGCCGGCGCGCTGCAGGATCAGGCGGATCATGCGCTGGGTGATGTCGAAGTCGGTGATGGCTCCCTGGCGCAGCGGCCGCACGGCGATGATGTAGCTGGGCGTGCGCCCGATCATCTGCCAGGCCTCCCGGCCCATGGCGAGCACGTCGCCGTTGCGCTTGTTGAGCGCGATCACGGTGGGCTCGTTCATGACGATGCCCTGGCCCTTCGCGTACACGAGCGTGTTCGCGGTGCCGAGGTCGATGGCGAGGTCGCGGGCCACGGCTACTCGACGTCCTGGGGTGGCGAGTCGGGGTGGTGGTCGTCGGGGCCCCGGCGGTGCTCGGGCGGCGGGGCGAGGGCGCGCATCTCGCGCCGGAACGCGCGGATGCCGGACTCGATGGAGCTCTCGGGTCGCCCTCGGTAGGCCAGCACGCTGACGCCCACGACGACGATGACCACGATCACGAGCAGGAACGGGATCATCCGTCGGCCTCGGGCCCGGGCACGAGGGCGGGGTCCTGCAGGTGCTGGGCCTCGAGGCCCCAGCTCTCGCCCCCGTCCCAGCGCTCCTTCTTCCAGATCGGCACCGACTGCTTCAGGGCGTCGATGCAGAAGCGGGCCGCGGCGAAGGCCTCGTCCCGGTGCGGCGCCGACACCGACACGACCACGGCGGCGTCGGTGACCTGGAGCGGGCCGGTGCGGTGCAGCAGGGCGATGTTGCCCACGGTCGCCCACCGGGCGCGGGCTTCGGCGGCGACGCGGGCGAGGCGGGGCACGACCTCGGTCTCGTAGGCCTCGTACTCGAGCACCTCGACCCCGGGTCGGCCCTCGCTGTGATCCCGGGCGGTGCCGACGAAGGTGACGACCCCACCGCAGTCCGGGCGCACCGCCCAGTCGGTGGCCACCTGCACCGGCAGTGGCGCCTCGGTGAGCGCGAGCCAGTCGTGGCCACGCGCCGGAGGCTCGAGGGTGGCGGAGGGGATCATCTGGTCCAAGACTACGATCCGGCGCGCAGAACAGGTGAAGTGCCGGTGGGCGACGTCCACGGCCCGCGAGCCGTCGGTAGGGTCGCTCCGGTGCCCCCGCTGCTTCCGGGCGATCCCGGCGACGGGCACGGCGAGGATGCACACGACCCCGATGACGTCGGGTACACCCCGCCGCTGCCCCCAGAGGACCGGTTGTGGCGCCACCCGAGCGAGGTGGCGTCGGATCGCGCGGTCCCCGCGGCAGCCCCGCCTCGCCCGGGGATCGACCGGCGCACCGCCGGGCTGATGCTGGTGTCGGGCATCGCCGGCGCCACCCTCGTCGTGGGCGCCGTGGCGGCGCTCGGGGGCTTCGACGAGCGCGTCGTGGAGCGCCAGGTCGCGTCGCAGACCTCGGTCCTCGACGGCATCGAGGACGGTGTGGCCGACGTCGCCCACCGCACCGCCCCGTCCGTCGCCGCGCTGCTGGTCCACCGGGGCGAGGAGCAGACCCCGGCCAGCGCCGTGGCCTGGCGCCCGGACGGCTACCTCGTGACCGACGGGCCCTCGGTCACCGGCGCCGACGAGATCGACGTGGTCCTCCACGGCGGCGAGGCCGCCATCGCTCGCCTCGTCGGCATCGACGAGGTCACGGGCATCGCCGTCCTGCAGGTCGACATCGAGCTCGACGCCCCCGAGCTGGCCCGCGAGGCCGACCCGGTCGCCGTCGGGTCGCTCGCCGTCGCGGTGGGGGCGTCCCCGGACGGCGGCTGGGACCTCACCGTGTCCTCGGGTGTCGTGGCGGCGGTCGGGAAGCGGCTCGAATCCGGCGACGGCGCCACCCACCACGGGATGATCCTCGTGGACAAGGCCTTCGCGCCCGGGACGGCGGGCGGCGCGCTCGTCGACCAGCGCGGCGGCATCGTGGGCATCATCAGCGGCGCCAGCGCCTCGAGCGGCGGCGCGCGGTTCGGCGTGGCCACCCCGATCGACCTGGCCGGCCACGTCGCCGACCAGCTCGTCGAGCACGGGCGGGCCGAGCACGTCTGGTTGGGCCTGCGCGGCACCGACCTCGACGTCGACGAGGCGATGGGGATGGGCCTCTCCGGGGGCGCGCTGGTGGAGGCCACCGACGACGGGCCGGCGCGACGTGCCGGCATCGAGCCCGGCGACGTGGTCGTGTCGATCGACGGCGACCCGACCCCGACCATGTCGGCGCTCATCGCGGTCCTGCGCCGGCACATGCCCGGCGACGTCG
The DNA here is from genome assembly GCA_003476595.1 of Acidimicrobiaceae bacterium. Classification (GTDB taxonomy): domain Bacteria; phylum Actinomycetota; class Acidimicrobiia; order Acidimicrobiales; family Salinilacustritrichaceae; genus Salinilacustrithrix. The sequence continues at coordinate 6,803 of DMTU01000102.1, read as the reverse complement.
TCGTGCTCGAGGTCCACCGGGACGGCGAGCCCCGAGAGGTGCAGGTCACGCTGGCCCGGAAGGGCTGATCAGCGCAGGGTCCGCCGCACCGCCGCGGCCGCGGCGACACCGCCGGCGACCAGCACGGCCGCGGTGGCACCGAGCGCCAGCTCCTGCCGGCGCTTCGGGGAGATCTGCGCCCACGGCGCGGCGTCGTGCCCGGCGACGTAGACCTCCTCGTTGGTCATCGTCGGCGTCCAGCCCAGCGTCCGGATCCGGTCGTTGGCCACCACCCAGGAGTCGGTGACGAAGGGGACGAAGCCGGGCGGGGTCGGGGCGAGGCGGTACCGCCACCCGATGGCGGTGAGGCGGCGGGCCAGCCAGGCGGGGAGCGGCACCCGGGGGGCACCGCCGACCAGGGCGCGGATGCGGTCGGCGGGGATGGCACCGTCGGGCGCCACGTTGAAGGCGCCCTCGGCGCGGGCGCGTCGGATGGCGTCCACCGCGGCGACGACGTCGTCCACGTGCACGAACTGCGCCGGCGACGCACCGTCGGCCGGGGCCACCACGCGCGCCGCGGCCAGCACCCGGCCGAGCTCGTCGGGGCCCTCGTCCGAGACGGTGACGCTCGGCCGCAGCACGGCGACCGCGACATCGGGGTGCGAGGCGGCGAAGGCCCGCAGCTGCTCCTCGATGCGCACCCGCATCTGGACCCACGGGGTCTCCGGGTTCGGGCGCAGGTCGGCGGCCTCCGTGAGGGGCACGGGGTTGTCCGGCCACGCGCCGTACACCGTCGCCGAGGTGCGCACCACGAGCTGGTCGACGTGGGACCGGTCCAACGCCTCGAGGAGCCGGGTGGTGGCCACCAGGTCGTGGTCCGACGACGTGGCCTCGAGCGGGTCGGAGCCGGCCAGGTGGCAGACGACGTCGATCCCGTCGAGCAGGTCGTCGAGGTCCGCCTCCCGCAGGTGCTCCCGGCGGATGTCGAGGCGCTCGCGACGGGGGTCGCCCCGGCCGCTGTCGGGCAGGTGGACGCGGCGGCGGTCGATCGCTCGGACCAGCTCCACGTCCGGATCGGCGGCCAGCACGGCGCACAGCCGGCGGCCGACCGGGCCCGCTGCGCCGGTGACCGCGATCCGTGCCATCGCCCTACCATGGCCGTGATGAGTGGCTTCGGTCCAACCGGTGACGACAACCCCTTCGAGGGCATGCCGTTCCTCGGCGACCTCGGGCGCATGCTCGGGGGGATGGGGGGCGCGGCCGGTGGCCTGCAGTGGGACGCGGCCCGCCAGATGGCCATGCAGGTCGCCTCGGGCGGCGAATCCGAGCCCAACATCGACCCCATCGCCCGCATGGACGTCGAGCAGCTGGCCCGGGTGGCCGACCTCCACATCGCCCAGAAGACGGGGCTGTCCACGTCGATGACCGGCCGGGGCGTGCAGGTCGTCCCCGTCACCCGCATGCAGTGGGTGCAGCGCAGCCTCGACGCCTACAAGCCGCTGTTCGAGTCGCTCGCCTCGTCGCTGTCGACCGCCCCGGAGGCACCGTCGGACCCGGCCGAGCAGGGCGACCCCTTCGCCGCCATGCTCACCCAGATCATGGGGTCGATGGCCCCGATGATGCTCGGCGTCACCGCCGGCGGGATGATCGGCCACCTGGCCCAGCGCAGCTTCGGCCAGTACGACCTGCCGATCCCCCGCGAGCCCTCCGACGAGCTCCTGCTGGTGCTGCCCAACGTCAACGGCTTCGCCGACGACTGGTCCATCGACCGCAAGGACCTCCTGCTCTGGCTGGCCATGCACGAGATCGCGCACCACGCCGTGCTCGCCGTGCCCCACGTCCGGGCCGCCCTGGAGGGCGGCCTGCGCGAGTACGCCGCCGGGTTCCGACCCGACGCCAGCGGCCTCTCCGACAAGCTCGGCACCGTCGACATGTCGGACCCGCAGGCGTCGATGGCCGAGCTGCAGAACCTGTTCGGCGACCCCGAGGTCGTGCTCGGCGCCATCCAGACCGACGCCCAGCGCGCCCTGCTCCCCCGCCTCGAGGCCCTCATCGCCATGATCGAGGGCTACGTCGACCACGTCATGGACGCCGTCGGCACCGGACTCATCTCCAGCTACGGGATGATCACCGAAGCCGTCCGCCGGCGCCGGGTCCAGGCCGACGAGTCCGACCGGTTCGTGGCCCGCCTCTTCGGCCTCGAGCTGGGCCAGGCCACCTACGACCAGGGCGCGGCCTTCATCGACGGCGTGGTCGAGCGGGAGGGCTTCGACGCCCTCGACGCGCTGTGGAAGGGCGAGTCGTTCCTGCCGACGCCGGCCGAGATCGAGGCACCCGGCCTCTGGCTCGCCCGCATCGAGATCGACACGGGCACCGACACCGGCACCGACACCGACACCCCCTGACCCCCCTTCTCCACGCGCAGGACGACCGCACACGGTCGGATCGCGCGCAGGGAACGCTGCGGCGCAGGTCAGGTGACGTCGACGATCTCCGTCTCCAGGCGGCCGTCGTCGCAGGTGACGATGCCGATCGTGTGCGTCGGCGCCCGCCGGCGCTGGGTGGGCGACCCCGGGTTGAGCAGGCGCTGGCCGTCGACGCCGACGGCGTCCACCGGCTGGTGGCTGTGGCCGAAGACCACCAGGTCGGCGTCAGGGAACCAGCGGCGCATGCGCCGCTCCCGGCCCTTGGTGGTGCCGCTGTCGTGCACCATGGCGATGCGCACCCCGTCGACGGTCTCCTCGGTGCGCTCGGGCAGGATGCCGAGCAGCTCGTGGTCGTTGTTGC
>DMTU01000102.1:3457-3915 GCA_003476595.1 Acidimicrobiaceae bacterium | reverse complement strand
GGTCGTTGTTGCCGAGCACCGCCTCCACCGGGGCGAACCCGGCCAGCTCGTCGAGCAGCTCGGGGACGAGCACGTCGCCGGCGTGCCAGATGGCGTCGGCCCCGTCGAGGTGGGCGTAGACGGCGTCAGGCAGGCGGCGGGTGGAGCCCCGGGCCACGTGCGTGTCGGCGAGGACCACGATGCGGGTGCTCACGCGTCCTCCACCACGGTCGGGTCGTCGCCGGGGCGGGGCGGGGTGGCGATGGAGGGGGGCACGCTGGGCACCACGGTCGTCTCCTCGCCCGACGCGGCGGCCCGCCGCGCCCGTTGAACCCGACGCTGCACGACGTCGCGCATCCCCTGGGAGCCGGCGGCGTAGGACGCGCCGGCGAACGCGGAGACGCCGGCGACGAGCAGGAAGCCGAGCCACATCGGCATCGGGATGATGCCGAGCACCGCGCCCGTGACCCAGACGAGCT
>DMTU01000102.1:0-3260 GCA_003476595.1 Acidimicrobiaceae bacterium | reverse complement strand
CCCCGGTTGGCGTCGGGGGCGTCGCGCTGCACGATCGAGTCGAACGCCTGCTTGGCGGCAGCGGCGCCGATGCCGACGGTGACGGCGATGAGGGCGGCGCCGGGCAGCGCACCGAACCACGCGGCGACCACGGCCAGGGCGGCGACGACCACGAGGAGCACGCTGATGATGCGCTCCTCGGAGGTCTGGCGGCGCAGCGCCGGCGCGAGCGCCGCGCCGGTGAGGGACCCGACGGCGGAGAGCGCGAGGACGACGCCGAAGTGCCACGTCGGTGAGCCGTCGGTGCGCAGCGAGAAGGCGAGCAGGAAGGTGAGGAAGCCGACGATGCCGCGCAGCAGGGCCATCGCCGATGCGGCCAGCAGCACGCCCGCGCCCCGCAGCTCGGCCTTGGCCTCGGCGCTCTCCGGCTCGGTGGCGATCTGGACCTTGGGGACCCCCCAGGCGACGACCACGCCCACGGCGAACACGATCGCGGCGAGGGCGAGGACCCACTCGCTCCCGCCGAAGCGCAGCAGCAGCGCGCCGGGCACCGCGGCCACGAAGCCGACGATGCCGCTGATGAGGGACAGCTTGGAGTTGGCCTCGACCAGGCCCTCGTGGGAGTGCACCACGGTGGGGACGAGGGCCGACTTGGCGACGTGGTAGCTCTTGGCCAGCACCAGGAGGGCGAACGCCTCCGGGAACAGCAGCAGCGAGTCGACGTCGCGCACCATCAGCAGGCACACGAAGGCGCGCAACCCCGACGAGCCGATCACCATCCAGCGGCGCCCGCCGGTGGCGCGGTCGAGGGCCGGGCCGACGAGGGGGGCGACGACGGCGAAGGGCGCCATCGTCAGCGCGAGGTAGAGGAAGACCTCGCCGCGGGCCTGGTCGACGTCGATGGAGAAGAACAGCGTCCCCGCCAGCGCGATGGCCACCAGGGTGTCGCCGGCGACGGCGACGGCGTGGGCCCGCGCCAGGCGGCCGAACGGCGTGACCTCGAAGGCCTCGGCTCCCTTGCGGGGAGCCGGGAGGGGGCGCCAGCCGTCGGATGCCATCGATCGCATCGTAGGGGCGCGCCTCGGGCGATCCGACCGCACGGAACGGGCCGGCTCAGGCTTCGAGCTTGTAGCCCAGGCCCCGGATGGTGATGATGCGCTCGGGGTGCGCCGGATCGCCCTCGACCTTGCTCCGCAGCCGCTTCACGTGGACGTCGAGGGTCTTGGTGTCGCCCACGTAGTCCGAGCCCCACACCCGGTCGATGAGCTGCTCTCGGGTCATCACCCGGCCGGCGTTGGCCAGCAGCACGTGCAGCAGCTCGAACTCCTTGAGGGGCAGCTGGACCTGCTCGCCCCGGATCCGGACCTCGTGCCGCTCGGGGTCGAGCGCGATGTCGTCGACCTGGAGCGCGTCCGTCCCGAGGTCGTCCTCGCGGGCGGCGGAGCGGCGCACCACGGCGCGCATGCGGGCGACGAGCTCCCGGATCCGGTACGGCTTGGTGACGTAGTCGTCGGCGCCGACCTCGAGGCCGACCACGGTGTCGATCTCGGATCCCTTCGCCGTGACCATGATGATCGGCACGCTGGAGCGCTTCCGCAGCTGGCGGCACACGTCGACGCCCGAGATCTTCGGCAGCATGACATCGAGCAGCACGATGTCGGGGCGCACCGCGTCGAACATGTCCAGGGCCATCGCCCCGTCCCGCGCGACCTGCACCCGGAACCCCTCCCGGGACAGCCCCACGGTCAGGGCATCGACGAAGGCCTCCTCGTCCTCCACCACCAGCACGGTCAGCTCGCCCACGTCAGGACTCCTCCTCGTCGTCGATGACCGACACCGGCCCGTCGCTGAGCGGGAGCACCAGGCTGAACGTGGAGCCCTCGCCCTCCCGGCTCTCGACCGTGATCTCGCCACCGTGGTTGGACGCCACGTGGCGGACGATGGCCAGGCCCAGCCCGGTGCCGCCGGTGTCGCGGCTGCGGGCCCGGTCGACCCGGTAGAAGCGCTCGAAGATGCGCTCGAGGTCGCGACGGGGGATGCCGATGCCGTCGTCCGCAACGGTCAGGTGGGCCGACCCGTCCTCGACGTCGGCCCGGACCTGCACGGTGGAACCGGGCTCGCTGTACTTGATGGCGTTGTCGAGGAGGTTGAACACGGCCGAGGCCAGCTGCCGGCGGTCGCCGCGCACCTGCAGGCGGTGCGGCGGTTCCTGCAGGTCCAGGCCGATGCCGCGGTGCTCGGCCGCGTTGGCAGCCCGCTCGACGGCCTCGGCGAGGACGAGGTGCACGGCGACCGGCTCCTGCACGGCGGCCTCCCCCGCCTCGATGCGCGACAGCTCGAGCAGGTCGTCGATGGTCCGGCTGGCCCGCATCGCCTCGTGGTGCATGCGCTGGGCCAGGCGGCGGATCACCGCCAGGTCCTCCTCGTCGACGATGGTCTCGGCGAGCACGCTCAGCCCCCCGACAGGCGTCTTGAGCTCGTGGCTGATGTTGGCGACGAAGTCTCGCCGCACCGCGTCGACGCGGCGTCGCTCCGTGATGTCCTCGATCATCACGAGGGCACCGATGCTGCGGTGGCCGTCGTCGAGGGGGTCCGCGGTGAGCACGAGCGTGCGGCGGGGCGGGCCGAACAGCTCCAGGGTGCGGTAGGAGTCGTGGCCCTCGAGGGCGCGGGTGGCCAGCTCGTCGATGGAGGACTCCACCACCGCGTCGCCGTAGCGGGCGCCGAGGAAGATCTTGGCCTGCGCGTTGCGGAAGGCGATCTCCCCGGACTCGTCGAACAGCACGATGCCGTGGTCGATGGCGCGCAGCGCATGGGACATGCGGGTCTCGGCGGCGGTGGCCTCGCCGCCCCGGCTGACGGCGGCATCGACCGTGCGCTCGAGCTGGCCGAGCGTCTGCTCCAGCCCGGCGCTCTCGGCCAGGCCGGTGGAGGACAGCCTGGCCGCGGCGAGGTGCACGCGCTGGCGGGTGCGACGCCACGTGCGGAGCCCGAGCAGCAGGACGAGCACCAGCACGGCCGACGGGATGCCGGCGGCGAGCGCGATGGCGGCCCCGCGACTCATGCGCCGGCCTCGTCGTGGGTCGCACCGGTGGGCATCGGCCCAGTCTCGCTCACGCGACCCCCCGGAACGGCGGGTGCATCACCCGAAGCGGCCGGTGACGTAGTTCTCGGTGCGCTCGTCGGCGGGGTTCGTGAAGATCTTGTCGGTGTCGGAGAACTCCACGAGCAGCCCGGTGCGCCGGTCGCTCTCCTCGCTCACCTCGGTGGTGAAGAACGCC
>DMTU01000063.1:44687-44965 GCA_003476595.1 Acidimicrobiaceae bacterium | reverse complement strand
GGGGTGGCTCAGGGTTGGGGCTCGCGGCGGGCGCGCCGTTCGGTGCGGGCCCGGGGGTGGAGCACGGTGTAGAGCACCAGGGCGAGGGCGGCGATGCCGATGGGCAGCGCGCCGTCGTCGGAGTCGGTGTACACCGGGTAGAGCACCAGGCCCGAGAGCAGCGCGGTCCAGAGCCAGAGGATGGCGACGCTGCGCCGCTGGCCGTGGCCGAGGTCCATGAGCCGGTGGTGGAGGTGTCCCTTGTCCGCCTCGGCGAAGCTCATCCCCTTGCGCACCCG
>DMTU01000063.1:44157-44522 GCA_003476595.1 Acidimicrobiaceae bacterium | reverse complement strand
CGCACGATCGCGTAGGCGGTGTCGAAGATCGGCACCCCGAGGATCACGAGCGGGATGAACAACGGGGCGAAGAAGAAGAACGTCTGGCTCGAGGAGTCGGCCAGCGAGTTGCCGCCCACGGCGATGGACGAGGCGGCCATCAGCAGGCCGAGCAGGAGCGCGCCGCCGTCGCCCATGAACTGCGACGCCGGGTTCCAGTTGTGCGGGAGGAACCCCACGCACGCGCCGCAGGTGGCCAGGGCGACGAGGGGCGCGACGTTGTCGGCCGGGAGCTGGGCGACGCTCGGGTCGCCGAGCTTGTCGGCGAAGAGGAACAGCGCCCCGGACGCGATGGCCACGATGCCGGCGGCGAGGCCGTCGAGGCC
>DMTU01000063.1:18811-44057 GCA_003476595.1 Acidimicrobiaceae bacterium | reverse complement strand
CCGGCGGCGAGGCCGTCGAGGCCGTCGATGAGGTTGATGGCCTGACACATGCCCACGACCCAGAGCACGGTGACGAGGGCGGCCAGGTCCGGGGACAGGTCGATGAGGCCGACCTCGGGCATGCGGAACAGCAGGATCGACACGCCGGCGATGTTGAGGATCGAGCCGGCGAGCACGGTGCCGGCGGTCTTGGCCGGGGCCGAGATCTCCCGCACGTCGTCGAAGGCGCCGACCGCGTAGACGACCACCGCGGCCACGACCACCCCGAGGGGGACGGTGGGCGCGGTGAAGATGGCCCCGAAGCCGCCGCCCCGCCAGCCGACCAGCATCCCGACGAGGAACCCGGCCAGGATCCCGAGGCCGCCGAGGGTCGGCGTCGGCCGGGCGTGCACCCGCCGGTCGTCGGGGACGGCGATGGCGCCCAGCCGGGCCGCGAGCCGCCCCGCCAACGGGGTGAGCACCAGCGTGGTGAGGGCAGCGGCGGCGAAGACCAGGAGCGCGTCCATGGTGGAGGTGCGCCGGCGGCGGCCGGCGCCGGCGGATCAGACCGGGTAGGGCTCGAACTTGCCGCAGAGGGTGCGGACCTCGTCGCGGACCGCCGCGATCTCGGCCTCGTCCTCCCGGCCGTCGAGCGTGCGCACGATCAACCCGGCGATGACGTCCATCTCGTCCTCACCCATGCCCTGGGTGGTGACCGCCGGCGTGCCGATGCGCAGGCCCGAGGTGATGTAGGGCGGGCGGGGGTCGTCGGGGACGGTGTTCTCGTTGAGCGAGATGCCGGCCCGGTCGAGGGCGAGGCGGGCCTTCTTGCCCGACAGCTCCTCGTCGTAGGAACGCAGGTCGACCAGCAGCAGGTGGTTGTCGGTGCCGCCGGACACGAGCCGCAGGCCACGGCCGGCGAGGCCCCGCGCCAGCGCCTCGGCGTTGCGCACGATCTGGGCGGCGTAGTCCCGGAACTCCCCGGTGGCGGCCTCGGCGAAGGCGACGGCCTTGCCGGCGATGACGTGGTCGAGGGGACCGCCCTGCAGCCCGGGGAACATCGCCTTGTCGATGGTGGAGGCCAGCTCCTCGGTGCACAGGATCGTGCCGCCCCGGGGGCCGCGCAGGGTCTTGTGCGTCGTGAAGGTGACGATGTCGGCCACCGGCACCGGCGAGGGGTGCACGCCGCCGGCGATCAGCCCGGCGATGTGGGCGGCGTCGAACATGAAGTAGGCGCCGATCTCGTCCGCGATGTCCCGGAAGGGCTGCGGGTCGATGATGCGGGGGTAGGCGGTCGCCCCGGCCACGATGATCTTGGGCCGGTGCTCGAGGGCGACATCGCGGACCTGGTCGAAGTCGATGCGCTCGTCGGAGGGGGTGACCCCGTAGGACACGAAGTCGTACAGCTTGCCGCTGGCGTTCACCGGCGAGCCGTGCGTGAGGTGGCCGCCCTGGTCGAGGCGCAGGCCGAGCACGGTGTCACCCGGGTCGAGCAGGGCGAGGTACACGCCCATGTTGGCGTTGGCGCCGGCGTGGGGCTGGACGTTGGCGTGGGCCGCGCCGAACAGGGACTTGGCCCGCTCGATGGCGAGGGTCTCGACCTCGTCGATGACCTCGTTGCCGCCGTAGTAGCGCTTGCCGGGGTAGCCCTCGGCGTACTTGTTGGTCAGCACCGAGCCGGTGGCCCGCATGACGGCCGGAGAGGTGAAGTTCTCCGATGCGATCAGCTGGATGGTGGTGTTCTGGCGCTCGACCTCCCGGTCGATCAGGCCGAACAGCTCGTCGTCGTCGATCTCGGGCCAACCCATGGCCCCATCGTGCCACCGATGTCGATGGCGGTCGTGATCGCCGGCGTCAGCCGGCGGTTCCCCCGTTGCCGTTCTCGATGGCGTGGATGCCGTCGACCCGCCGCTCGTGGCGACCGCCCTCGAACGGCGTGGTGAGCCACAGCTGCAGGATCTCGTCGGCCAGGCCGGGCGCCACGATGCGGGCACCCATCGCGAGCACGTTGGCGTCGTTGTGCTCACGGCTCATCCGCGCCGTGTACAGGTCGTTGCACAGCGCGGCGCGCACGCCGCGCACCTTGTTGGCCGCGATCTGCTCGCCCTGGCCCGAGCCGCCGAGCACGATGCCCCGGTCGGCGTCGCCGCTCGCGACCGCCTGACCCACCGCGGCCATGATCGGTGGGTAGTCGACCGACTCGGTCGAGTCGGTGCCCATGTCGATGGCCTCGTGGCCGAGGTCGGCGATGGTGGTGAGCAGGTGCTGCTTGAGGTCGTAGCCGGCGTGGTCGGCGCCGATGGCGATGCGCAATGGGGGCTCCGGGTCGAGGTGGATCAGGGGAACAGGTGGGAGACGACGACGTCGAGGAGCTCGTCGAGGGTCTCGGCGGTGCGACGGTACGCGGCGGCAGGGCGGCCGTACGGATCCGGCACCTCGTCCTCGGGGGCGACGCCGAGCACGTCGGCCGGCCGACGCCCGGCTCCGATGCGCCGGAGCCAGTCGCGCACGCCCTCGCCGTCGCGGCGCGGACCGTGGGCTTCGGCCCGGCGGGCCAGGTCCGGGAGGGTGAAGGTGCACTCGAAGGCGTCCCGGTCGAGGACGGCGACCTCCCGGACGTGCATGCGCTCCATGCACAGGATCAGGTCGGGGTCGCCGAGGTGGTCGACGGTGACCCGCTGGCTGCGGTGCGACCGCAGGTCCAGGCCGCGCCCGGACAGCAGCTCCACCGCGGGGGGCGACGCGGGACGGTCCTCGGTGACGAAGCCGGCCGAGGTGATCTGGGCCGGGACATCGCGCTCGTCGAGGCGCTGGCGCAGCATGGCCTCGGCCATGGGCGATCGGCAGATGTTGCCGGTGCAGACGACGAGGATGCGGACGGCGGAGGGGTCGATGCTGCCGGAGGCTACCGGTGACCCGATGTGGCATCCGAGGTCGCGACTCCTCCATACTTGACCGTTCGGTCAAGTCCTTCGGAGGTACCCGTGTCGCTCGATCCCCGCACCCCGGTCATCATCGGCGTCGGCCAGCGGAGCCAGCGCGTCGACCGCGGCGAGCCCGAGCTCGAGCCGGTGGACCTCATGGTCGTCGCCGGCCAGGCCGCCCTCGAGGACGCCTCCGTCACCGATGCCGCCGCGATCGACTCGGTCCGCACGGTCGGGCTGCTGTCGTGGCGCTACACCGATCCCGGCTCGCTGGTGGCCGAGCGCCTCGGTGTCGGGCACCCGGTCGACAGCGGCATCTCGGCCATGGGCGGCAACTCCCCGCAGATGCTGCTGAACCAGACGGCGCTCGACATCCAGGCGGGCGAGGTCTCCTGCGTGCTGCTGGCCGGCGCCGAGTCGTGGCGGACCCGCTCCAAGTACCGCGCCGCCGGCGAGAACCCGCCGTGGACCACCGAGCCCGAGGGCACCGAGCCGGCCCGGGAGATCGGCACCGCGGTCGAGATGAACCACGAGGCCGAGACCGCCCTCGGGATCTTCCTGCCGATCCAGGTGTACCCGATGTTCGAGCAGGCCCGCCGCCACCACCTCGGCCGGACCATGGACGAGCACCTGCCGATCCTCGGCGGGCTGTGGTCGCGGTTCTCCGAGGTCGCGGCGAAGAACCCGCACGCCTGGATCCAGGAGGCCATGACCCCCGAGGAGATCGTCACCCCCTCCCCCACCAACCGCATGGTCGGGATGCCGTACACGAAGGTGATGAACTCCAACAACGCGGTCGAGCAGTCGGCTGCGGTGCTGGTGTGCTCGGTCGAGGTGGCCGAGCGCCTGGGCGTGCCCCGGGATCGTTGGGTGTTCCCGCTGGCCGGCTCCGATGCGCACGAGCACCCCTACGTGTCCCACCGCGACACCCTCTACACCGCGCCCGCGGTGGGCATCGCCGGCCGGGCCGCGCTGGCCGAGGCCGGCCTCACCATCGACGACATCGACCACGTCGACCTCTACTCGTGCTTCCCGGTGGCGGTGCAGGTCGGCGCCGACGAGCTCGGCCTCGACCTCGACCGCCAGCTCACCCTCACCGGCGGGCTGAGCTTCGCCGGCGGGCCGTGGAACAACTACGTGATGCACTCCATCGCCGCGATGGTCGACGCCCTGCGGGACGACCCGGGCAGCACCGGCCTGGTGTGGGCCAACGGCGGCTACCTCACCAAGCACGCCTTCGGCATCTACTCCACCGAGCCGCCGGCCGAGGGGTTCCGTCACGCCCACCCGCAGGACGAGATCGATGCCCTGCCGTCCCGCGAGGTCGCACCCGACCACGACGGCGAGGCCACGGTGGAGACCTGGACGGTGATGCACGGCAAGGACGGCCAGCCCGAGCAGGGCATCGTCGCCATGCTGCTCGACGACGGCCGCCGCGCCTGGGGCACCACCGACGACGCCGACACCCTCGCCACCATGGTGGCCGAGGACATCATCGGCCGGCGCGTGCACCGCACCGCCGAGGGCCGGGTCAGCCTCCTGGACTGACCCGCAGAAGCTCTCGTTCTGGCCTGCATCGGCGCCACCTGGTGGTCACGGATGTAGGCCAGAAGCGGGCTGGGGTCAGTGGCCGGGTGGGCGGGGCCGCTCGTCGTCGAAGCCGATCTCGAGGTTCTCGGCCCGGAAGCGCTCGTCGCGCTCGTCGAGGGCGGCGCGGGCGTCGGCCGGCATCTCGTCGACGATCTGGCGGAACTGCTTGGACGCGTAGCTGATGAGCTCGACGTCGGTGAGCGCGACCAGCGTGGCCGAGCGGGGACGCAGGTCGAGCAGCGCCATCTCGCCCAGCACCGAGCCGCGGCCGGCGGTGCCGACGACGTGGCCGTTGACGATGATCTGCACCTCGCCGGAGACGACGACGAACGCCTCGCGGCCGACCTCGCCCTGCTCCATGAGCACCGCGCCCTTCTCGGCTTCCACGGTCTCGCCCATGGCGGCGATCTTGTCGAGCGCGGCGCGGTCGAAGCCGGAGAAGAAGGAGATGGTGGAGAGGTCGATGTCGGGCATTGGTGGCGGCTCCCTCGAGGTGTGGTCGGCCCGGGAGGCTAGGCGTCCGGCGCGTCGCTCGCGTCGATGTCCACCGCGCCCTGGCGCAGCACGCGCGGACGCGCACCGGTGAGGTCGACGACGGTGGATGGCATGCCGGTGAGCGCGCCGCCGTCGAGCACCAGGTCGACCGGCCCGAGCAGCTGCTCGGCGGCCTCGGTGGCGGACGCCGGCGTGGGTTGGCCGTGGCGGTTGGCGCTGGTGGTGGCCAGCGGGCCGACGCGGGCGGCGAGGGCGCGCACCAGGTCGTGGTCGGGGCAGCGCAGGCCGATGGTGTGGGTCGGCTCCCCCAACGCCCACGGCAGGCCGGCACGCCGGGGCAGGACCATCGTGAGCGGCCCCGGCCAGTGGGCCGCGGCGAGCGCCCGGGCCAGCGGCGAGGCCGCCTCGGCCAGCGCCAGGGCCTGGTCGGCGTCGGCGCACAGCACCGCCACCGGGACGGCAGCCCCCCGGCCCTTGCGCTCGAACAGGGCACGGGTCGCGTCCGGGTCGGACGCCAGCGCGGCCAGGCCGTAGACCGTCTCGGTCGGCAGGACCACGAGTCCACCGCCGAGGAGCGACTTGGCGGCGCGCTCGACCGCACCCGGGTCGTCCGCGGCGAGGACGGGCGCGGTCACCGCCGGGCCACCAGGAAGCGCTCGCGGCCGGCGAGGTCGGTGCCGGTGCGGATCTCGGTGAACCCGGCACTGGCGGCCAGCGCACGGGTGGCCGGTCCCTGGTCGTCACCGTGCTCGACCACGAGCGCGCCACCGGGGGCGAGCCACTCGGCCGCCTCGGCGACGATGACCCGGATGTCGGCGAGCCCGTCGTCGCCGGCGCGCAGGGCGTCGATCGGCTCCCAGCGCTCGACGTCGTCGGGCAGCTCGGCCGCGTCGGGGACGTAGGGCGGGTTGGACGCCACGACCCCGACCTCGCCCCGCAGCTCGTCGGGGAGCGCGGCGAACCACGAGCCCTCGACCAGGCGCACCGTGCGGGCCCTGCGGCCGAGGCCGGTGCAGTTGGCCCGGGCCACGGCCAGCGCGTCCGGTGACCGCTCGACGCCCCAGACCTCGGTGCCCGGGCGCTCCGACGCGACGGACAGGGCGATGGCGCCGGAGCCGGTGCCGAGGTCCACGACGGCTCCCCCGACCCGGGCGTGCTCGTCGAGGACGGCATCGACCACGACCTCGGTCTCGGGACGCGGGATCAGCACCCGACGGTCGACGAAGAGCTCGAGGCGACGGAACGGCCAGCGCTCCAGCACGTACTGCAGCGGCTCACCCGCCTCGCGCCGTTCGACCATGAGCCGCCAGTGGTGGTGCGAGCGGACGGTGACCGGCTTGTCTGCCACCAGGCGGTAGGGGTCGCCGGCGGCGCGCTCGATGATCCAACGGGCCTCGTTGGGCGCGTTCTCGATGCCGGCGGCGCGCAGCCGCTCGACGGTCTGCTGGTGCAGCTCGGCCCAGCTCGTCGTGTCGGTGTCGGCGACCATGGAGCGAGCCGATCCTACGAGCCCCCCTTCTCGTTCTGGCAGTGCTCGTGTTGCGGCCAGGTAAACCTCGGGACGCCCTCGTTCGTGTGGTGGGGTGTGGAGGCAGTCGACGGAACCGGAGGTGCGGCGTTGAGCAGCGAGGTGCCCGACCCGACCGTGGTCGTGCTCGACGGTGGCGCCTCAACGTTCGAGGTCCTCTACCGCCGCGAGCACCGACCGCTCGTCCGCCTCGCCTGGACCCTGACCGGGCGCCGCGACCTCGCCGAGGAGCTCGTCCAGGACGCCATGCTCGCCGTGCACCGGGACTGGGACCGGGTCCGTCGCTACGAGTCGCCCGGCGGCTTCACCCGTCGGGTGCTGCTCAACGCGGCGACCTCGGCCGCCCGTCGACGCGCCGCGGAGGGACGGGCGTTGGCTCGCGTCCCCACCGACGGCGTCCACCGCGACGAGCTGCCGCCGGACGACGCGTTCTGGTCCGCGCTGCGCTCGCTGCCCGAGCGCCAGGCCCAGGCCGTGGCGCTCCACTACCTGGAGGACCTGCCCGTGTCCGAGATCGCCGGCATCCTCGACATCGCCGAGGGCACCGTCAAGGTCCACCTGCACCGGGGCCGAATGGCGCTCGCCGAGCTGCTCCGCGACGAGCTGGAGGAGTCGTGATGGAGGACACCGAGCTGCTCGAGGCGCTGGATCGCCGGGCCCGTCGAGCCGTCACCGCGCTCGACGCCGGGTTGGTCGATGCCCAGCCCGCTCCCCGGCCCGTCGAGGCCGGACGCAGTCGCCGGCGCCCGTGGGTGCCGCTGCTGGTCGCCGCTGCCCTCATCGTGGTCGCGCTGGTCGGGATCGGGCTGTCGCTGGACGCTCGGGACGACGAGCGGGGCACGGTCGCCGACCGGGACGTCCCGGTCGAGACCGGCGCCGACGTCACCCGGCTGTCGCTCGCCGATCCCGCTGCCCTCGGCTACGAGGTCCGGGCGGCGTTCGGTCCCGACACGGCGCGCCACCCAGGAGACCCGGACCCGCTCGAGCTGCACTGGATGGCCCACCTGCCCGAGGGGGCCGATGCCGCCGACGCACCGATCGTGCTGACCGGCGTGCTCCCCTCCGGCGCCAACGACTTCCCCGGCGAGGTGGTGCAGCTCGGTGGGGCCGAAGGGATCCTGCGCGTCCTCGGCCCCCAGGTGCAGCTCTCCTGGCCGACGGGGGACCAGGTCCGCCTCCTCTCCTCGGTCCACCTGGAGGCGGATGGCCTGGTCGCGATCGGACGGGCGGCCGTCGAGCAGGGCTGGGACGGCAGCGCTGCGCTCCCCGGGCACGTGCTCCTGCACCAGGGGCCCATCGCCGACTTCTCGCCGATGCTCGCCTACGCCGGGAGCGGCCCGACCGGTCGCAGCGGCATCGCGTACGACCACGCGAGCGACGAGCGGGACCTCGTCATCGGCTGGGGGTCGGGCCCGGACCCCCAGGCACGGTGGGAGGCCCGCCGCACCATGGGCACCGAGACCGAGCTGTTCCAGGTCCGTGGCCGATCGGCGCACCACAACCGGATCGGTCCCGGGAGCGAGGGCGAGCTGTCATGGCTCGAAGCCGACGGGACCCTCGTCGAGGTGGTCTTCCACGGCGACCCGGCGGACATCGTCCCGCTCCTGGACGCTCACCTGACCCCGATCACCGAGGCCGAGCACGAGCGCGTGCTGGCCGACCTCCCGCCCGACCCCGACCATCCCCTGCTCGACTTCCCCGACGAGCGGTTCGATCCGATCTCCGAGGCCCCGAGCGTGGCCGAGCTCCTCGCCGAGAGCCCCGCCACCCGGGCCCGCGTCGCGATCACGTCGCACGAGCTGAGCGCCCTGGACCTGGTGATGGAGGTCGAGGCCGGCAACGGCACGAGCGGGTCGGGCTATCCCCTGCGGGACCTGCGGACGCCCGCGGTCCAGCTGATGTGGCTCGGCGAGCCAGGGAGCGGCTTCGCGCTCGGTGGCGTCGTCCCCCCGGGGACCGACGTCCAGCGCGTGACGATCACCGACCGGTCGACCGGCGAGTCGCTCACGCCGGAGCAGGTGTCCACCGGCGGCATCGCCGGGTCCGACCACGTGCTGTTCATCGCGCTGGTGACCGACGTCAAGGGCGACGTCCGCATCGACGTCACGTTCCAGACGGACGGCGGCGAGCGCACCTGGCGCTTCTGATGTTCCGTGGCCGCTGCCAGTTCCCTCGGGGGTGGCGGCGCCCGGGCACCAGGGGTCAGCCGGCGGTGGCGTCGGCGAGGCGCTCGGCCTGCTCCTCCTGGACGAGGGCATCGGACACGTCGTCGAGGTCGCCGGCGAGGACCTTGTCGAGCTTGTAGAGCGTGAGCCCGATGCGGTGGTCGGTGATCCGGTTCTCCTTGTAGTTGTAGGTCCGGATCTTCTCGCTGCGGCCACCACCGCCCACCTGGTCGCGCCGGGCCGACGACAGCTCGGCACGCTGGCGCTCCTCCTCCAGCTGGAAGAGCCGGCTCTTCAGCACCCGCAGGGCCTTGGCTTTGTTCTGGAGCTGGCTCTTCTCGTCCTGCATCGACACCACGAGCCCCGAGGGCTTGTGGGTGATGCGCACGGCGGAGTCGGTGGTGTTGACCGACTGCCCGCCGGGCCCCGAGGACCGGTACACCTGGATCTCGAGGTCGTTCTTCTCGTCGATGTCGATCTCGACGTCGTCGATCTCGGGCAGCACGGTGACCGTGGCCGACGAGGTGTGGATGCGGCCCTGGGCCTCGGTGACCGGCACGCGCTGGACGCGGTGCGGGCCGCCCTCGTGCTTCATGCGGGTCCAGGCGTTGGCCCCCTTCACGACGAAGGTGATCTCGTTGTAGCCGCCCATGTCGGACCAGTCGGTGTTCATGACCTCGAGGGTCCAGCCCATGCGCTGGGCGAAGCCCTGGTACATCTCGAACAGGTCCTTGGCGAAAAGGTTCGCCTCCTCGCCGCCCTCGGCCCCGCGGATCTCCACGATCACGTTGCGGCCCTCGTTCGGGTCCTTCGGCAGGAGCAGCAGCTTGAGCTCCTCGGTGAGGCGCCCCACCTCGAGCTCGGCCTCCTCGGCCTCGGCCCGGAACAGCTCCTTGTCGTCGCCCTCGGACTCCTTCGACAGCTCGCGAGCCGTCTCGGCGTTGCCGATCGCGGCGCGCAGACGGCCGCCGACGTCGACGATGTCCTCGAGCTCGCTGTAGCGCCGGGTCGCCTGCGTGTAGCGGGTCTGGTCGGCGATCAGCTCGGGATCGCCGAGGCGCGCCTGCAGCTCGGCGTACTCGCGCTCGAGCGTCTCCAGGCGGTCCAACATCAGGGCGAGGCTACCGGTGGGGTGCCCTCGGACCCGCAGGGCCGTTCCGCCACCGCTGCCAGATCCCGGGAACTGGCAGCGACCACGGAACGATCAGCGGCGCCAGTCGCCCTCGACGGGGGCGACCTCGGCCGGTCGTCGTAGATCCGCCACCATCGACGTGATGGCGGGCAGCACGTCGCGTGCCGGCAGGGCGAGGAGCAGCGGCGCGTCGGGGTCGACCAGCAACCGGGTGTCGGCGGCGAGGACGACGGACTCGAGGTCGACGCCGACGGTGCAGACCACGACGACCGGCTCGCCGTCCCGGGTGCCGGTGGCGGCGGCGACGCCCCGGGGGCGCAACCGGTCGCGCGGCTCGGCGGCCGGGGCGGCGACGAGCTCGTCGCAGCCGATCAGGGCCGGCTCCGCGATGAGCGTGGTGCGCAGCCATCGCTCGGGCACGAGCGTGGCGAGCGGGTGGTTCGGGGGGCCGTACGGACGGCGGATCGAGCGCAGCTGCTCCACGACCCGGGCGATCGAGGCCCGCCCGTCGAGGTCGCCGTGCATCATCGCCGTGAGGGCGCGGTCGTACTTGCCGACGCCGACCTCGAGGATGGGGGCGCCGTCGTCCAGCGCCCGCACGACCCGGACGACCTCCAGGCCGCGGTACTCCCCGGCCAGGCGATCACCCTCGACCACCACGTCGAGGCCTTCGGACTCCATCAGCGCCACGAGGTCGGGGGCGTCGGGCGGGCCGTCGCCGGGTTCGACCGGTGCCGGCTCGGCCGCCACCAGCTCGCGGCCCGACGTGCGCCAGACGTGGATGTCGGTGGCGAACTCGCCGGCCTGGCGGGCGACGACCCCGGGTGCCTCGTCGGCGATGACGTGCACCTCGGTCGCGCCGGCACGGCGGGCCCAGGCCAGGGCCGCGCCGAGGCTGTGGTCGCCCTCGACGAGCACGTAGGCGCGCCCGTCGGCGACCATGGCGGCCCCGGTGCCGACGTTGGCGCGGGGCGCGTCGACACCCCACCGGTCGCGCACGAGGGCGGCGAGCTTGACGGCGTTGCGCGCCGCCTGGCGCTCGACCGCCTGCGCGGCCTCGGCGGGGGTCGGCTCGTCTGGGAGGTGGGCCCGGTCGCTCAGGACCGCACCCTCAGGACTCGGAGTCGGCGCTCTCGGCGTCGGCAGCCTCGGCGTCGGCCCTGGATGCGGCCTCGGCGTCAGCGGCGTCGCCCAGGGCGGCCGCGGGGCCCTTGTTGCGGCGGCCGTAGCGGCGCTCGAAGCGGTCGATGCGACCACCCGTGTCCACCAGCTTCTGCTTGCCGGTGTAGAAGGGGTGGCACTCGCTGCAGAGCTCCACGCGCAGATCCTCGCCCGTGGAGCGGGTCTCGAAGGCGTTGCCGCACGAGCAGGTCACCGTGACGGTCTTGTACTCGGGATGGATGTCGGTCTTCATCGGTTCTGCTCCAGCAGCTCGTCGTTCGATCCGGTGCTCCGAAGGCGTTCGAGCAGGCCGTCCAGCGCATCACTGTGACCGCTCGCCCGGTCGTCGGGCAACTCCTCCAGGCTACGGCGCAGGGCGTCTCGTGCCTCAGCTCCGTCGTCGCCCACGAGTCGCTCTTCATGGCGGGTGCCGGTGGCGCCCACGTCGATGGCCGGGAAGGCCCGGCGCTCGGCGGCGGCCCGGTCGAGGCGGATGTGGGTGCTGGCCGCGCCCATGACGGCGTCGACCACGGCGGCGTCCACGTCGGAGCCGGTGTCGACCTTCGCGGTGGCCACGAGGGTGACCGAACCGCCCTCTTCCAGCTTGCGCCCGGCACCGAAGCACCGCTTGGCCGCCTGGACCGCGGTCACGTCGAGGCCGCCGAGCGAGCGCCCGGTGCCCGGCGAGGCCGCGTGGGCAGCCCGGGCCAGGCGGGTGAGGCCGTCGACCAGGAGCACGACGTCGTCGCCGGCCTCGGCCATCCGCTGGGCACGGGCCAGGGCCAGCTCGAGCACGGCGACGTGCTCGTCGGCCGGCTTGTCGAAGGCGGAGCCGTAGACGGTGCCGGTGGTGACCAGGCGCTCCATCTCGGTGATCTCCTCGGGGCGCTCGTCGAGCAGCACGACCACCAGGGACGCGTCGGGCTCGTTGACCTCGACCGACCGGGCCATCGCCTGCAGCAGCGTGGTGGCGCCGGTGCGGGGCGGGGCGAGGACGAGCACGCGGCTGCCCTTGCCGATCGGAGCGAGCAGGTCGATGGCACGCGTGGTGCGATCGTCGGCCTCGTCGTCGAGGGTCAGCGCGATGCGCTCGGTGGGGAACACGGCGGTGAGGTCCGCGAAGTGGGGACGCTCGGTGCCGGGCTCGAGCGCGACGTCGTTGACGCTGTCGATGTGGAGGATCGCGGGGTTCTTCTCGTTGCGGAACGCCGGGCGGGAACCGCCGGCCACCACGTCGCCCTTGCGCAGGCCGAACTGGCGCACCTGCTTGACCGACACGTAGCAGTCGTCCTTCGACGGCAGGAGGCCGTCGACCCGGAGGAAGCCGTAGCCGTCGTCGCGCAGGTCGAGCACGCCGACGACGGGGACGGGATCCCCGCTGTACTCCTCCTGGCTGGGCGCGCCGTCGCGGTTGCGGCCCCGACGACGGCGGCGCTTGCCGCTGCTGTCGGTGTCGTCGCCCGACTCGTCGCGGTTGTCGCCGCCCTGGTCCTGACCGCCCTGGTCCTGACCGCCCTGGTCCTGGCCGCCCTTGGGCTGCTTGGTGCCCTGGCTGCCCTTGGACTGCGTGGCGTCCTGGCCGCCCCTGTCGTCCGTGTCGTCCTGGTCGCCCTTGGGCTGCTTCGCTCCGCCCCGGCCCTCGTCGGCCTTGGCCCCGGCTCGGCGGGCGGCGACGCCCGTGCGGGCTCGCTCGGGCGCCGGCTCCTCGGCCTTGTCCCCGGCCTTGCCCTTGGTGTCGGTGTCGGGTGACTCGGCGGCGGACGGCTCGGACGGGGTCTCGGCCTCCGGCTCGCCGGCGTCGTCGTCGGACGGCTGCGCCTGATCCTCACCGGCGGGCGAGACGCCCGTCAGCTCGAGGATCTGGTCGATCAGGTCGGCCTTGCGCGTGCGGGTCGTTGCCTTGCCGCCCAGCGCGCCGACGATCTTCTGCAGCTCGTCGCGGTCCTTGCGTTCGAGGGTCTCCCGCTCGAGGGCGTTGGCATCCACGCTCATCGTGCTCGTCGTGCTTTCGTCGTGTTCGGATGGGGTCCGCGCCGGTCCCGCCATGGACGGGCCGAGGACGGAGAGGAGGTTCGCCCGTGGGACCACGATCCCCTGGCCGGCTCCGTGCGCCGGACCCGAGCCGGTGTGCCGCGCACGCCAGACCAGGTCGCACGGGACGATACCCCTCCGCCGAGGGTGCCTCCAACACCACCCCGGCGGGGACTACCGGGCCGTGGTGTACCCCTCGAGCAGCGGCGGGCAGCTCTCGAGCAGGTTCAGCAGGGCCCGTTCGCCCCGGCCGTACCACTTGGAGCGGCGGCTGGCGCCCCACACCTCCGCGACCTGGTCGTCCTCGGCGTCGAACACCACCGGGTGGACGTAGCTGTTGCGGGCGACCGTGCGGGTGTTGTGCAGCACCGCGGCCGCGGCGTCGGCGATCTCGGGCTCCTTCTCGGCCCCCTCGGCCCGGGCGGTGAGCGCCGCCGCGCTGCCACCCCAGGTGCGCAGGTCCTTGCAGTCGAGGCAGCCGGCGCTGTGCTCGTCGAGGTAGGCGTTGGCGTCGACCGCGTCGATGACCGTGCCATCGACCTCGAAGAGCCACTCGTTCGCGTCGGCCTCCAGCTCGGCGATGGCGGCGGCGAGGTCCCGGTCCACGATCGTGACGTCGTGCTCGACGCCGCCCTTGCCGGTGAACGACAGCCGGACCGACTGGCGGGACACGTCGATGTTGGAAGGCGCCAGGGTGGAGATGCCCCGGCTGCCGTGCTGCTCGACCGAGTCCGGGTTGCCGATCCGCTCGAGGCTGGTGTCGAGCAGGCGCACCATCGTGGCCAGCGCACGGGTGCAGCGATCGTCGGCCTCGAGGTCGTCGGCCACGGCGCGGCGCACGCCGGCGAGGGACTCCCCCACCTGCGCCAGGCGGTCGAAGTTGGCCGCGGCCCGGGCCTCGGTCCAGCGGTCGTGGTACCGGTACTGACGTCGACCGGCGTCGTCGGTGCCCATCGCCTGGAGGTGGCCGTCGGCCCGCCGACAGACCCACACGTCGGTCCACGCCGGTGGGAGCACCAGCGCCTCGCACCGCTCGCGGTGGGCACCCCGCACGACCGAGCCGTCGGACCAGCGGAAGCTGAAGCCCCGGCCTTGGCGGCGCCGGAGGATCCCGGGCTCCTCCGGGTCGGCGGTGCGGAGGCCGATGGCCGCTGCGAAGTCGTCGTCGGCGCTCGTCATGGGCGCTTCCATTCGCCATCTGCGCGGCCGGCCAGACCACCCCGGCACGAATCGCTCCGATTGCACCCATCCGGATCGGGATCGGCACCGAAGAACCCCATGACGTCTACCGAAAGGTCAACATCCCATGTTGAAGAAAACCATCATCGGTCTCACCGCCGTCGCCTGCGGCGCAGTGATGCTCGCCCCGCCGGCCTCCGCCGCCCACGAAGGCCAGCTCCGCCGGGTCTTCGAGGCCGACCTCGGCTCACTGAACGGCACCGGCAGCGGTGGTAACGTCACCGTCGAGGTCTTCAACCAGAACACCGCGATCGTCACCATCGAGGCCGAGGGCATGCAGCCCGACGCACCCCATGCCCAGCACTTCCACGGCGAGTTCGGCACCGTCGCCGAGTGCCCCACCCCGGCCAACGACACCGACGGCGACGGCTTCGTGTCCGTGCTCGAGGGCGTGCCCGCCTACGGCAGCATCAAGCAGTCGCTGACCACCGAGGGCGACACGTCCGCCGACTCCGGCCTGGCCGTCGAGCGGTTCCCGGTGTCCGAGGACGGCACGTACTCCTACATGCGCGTGTTCGAGGTCCCCCTGGACGTCGCCAGCAACATGGGCAACCTCGCGGTCGTGCTCCACGGCGCCGACTTCGACGAGAGCGGCGCCTACGACGGCGAGAAGCGCAGCTCGCTCACCGATGACCTGCCCTTCGAGGCCACCGTGCCCGTCGCCTGCGGCGAGCTCGACCTCCAGGAGATCGTGGTCCCGGCCCCGTACGGCGACACCGAGGGCACCGAGGGTGCCGTCACCCGGTACTACGCCGCCCTGCTGAACCGGGCGCCCGACACCTCGGGCTTCCAGTACTGGGTCGACACCCTTCCCCAGGCCGGTGCGGTCGAGGTCGCCAAGGCCTTCACCCAGTCGCCCGAGTTCCAGGCCCGCTACGGCCCGATGCTCGATGCGCCCGCCGGTGAGCTGGTCGACTTCGTCTACATCGCCACGCTCGGCCGCCAGGCCGACCCGAGCGGCAAGGCCTACTGGGTCGACGCCCTCCAGCGCGGCGCCGTCACTCCCGGCTGGCTCATCGCAGCCTTCGCCGAGTCCGACGAGTTCATGGCGCTGACCGGCACCCGCTGACGGTCCTCGCCTGACGGTGCGTGCCGGGTCCCGCTGGGGACCCGGCACGCTCGCGTCCGGGCCCAGAGATCGGGGTCAGTGCTGGATCAGGCGGCGGACGAGTGCCTGCACGGCGGGCAGCTCGGCGCTGACCTCCACCACGCGCTCCTCGCGCTCGTAGAGGTCGGCGTAGTGCGGTGGCAGCGGCGGCCGCACGCCGGTGGCGGACTCGACCGCGTCGGGGAACTTCGCCGGGTGCGCCGTGGCCAGGCAGACCACGGGCGCATCGGGCAGGTCGGCGACCCGCTCGACCGCGCCGACGCCGACGGCGGTGTGCGGATCGAGCAGCATCCCGGAGCGCTCGTGGTGCTCGGCGATGACGGCCCGGGTCTCGGCGTCGTCGAGGCGAGCACCCCACCAGCCCTCGGGCCGGGGCGCCTCCACGTGCCCGGCGGCCCGGTACTCCGACAGGAGCTCGGCCGTGGCCCGGCCGTCCCGATCGAGGAGGTCGAACAGCAGGCGCTCGAGGTTGGACGAGACCTGGATGTCCATGCTCGGGCTGATGGTGGGCACCACGGGCTCGGCGGTGATGGCGCCGGTCTCGAGCCACCGCGTGAGGACGTCGTTGGCGTTCGAGGCCACCACGAAGCCGGCCACGTCGAGGCCCATCTCCTGGGCGACCCAGCCGGCCAGCACGTTGCCGAAGTTGCCGGTGGGCACCGAGAAGACCGGCGCCTCACCGGTCGCGGCCCGGACGGCTCGGGCGGCGGTGACGTAGTAAACGACCTGGGCCATCACCCGGCCCCAGTTGATGGAGTTCATCGCCGAGAGCTGCACCTCGTCACGGAACAGCCGGTCGGCGAAGGCGCCCTTCACGATGTCCTGGCAGTCGTCGAAGCTGCCGCTGGCGGCGACGGCGTGCACGTTCGGCGCGTCGATCGTGGTCATCTGGCGGCGCTGCACGTCCGAGACGCGCCCGCCGTCGGGGAACAGCACCACGCAGTCGAGGGCGGCCCGACCGACGGTGGCCGCCATGGCCGCGGAGCCGGTGTCGCCCGAGGTGGCCACGAGGATGGTCGCGCGGCGGTCCCGCTCCCGGAGGAAGTGGTCGAAGAGGCGGCCGACCAGCTGGAGGGCGACGTCCTTGAAGGCCATCGTCGGGCCGTGGAACAGCTCGAGCAGCCAGCGGCGCTCGTCGAGGCGGACCACCGGGCACACGTCGGGGTGGTCGAAGGTGGCGTAGGCGTCGGCGACGATGGCGTCGAAGGTCGCCCGCTCGATGGTGCCGTCGAGGAACGGCCACATGACCGCCCCGGCGACCTCGGCGTAGGACTCGGCGCCGGCGAGGTCGGGCAGCCGCGGGAACTGCACCGGCACGTACAGCCCGCCATCGGGCGCCAGGCCGGTGAGCATGGTGTCGGCGAAGTCCAGCTGGGGGGCGTCGCCGCGGGTGGAGACGTAGTGCAGGGCGCTGGTGATCGCCGTCATGCCCCGAGCACCCGCAGCACCGTGTTCACGTTGCCCACGTCCTCGTGCTCGCGCAGGTCGTCCAGGGTGGCGCGCAGGTCGGCCTCGCGGGCCGTGTGGGTGATGAACAGGACCCGGGCCTCGGAGCCCATGCCGACCTGCTCCATGGCCCGGATGGACACGCCGCGCTGGCCGAAGATGCCGGCGACGGCGGCCAGGGCACCGGGCCGGTCGTGCAGGTCGAGGTTGAGGTAGTACTCCGAGCGCAGCTGCTCGATGGGCACGATGTGGGCCGGCTCGCTGGCCGTGATGCTGGCGTGGGTGCGCTTGCGCAGGTTGCCGGCCGCGTCGATGAGGTCGCCGAGCACCGCACTGGCGGTGGGCCCGCCGCCGGCGCCGCGGCCGTAGAACATGAGGTCGCCCACCGCGACACCCTCCACGAAGATGGCGTTGAACGAGTCCCGCACCGCGGCCAGGGGGTGGGTCTCGGGCACCAGCGTGGGGTGGACCCGGGCCGCGATGCCGTCGACCCCGAAGGACTCCACGATGGCGAGCAGCTTGATGACGTAGCCGAGCTTGGTGGCCTGCTCGATGTCGGAGGCGGAGATGGCGGAGATGCCCTCGACGTACACGTCGTCGATGACGATGCGGCTGCCGTAGGCGATCGAGCCGATGATGGCGGCCTTGGCCGCCGCGTCGTGGCCCTCCACGTCAGCCGTGGGATCCGCTTCGGCGTAGCCCAGGGCCTGGGCCTCGGCCAGGGCGTCGGCGTACTCGGCTCCGTCCTCGGTCATCTTGGTGAGGATGTAGTTGGTCGTCCCGTTGACGATGCCCATCACCCGGGAGATGTGCTCGCCGGCGAGGGACTCGCGCAGCGGCCGGATGAAGGGGATCCCCCCGGCCACGGCGGCTTCGAACAGCAGGTCCACACCGGCGGTGTCGGCGATGGTGAACAGCTCCGCGCCCATGGCGGCGAGCAGCGCCTTGTTGGCGGTGACGACCGGCTTGCCGCCGGCGAGGGCCTTGGCCACGAGGGTCCGGGCCGGCTCCACCCCGCCCATGAGCTCGACGACGACATCGACGTCGGGGTCCTCGACCACGGAGACCGCGTCGGTGGTGAGGTGGGACGGGTCCACGTCGGCGGCGCGGGCCTTGTCCAGGGAGCGCACCGCGACCGGGCCCAGCTCGAAGCGCAGCCCGGTGCGGGCCTCGATGTCCTCGCCGCGGGATGCCAGCAGCCCGACGAGGGATCCGCCGACGACGCCGCAGCCCAGCAGCCCGACGCGGATCGTGGTTGGTGCCATGGCCGGTCACGGTAGCGAGCGTCCCCGGAGCGACCTGCACGCGCTGCCACCCCCTCACATGTCTTCTTGACGTTCTCGTGCACTTTCGATGTATGTTGTCCAGCGTGCAGTACCACCGCAGCCGCACGGTCGGGCACGGCCCCGACGGCCCCGTCGAGGAGGTCGTGCCCGACCGGCTGGGTGCCGCACCCCTCGCCCGGCGGAGGGTCCCGGCGCCGGCCGGGCCCCGGCGCCACCGCCTCCGCGACGTGGCCGAGTCCCTGGCCCGCCTGGGCCACCCGGGCATCGCCTCCGTCATCGACGTGGTCGATGTCGACGACCAGCACGTGCACGTCCTCACCACGTTGGGCGACGGCGAGACGCTGGCCGACCGGCCGGGCCCGGTGCCGGCCGACGAGGTCCGGTCGCTCGTGCGGGAGCTGGCATGCGCGCTCGACGCCGCCCACCGGGTGGGCGTCGCCCACGGCCACGTCGTCGACACCAACGTGATCCGCTCGCACGGGCGGCTCCTGCTGACCGACTTCGGCATCGGCGAGGCCCGCACCGGGCGGCCCCGCGCCCACCCGTTCCGCGACGACGTGCGCGACCTCGCCACCCTCGGTCTGGGCCTGCTCGACCCGGCAGACGGCACGACGACCGCCGCCTCCCTGCGCGCCCTGCTCGGTTGGGTCGCCGACGACCCCGACGCCGACCTCGCCGCGCTGCGCGATGGCGTGGAGCCCACGTCCGAGCCCGGCGCGCCGTCACCGCCGCCGCCCCCTCCGGTCGCGCCAGCCACCGAGCCGCCGTCCGAGCTCCCGCCCCGGGGCCGCACGGCGCGTGCACTGGCCGGTGGTTCGGCGCTCGTGCTCGGGCTGGTCACCGGCGCCGCCTTGGTGCTCGGCCCTGCCGTCGGCCGCAGCGCGCCGATCGAGGCCACGCCGCTGTCGTGCGCGCCGGTCGCCGCGGACCTCGCCGCCGACGTGGACGGCGACGGGTGCGAGGACCCCCTCGACTGGCGGCCGGATGCCGCCGAGGTCGCGTACCCGGCCGAGGACGGCAGCCGGCTGCGCTTCCGCATCGGGCGGCCGGGCGACGAGCTGGTGGTCGGCGACTGGGACTGCGACGGCATCGCCACGGCCGCGGTGGTGCGATCGAGCACCGGGGAGACGTTCCTGTTCGATGCGTGGGCCGGCGAGGGCGAGACGCTGATCGCCGAGGCCGGCCCGGCGCTCCCCATCGGCTCGTCCGTCGCGGTGGCTCGCGACGGCGGGTGCGACCGGATCAGACCGGCCGCGTCCTAGACGATGTCGTTGCGCACCAGGTCGTCGAAGGACTCGCGACGGACGACGAGGCGGGCGTCGCCGTCCCGGCAGAACACCACGGCGGGCCGCAGGATCTTGTTGTAGTTGGACCCCATCGAGTGCCCGTAGGCGCCGGTGACGGGGGTGGCCAGCACGTCGTCGATGGCCACGTCGTCGGGGACCCAGCCCTCGCGGACGAGGAGGTCGCCGGACTCGCAGTGCTTGCCCACGACGCGCACGGGCTTGGTCCGCTCGGCGTCGGTCGCCCGGGGCAGGAAGGTCTCGTAGCCCGAGCCGTAGAGCACCGGGCGCGGGTTGTCCGACATGCCACCGTCGACGGAGAGGAACGTGCGCACCCCGGGGACGTCCTTGATCGTGCCGACCGTGTAGAGGGTGACGGCGGCGGCGGCGGCGATCGATCGGCCCGGCTCGGCGGTGATCCTCGCGGTGATGCCCGCCTCGCGGGCGGCGGCCTGGATCGCCCCGCCCCAGTCGGCCATGGTCGGCGCCGACTCGCCCTCGACGTAGGGCACGCCGAGCCCGCCACCGATGGAGAACTCGGGCAGGTCGTGGGTGGTGACGAAGGGGACCATCGCCTCCACCGCGTCGTGGAACGAGTCCGCCACGAACACCTGGGAGCCGATGTGCATGTGGATGCCGACGAGGTCCACCGCCGGTGAGGCCGAGGCCAGCTCGATGGCGCGGCCGGCGGCACCCGAGCGCAGGCCGAAGCCGAACTTGGAGTCCTCCTGGCCGGTCATCACGAACTCGTGGGTGTGGGCCTCGATGCCCGGCGTGATCCGCAGCAGGACCTCGGGCGCGTAGCCGTCGTCCTGGTGGAGTCGGGTGAGCCGCTCGAGCTCGTCGAAGCTGTCGACCACGATGCGCCCGACGCCGACGGTGCGGGCGTAGGCCAGCTCGGCCAGCGACTTGTTGTTGCCGTGCAGCACCAGCTTCTCCGCCGGCACCCCGGCGGTGAGGGCGACGTGGAGCTCGCCGCCGGTGGCGACGTCGAGGTCCATCCCCTCCTCGTGGACCAGCTTCGCCATGGCCACGCACAGGAACGCCTTGGTGGCGTAGGCGACCCCGTCGGGGAAGGCGGCGACGGCCTCGCGGCAGCGGTTGCGGAGGTGCTGCTCGTCGTAGACGAACAGCGGCGTGCCGAACTCGGCGGCGACGTCGAGCAGGTCGCAGCCCCCGATCGACAGCCGGCCGTCGGCGGCGATCTCGGAGTGCTCGGGCAGCAGGTGCGGGGGCAGCGGACCGGCCACTACATCGACTCCGGGGCCGAGACGCCGAGCAGGTCGAGGCCGATGGCGAAGCCGACGCGAGCCGCGTCGACCAGCCACAGCCGGGCCTGGGTGAGGTCGGCCGGCACGTCACCGATGACGTAGCAGTCGTGGTAGAAGCCGTGGAACCGGTCGGCCAGCTCCCGGACCCAGTTGGTGACCGTGTGCGGGGCCCGTTCCCGGGCGGCCCGGGCCAGCACCTCGGGCAGCTCCGACAGCGTGCGCAGCAGCTCGATCTCGCGCTCGTGGGTCAGCACCGAGAGGTCGGCGTCGGCCAGCGGCGCCCGGACGATGCCGGCCGCGGCCGCCTTGCCCATGATCGAGTGGATCCGGGCGTGGGCGTACTGCACGTAGAAGACGGGGTTGTCGTTGGAGCGGCTCGTGACCAGGTCGAGGTCGATCGCCTGCTGGCTGTCCACGGACTGGAGCAGGTAGGTCAGCCGGGCCACGTCCGCGCCCACCTCGTCGATGAGGTCGCGCAGCTCGATGATGTCGCCCGCCCGCTTGGACAGGCGGACCTCCTTGCCCTCCCGCTCGAGGCGGACGATCTGCACGATCGGCACCTCGAACTCATCGGGGTCGTGGCCGAGCGCCTCGATGCCGGCCCGCATCCGCGGGACGTAGCCGTGGTGGTCGGCACCCCACACGTCGATGAGCAGGTCGAAGCCGCGGGCGAACTTGTCGCGGTGGTAGGCGATGTCTGGCAGCAGGTACGTCGGGTCGCCGTCGGACTTGAGCAGCGGCCGGTCCTTGTCGTCGCCGAACTCGGTGGAGCGCAGCCAGGTGGCGCCATCGGCGTCGTAGGCGTGGCCCCGCTCGCGGAGGTCGGCGAGCGCGGCGGCCATCGCCCCGCTGTCGACGAGGGCCTGCTCGGACGACCACACGTCGAAGTGCACGTGGAATGCGGCGAGGACCTCGCGCTGGTCGGCCAGCGCCCGGTCGTAGCCCCACGCCCGCACCGCATCGATGCCGGCGTCGGCCACGTCGTCGGGCATCTCGGCCGCCCAGTCGGCGACGTACTCGCCCCCGTAGCCGTCCTCCGGCACCGGCTCACCCCGCTTGCGGGCGAGGAGGGACTCGGCGTAGCGGGCCATCTGGACGCCGCGGTCGTTCAGGTAGAACTCCCGCGTCACGTCGAAGCCGGTGCGCTCCATGATCCGGGCCACCGAGTCGCCGTAGGCCGCGCCCCGGCCGTGGCCGGCGTGCAGCGGTCCGTTGGGGTTGGCCGAGACGAACTCGATGTTCACCTTGGTGCCGCCGCCGACGTCGGGCCGGGCGTAGCCGTCGGTGCCGCCGTCCACCACCTCGACCAGCACGTCGTGCAGCCACGACGGGGCCAGCCGGAAGTTCACGAACCCGGGGCCGGCGATCTCCACCGAGTCCACGTGGGCGAGGTCGGCCTGCTCGAGCGCGGCGACCAGGTCGCCGGCGATGTCGCGCGGCGCCCGTCCGGCGGCCTTGGCCGACGCCATGGCGATGTTGCAGGACCAGTCACCGTGCTCGCGGCGCGCCGGGCGCTCCATCGTCCAGGTGACGGCGGCGGGGTCGAGGCCGATGCCGGCGGCTGCCGACTCGACTGCAGCAGCGAGCGTGTCGCGGATCAACAGGGTGCTCCAGTGTCGTGGGGGGTGTGCGGTGGTCAGCCGCTGCGCAGCAGGACGGCGCTGACGCGGTCGATCAGGTCCAGCGGCTCGAACGGCTTGGTGACGTAGTCGTCGGCGCCGGCCTCGAGCCCGAGGCGGACGTCGGCGCCCTGGGCCTTGGCCGACAGCAGGATGACCGGGATGGCCTTGGTGTCGTTCGCGGCCTTCAGCGCCCGCACGAGCTCGAGCCCGGACATCTTGGGCATCATCACGTCGGACACGATCACATCGGGACGCGACTCGCGCGCCACGGCCAGGCCCTGCTCGCCGTCCTCGGCCCGCAGCACGATGTAGCCCTCCATCTCGAAGTTCACCTCGAGGAGCTGGAGGATCGTGGGATCGTCCTCCACCACGAGCACGGTGGGCGCGGGCATGGAGCGAGCCTACGGGGGTCCGTGCGGGGCGGCCGAAGCGGATGCGGAGCCCCCGACGACCCGCGCTACGATCCGGATCGCTCCGCCCTCGTAGCTCAGCGGATAGAGCATCGCCCTCCGGAGGCGTGTGCGGGCGTTCGAGTCGCCCCGAGGGCACTGGGAGACGAGGCGGGAGGCGAACGTCCTCCCGCTGTCTCATCTCCTCCACGAGCGGGTACCGACCCCGGGTGACCACGACACCGGGTGAACGGTTCCGCCAGCACGCCGAGGAGTACAGCGAGGACGCCGATGACGAGCGTCCCCTCGGCGCCTACTCGGTGCTGCTGGTGGCCTACATCAGTGTCGTCACCGCCCTGGTGGTCTTCGGGCGCAAGCGGCTGCCCGGCACGCTCGCCCCGCCGGACCTGGCCCTCGGCGCCGTGGCCACGTTCATCGGCACGCGGACGATCACCAAGCACCCGATCGCCAGCCCGATCCGCATGCCGTTCACGAAGTTCGCCGGCGTCAGCGGCCCCTCCGAGCTGGCGGAGGACGTCCGCGCCAGCGGCTGGCGCCACGCCATCGGCGAGCTGCTCACCTGCCCCTTCTGCCTCAGCCAGTGGATGGCCACCACCCTCGTCACCGGCGTGGTCGTCGCCCCCCGCCTCACCCGCACGGTGATGTCGGTGCTCGCGATCGTCGGCGCTTCGGACTTCCTCCAGCTCGCCTACGCACGAGCGCAGCAGATGGCCTCCGACTGACGCGGGCGCCGCAGGCCGAGGCCGGCTTCCTAGCGCCAGGAGTCGAGCAGCAGCCGGGCGTCGGTGGCGTCGGCGTCGAGCGGCATGCCGTACCAGATGGGGAACAGGAACACGAGCAACGCCACGGCCACGGCGAGGACCGCCCACGGGGCGACCTTCGCAGCCCGTCCGGGCAGCGACCGCGTGCCGGCGACGAGGGCGAGCGCGGCGAAGGGCACGAGCGGCGCCAGGTAGAAGAGGTAGCCGCGCCCGAGGCCGAGCCAGGGGACGTACAGCGAGGCGGCGAGGGCGAGCACGCCGATCAGGGCCCGGTCGCGCCGCCGCACGACCTGCCAGGCCACGAGGGGCAGCGCGGCGAGCATCGTCCACCACAGCACCGGGTTCCCGACCATCACCACCCGGGCCGTCGTGCCCTCGGGGACGACGCAGGGCGTGCCGTCGGTCGTGGGGCAGCGCTCGAGGTACGACAGCACCGGTCGCTGCAGGATCGGCCAGGTCGGGGCCGACGAGCGGTACGGGTGCGTGTGCTCGAGCTCGCGGTGCATCCGGTACAGGTCCCGGTGGTGGAAGACGAGGCCGGCCACGCGCTCGCTGACCGGGGCCTCGCAGTCGAGCTCCGGGCAGCGCTGCTCGTACACCTTGGAGTCGGTGTAGTTGAGGAGGAAGCCGCCGTAGCTGGCGACGTACACGGCGAGGGGCACGACGACCAGCGGCAGCACGGTGGTGATCCCGCCCTCGAGCACGGCGCGCCCGACGCCCCGTGTCGGCCGGCGGCGGCGCACCTCGGTCCACCCGACGAGCACGACGGCGGCGGCGAGCATGGGGGCCGCCGACCACTTGGTGCCGACGGCGAGGCCGAGGGCCACCCCGGCCAGCCACAGCTCGGGGCCGGCCGGCGTGAAGCGCCCGGTGACCGGTGCTCGGGCCCGGAGCCGGTGGTGGCGGAGCAGGAGGAGCAGGGCCACCGACACGAACAGGGCCAGGACGGCGTCGAGCATGGCGATGCGGCTCGTCGTGATGGCCAGCCCGTCGACCGCCACGAGGAGCGCCGCCGCCGCCGCGAGCCAGCGGTCCCGCAGGAGGAGCAGCCCCGCCCCGTAGGTGGCCAGCACCATCGCCGTGCCGGCGACGGCGGAGCCGATGCGCCAGCCGACCGGGTCGAAGCCGAGCACGGCGATGCCGGCGGCGAGCGCCCACTTGCCGACCGGCGGGTGGGCGGGCCGTTCGATCTCCACGCCCCGCTCGACCAGCGCGTGGGCATCGTTGGCGTAGTAGCTCTCGTCGAACTGGATGCGATCGATGTGGCCGAGATCGACCAGCCGGAGGAGCCCGGCGACGGCCAGGATCACGAGGGGGATCGCGACCGCGACCCAGCGGCGGCGGGCTGGCACGGTCAGTTGGCGAATCGCAGGAACGGACCGAACGGGCCCCGCTCGAACGTGATGCCCTCGGGGTCGGGGTAGCCGTCGACCTCCCTCGGATCGATCAGCACCCGCTCCAGGCGGAACGCGCCCTCGGTGCCCTCGAAGGACAGCCGGTCGATGGCGGTGAGGCGGGAGCCGTCGAACTGGAGCAGCTGCATCTCGTACGGGAGATCCTCGGATTCGGTCAGCGCGCCGACGCCGGTCGCCCCCGCGCTGCCGCTGTGGAGCACGGCCGTGCCGTCGACGTACTCGAGGTCGAAGCGGTGGGTGTGCCCGGCCAGCCCCACGTCGAAGTCGCCGATCGCGGCCTCGAGCTGGAGGGAGTTGTGCACGGCGACGACGTCGGGGCGGCTGGCCCGCACCTGTCGGGCCAGCGACTCCGACGCCCGGGCGAGCTGGTCGTTGTAGTCGTCGCGCGCCAGGCGGTTGT
>DMTU01000063.1:15636-18638 GCA_003476595.1 Acidimicrobiaceae bacterium | reverse complement strand
AAGGCCGGATCACCGGCGCCCAGGATCCGGACGTCGCCTACCCGTACCACCCCGGGATCGAGGACCTCCACGCCGGCGTCGACCAAGGCTCGTCGGATGCTCGAGTGGTCGTGGTTCCCGGGGACGACGTAGTACGGCACGTCGATGCGGGAGATCCGCTGCACGACGAGGGATTCGACGCTGGATCCGAAGCTGGTGACGTCGCCGGTGTCGATGATCGCGTCGACGTCGAAGCGCTCGGCGGTCTGCTCCACCAGCTCGATGCCGACCGGGTTCGAGTGCAGGTCCGAGACGTGCAGCAGCGTGGTGTCGGTCAGCGACGGACCGGTGCCCTCCACCGACCGGTACAGCCCCACGAGGCGAGCCGAGAGGGCCTCGAGGCGCGACTCCACCACGTCGACGTCGTCGATGTGGCGCTGGACCGTGTTGACGATGTCGGGAGCCGCGGCGAGGGTGCCCTCGAAGCGGGGCTGGTCGAAGGAGGTCGGGGAGAAGCTGGCGAAGGCCATCGCACCAGCGACCACGACGAAGCCCAGCGACCCGACGGTGGTCGCAGCGACGTAGCGGACCCGGCGGCGCGGGAGCACCAGGCCGACGACCACCCCGGCGGCGAGCGCGACCGCCAGGCTGCGCAGGATCAGGCTCTGCAGCAGCGGCCGCATGTCGTCGTCGATGTCGGCCCGGAGGCGCTGGGCCGGGTCCGACCCGCGCGCCAGCTCACCGGCCAGGGCGCCGGCCTGGGCCAGATCGATACGGTCGACGCGCACGTCGAAGCCGACCGGACCGCGATGGCTGTCGGCGACGAGGTGGCCGAGCGGCGGCAGATCGACGTTGGTCTCGCTGGACCGGACACCCACGTCGATGGTGACCGATCCCGGACCGAGCGAGCCGACGGTGTCGGGTTGGAGCGAGAAGCTGAGCGCGCCCGCCAGCGCGCCGAGCACGAGGCACGCGACCAGGGCGAGGCCCGCGGCGCGGTGCCGTCGCACGAGGTCTCCCAGCCGGTCCACGACCCCCTCTGTACCCCCTGCCCGGGCGGTCCCGCATGGCGCGGTCACGATCGGGGCGACGGGGGGCGGTCGGCTGCGGCGACCAGGGCCCCGAGGAGCTCGTCCAACGGGGCCCCCTTGCTCACGTGGGACGTGACCTCGCCCGCTGCGACGGCCCGCCGCGTCGCCTCGTCGAGCGCGGCGGAGAAGACCACGATCGCGGGAGGCGGGTCGACGGCCCGCATGCCGGGCACCAGGTCGAGGCCCCACGCCCCGCCCAGTCGCAGGTCGACGAGCGCGACGTCGGGACGGTGCTCGGCCACGGCCTCGAGCCCGCCTGGCCCGTCCCCGGCGGTCGCGACGACCCGGAGCACGGGATGACCTCGCAGTGCGGCGACGAGGGTGTCCACGAGCAGGGCGTTGTCGTCGACGATCACGATGCGGACGTCGGGTCCGCCGGCGGTGTCGTCCGTTCGGTCCACGACTCCATGCTGCCTGCTGACCGCGAGGCGTGGTGGGACGGCGACGGACGTGCGATCATCGAGCCGTGTGGGACATTCCGGACAGCGCTGAGAAGGACCGCCTGGGGCGGCTGCGCGTCCACCTCGAGGCGGTCCAGCGCATCGCGGGCCTCGGGAGCTGGGAGGCCGACGTCCGCACCGACGAGCTCACCTGGTCAGCCAACGTGTACCGGATCCTCGGTCTGCCCGACACCGTCGAGCCGAGCTACGCCCGCTTCCTCGGCGCCGTGCACCCCGATGACCGCCGTCGGATCGCCCGCGTCCACGTCGACGCCCTGGAGGGTCGGGCTGCCTACTCGATCGAGCACCGCATCGTGCGGCCCGACGGCACGATCCGCCACGTGCACGAGGAGGCGATCGCCGAGCACGAGGGAGGCGAGGTGGTCCGGCTGCTCGGCACGATGCAGGACATCACCGACGAGATGGTGCTGACCCGCAACCTCGTCGACACCGAGTCCCGCCGCCGCGAGCTCCTCCACCGCCTGGTCCGGGCCAGCGAGCACGAGCGGGCCCAGCTCGCCGGCGACCTCCACGACGGGCCGATCCAGATGCTCACCGTGGCGGCGATGCGCCTCGAGCACCTCGGGATGGTGGAGTCGGACACCCCCGACTGGCTGCCCGACGCCGTCGACACCGTCCGAGACACCGTCGTCAAGCTGCGGGACGTGCTCGTGGAGCTCCATCCCCGGGCTGGGGCCGGGGCCGGCCTCGACGCCACCCTGACCCAGCTCGCGCTCACCGTCGTGCCCGATCTCGACGTGCGCGCCGAGGTCGACGGCGAGACCAGCGACGCGGAGGACCGCGCCGTCTTCGGCATCGTGCAGGAGGCGCTCTGGGATGTGCGGGAGGGCAAGCCCTCCCGCGACCTCGACATCAGGGTCGCCGCCGGCGATGCGGGCCTCGAGGTCGTCCTCACGGGGTCGGCCGAGCCCGGCGGATCCGCATCCGACCTGCTCGGCCGGGCCGGCCTGCTCGGCGTCCGGGAGCGGACCGAGGGCTTCGGCGGCCGCTGCACGGCGGAGGCCGAGGACGGCACCTTCGTCGTCCGCTGCCTGCTCCCCCGCCTCGACCGGAGCGCGGTCGGTGCCCGTGGCTGAGTCCGCCGAGCTGCGTCGGGTGCTCATCCACCTGCAGAGCGCGCACCGGCTCGCCGGCATCGGCAGCTGGGAGGCCGACCTGGACGGGGCACCCCGCCTGCGCTGGTCACCGGAGGTGCACGAGATCGCCGGGCTCCCGCTCGACCACCAGCCGACGTTCGAGGACTTCGTCGCCATGGTCCACCCCGACGATCGTCCGCTGTTCCTCGACGCCCGATCCGCCGCGCTCGCCGGGGAGCGTCCCTACGAGATCGACCTGCGGGTCGTCCTCCCCGACGGCGACCAGCGACAGATCCACGTCGTGGCCGAGGTCATCCGGGACGACGACGGCGCCCCCGTCCGCCTGGTCGGCGCCGTGCAGGACCGGACCGAGCGGCTCGCGGCCCTGCGCCGGC
>DMTU01000063.1:13984-15528 GCA_003476595.1 Acidimicrobiaceae bacterium | reverse complement strand
CGCGGCCCTGCGCCGGCTGCGCCTGACCGAAGTGGCCCGCCGCGACCTGCTGCAGCGTCTGCTCGACACCGCCGACATCGAGCGCACGCGGCTCGGACGGCACCTGGCGAGCGGGCCGATCGACCGGCTGGTGGAGATCGAGCAGCAGCTCGCGGCCGCCATCCCCGACGAGGCGTCGCCGCGGTGGAC
This sequence comes from Acidimicrobiaceae bacterium, assembly GCA_003476595.1. Classification (GTDB taxonomy): domain Bacteria; phylum Actinomycetota; class Acidimicrobiia; order Acidimicrobiales; family Salinilacustritrichaceae; genus Salinilacustrithrix. The sequence continues at coordinate 15,339 of DMTU01000063.1, read as the reverse complement.
CGATGCGCTGGTCGCGGTGCGCAAGGCCATCGAGTCCCTCGACCACACCCTCACCGACATCGAGGCCGAACCGGCCACGGGCGATCTGTCCGAGATGGTCGAGATCCTCGCCATGGAGTCCGCGTCCGGTCTGGAGGTGACGGTCGACGTGGACGTCGACGTGGCGCTCCGGCCGCCGGTCCAGGCCACGCTGCTCCGCGTCGTGCAGGAGGCGCTGCACAACGTCCGCAAGCATGCCGGGGCCGGACGAGCCAGCGTCACGTGGTCCGTCCGGGGCGACTGCGCCCACGTGACCGTCGCCGACGACGGTCGGGGCTTCGACGTCCGGGCAACGCAGCGCCAGCCGGGACACCTCGGCATCGTGGCCATGCGCGACCGCGTCGTCGCGCTCGGCGGTGAGCTCGACATCCGCTCCCGTCCGGGCCGGACGGTGGTCGAGGCTCGTCTCCCCCTCGTGTGACCCGCGGGCTCAGCCGCCGGAGCCGTCCCGACCCACCGAGACCAAGCCCTTGGATGCGGCGATCACGACGGCCTCCAGCTGGGAGCGGGCACCGAGCTTGCCGAGGATGTTCCGCACGTGGTTCCGCACGGTGTGGTGGCTCAGGTAGAGCAGCTCGCTGATGTCGACGGTCGTGCGACCCTCGGCCAGGCAGCGCAGCACGTCCAGCTCCCGATCGGTGAGACCGACCGGAGCGCCGGTGGGACGGTTGAGCCAGCCGATCGCGGCGGACAGCGTCTGGGCATCGAAGATCGCTTCGCCACCGTGCACGCGCAGCACGCCGGCGGCGAGGTCGTCGAGGTCGGCGGACTTGCGCACGAAGCCGGAGCAACCGGCCGACACCGCCTCGGCGGCCGACTGCACGCCCTCGCTGGCCGTCAGCAGGATCGTCCGGGTGGGCGGGTCCCCCTCGTGGACGCTGATCGCCAGCTCGATGCCGGTGCCGTCGGGGAGGGCGTAGTCGAGCACGGCGACGTCAGGGTGCAGCTCCTGCACCATGGCGCGCCCCTCCCGCACCGAGGCGGCCGACCCCACGACGTCGATTTCCGGTGACCGGCCGAGGGCCAGGGCGATCGACTCGCGCACCATCGCGTGGTCGTCGACGATGACCACCCGGCAGGCTGCGCTCTGCGTCTCCTCGATCACTCCTACGACCCCTGTCCTGCCCGGCCTGGATCCTGAGGGTAGCCACCCTGCAGCACGGTGCCGGCGGGTCGGGACGGATACGGTCCGCTCGATGGACGACGGTCGGGACCGCCACGCACGGCACGTGCGAGGGCTGGTCGCGGCCGGCGACGTGCTCGCTCGCCCCGGGCTCTCGGCTCGGAGCCGGTTGGGTCGGCTCTGCGACATCGCG
>DMTU01000063.1:13448-13831 GCA_003476595.1 Acidimicrobiaceae bacterium | reverse complement strand
CACCACGTCGGCCCGCCCCTCGCCGAGCAGGACGAGACCTTCGACCTGGCCGGCCTGCACGCCCCGGGCGTCGCCGAGCGGCTGACGAGGCGGGAGGCGATCGTGGTCAGCGACGGCGCCCAACCACCGGGACGCGGCCCCCTCGCCCTGTCCCCCATGACCCTCGACGGCGACCTGTGGGGGTGCTTGTGCGTGGAGGGAGACCCCGACGGCGGCCAGGAGGTGGACGAGCTCACGCTCGACACGCTGCGAGGCCTGGCCAACATGGCTGCGCACGTCGTGCTCGCCGAGCAGCTCCGCATCGACCGCGCCGAGATCCTCTCCCGGGAGCTGCTCACCGAGCAGCGCAACCGCCGCCGGCTCTCCAACCGGCTGCACGACGG
>DMTU01000063.1:9566-13297 GCA_003476595.1 Acidimicrobiaceae bacterium | reverse complement strand
CGAGCTCGCCGCCGAGCTCGGCGTACTTGCCGACCACGTGGCGGCCGCCCGCGACGAGCTGCGGGCGCTGATCCTGGACCTGGACACCATGACCGGTCACGCCGTGCTCTCGAACGCCCTGCGGTCGCTGCTGGACACGAACTCGACCATGGCGGCCTGGCAGAGCTCCTTCCACGCCGACGACGGCGTCGACGATGTGAACGAGGAGGCCCAGCTCACGATCGAGCGCGTCGTGCAGGAAGCGCTGGCCAACGCTCGCCAGCACGCCGAGGCATCGACGGTCCAGGTGCGCCTCACCCGGTCGGACGGGCTCGTGACCGTCGTGGTCGCCGACGACGGTGTCGGCCTGCCCGCAGAGGTGTCCACCGCCGGCACCGGCCACGGCGGCATCCGGGCGATGCACGAGCGGATCTGGCTGGTCGGCGGGACCCTCCACATCGAGAGCGACCCCGGGAGGGGCACCCGCGTCGTGATCACCGCACCCCGCCACGCGTGACCCACCCGGGGAGCACCGTCCCCGGCCGAGATGACTCATCTGCGCCTTGTGGGCATGTCGCGTGCCGCCGACACTGAGACCGTGCCTGATCCACGCCCAGCAGCCGCCGGAGAGCAGCTCCTGGCCCCGCGCGCGACCAGCGTGGCGCTGATCGAGGACCAGCAGGTCCTCGCCGGCGCCATCCAGCGCTCGCTTTCGATCATGACCGACCTCCGCGTCGTCGGGTGCGCCCCGTCCCTGGACGAGGGCATCGCGCTGGTCCGCCGGACCCAGCCCGACGTCTTGGTCAGCGACTACCGCCTCGGCGACGGCGACATCCCGTCACGCCTGGGTGCGATCCTGGCCGAGTCCCCCGCCACCCGGGTGCTGGTCTTCACCGGGTGGCCCGACGAGAACAGCTTCCTCGAGGCGATGGCCGCCGGGGCTTCCGGGTTCCTCGACAAGGCCGGCCCCTTCGAGGAGTTCATCGACGCGATCCGACGCGTCGCCGCCGGCGAGGTCGTGGTCGCTCCCCGCTTCCTGCCCGCACTCACCCGCCGGGCGACCAACGCCGACAGCGGCGCCCTGTCGCGGCGCGAGCTCGAGGTGCTGCAGCTGCTGGCCGAGGGGCTCAGCACCTCGGAGGTGGCCGACCGGCTGATCCTGTCGGTGAACACGGTCAGGAACCACATCACCCACGTCCTGACCAAGCTCGACGTCCGGTCCCGCCTCGAGGCGGTCAACGTCGGCGTCCGTCGCGGCCTGATCCGCTTCGACCCGCCGGTCTGACCGCGGTCCTCACTCCACCGCAGCGAGGTCTCCGAGCAGGTCGGCAGGCCGGCGCCACTGGCGTCGTGCGGTGAAGCGCACGATGGTGCTCGTGGCGTGGAAGGCACCGAACGCCACCGCGTGCGGCCGCTCGGCCAGGTCCATGTCCGCGACGGGCAGGCGCAGCCCGGACGCCCGGAACGCGATGGCCTCGACCATGCTCCACCACCGCGAGAAGTCCCTGCCCGTCAGCGTCCCGACGTGGGTCGGGAGGTGCTGGACGAGCAGGTCGGTCGGCACCGGGTAGCGCGACCGGTTGCGGAGCCGCTCGAGGGCGGCCGCACCGGAGGCGATGAGGACCTCGACCATCTCGGCCACCATCCGCGGATCGCGGATGGACGCGAGCAGGCGGCAGGCCTCGGCGTGGCGGCCGAGCAGCTCCTCGTGGAGGGCATCGAGCGCCAGCTCGCCTCCGAAGCTCCCGGTCGGCGCCAGGCCCGGCATGGACCTCGCCCCGACCGTCCACGGCACCGCCCCGCTGCGGTAGCTGCGCCACAGCGCGGCCACCCCGTCGTCCTCACCGTGCACGGCGAAGACCTCGGCACCCTCGGGCAGCACCGAGGCCCAGCCGCCGTCGCTGGCGTCCACCACCTCGACGTCGGCGGCATCCACCGCTGCGACCGCCACCGGCTCGGCCCGGGCGAGGTCCAGCAGGGAGGCGACGCTCGGGAGTCGGCGCACCTCGAGGCCGGCGGCCCCGAGCGCGCCGAGCACGGATTCGTCGGCGGCCGCGCCGTGGCCGGCCACGGCGGCGATCGGGCCGCGCACCGAGGCGAGGGGCCCGCTGGCGTCGGGGAGGCTCATGGGGTCGGTCCTGTTCATCGACGGGTGCTGCCGAGGACATCGGCACCGGCGTCGGGGGAGCGCAGACGCAGCCAGACCTTCGTGAGCGATCGATGTGGATGAGCGGGCCTGGTGCAGGTGCACCATGACGAGGTTGCGACCCAGCGGTCAGGCGCAGTCGGATCCGGGTGGGGGCTCGGGGACGTAGCCGACCTGGGTCGTGGTCGTGGACGACGTGGTGCCGTCGTCGCCGCCGGCGGCGACGGTGGTCGAGGGCAGCTCGGGCACGGTGGGCGAGGGCTGCTCGTGCAGGGTCGTGAAGTCATCGCCGGCGACGAGCACGACCTCCCCGGGTGCGAGGTCCTCGTCCAGCCCGAACGCCACCGGACCGGAGACGTGGCGAGCGAGGAGCACGGCGGCACCCTCGTCGCCCGGGGCGTGGTAGATGGTCGTGCTGGTCTCGGGCTCGACCGTGTCGCCGGGCGTCCCGGTTGTGAAGCCGATCTGGTCCAGGGCGGCGGTGACGTCGCCGGCGAGGCCGGGCTCACCGATCCCGTTGAGCACCGCCACCTCGACGAGGCCGGGCGTGAGCTCACCGGGGTCCAGCCCCCGGAAGATGTTGAAGATCCGCTCCGCCTCACGCTCGTCGAGGTCGAGGACCGACGCGCCACCTGCCGTGCGGAAGGGCTCGGCGGGGACGCTGAACGTCTGGAGCGACTCGGCATCGAAGGAGGCGAAGCGGCGGCCGAGGGACACGATGTCGCTGGCCGACAGGGTCGGGTCGAGCCCGACGAACTCGACACCGACGCCGACCAGCTCGTTCAGCGTCACCGGGTTGGTGAGGCCCTTGGACACGGCCTTGCTGATCGCCCGGCGGATGAACTCCTGCTGGCGGGTGATCCGTCCGAGGTCGCCGCTCGGGTCGGTGCGCCAGCGGCCGGTGTCGGGGTCCTGGATCTCCAGGTGGCGGGAGCGGGCGAAGGCGAGGGCCTGCTGGCCGTCCAGGTTCACGCAGCCCGGGGAGTCGACCCGCAGCTGGGAGAAGTCGTCGCGCACCGCCTCGCTGAAGTACACGGGCACGCCCCCGATCGCCTCGACCAGGCCGCGGAAGCCCACCAGGTCGACCTCGACGTAGTGGTGGATCGGGATGCCGAAGTTCTCCCGGATCGTGTCCACGAGGACCTCGCGGCCCCGGGAGAACGCCACGTTGATGCGGTTGTTCTCGCCCGTGTCGGCGATCGGCACCCACAGGTCCCGGGGCAGCGACAGCAGGTAGGCATCGCCCGCCTCCGGATCGACCCGCAGGATCATGATGGTGTCGGTGCGCTGGACCGTGCCCTCGGTGAAGGTGCCCTCGTCGTCGAAGAACTGGGCGTCCGCGGGATCGTCGGGGTCGAGGCCGTCCCGCGTGTCGGAGCCGACCAGCAGGTAGTTGCGGGGCTCGCCGGCGTCGGCGGCGTCGATGGCGACGTCGAAGCGGGAGATCTGCCCGAACCGGACGTTCAGGTACGACGCACCGGCCGCCGACAGGAGCAGCACGAAGGTGAGCAGCGCGCCGGCGGCGATGAGCGCGCGCTGGCCGAGGGAGCGCCGCCGTGGGGCGACGAGGTGCTTACCCGACACGTCTGACGACGGTACTGGCGGG
>DMTU01000063.1:8511-9458 GCA_003476595.1 Acidimicrobiaceae bacterium | reverse complement strand
CGGGCTTCCGCGCTCACCCAGTCGCCGACCAGCCGGCCAGACGTCGACGCAGCGTCGTCCCGTGCGCGCCCGCCGCAACGAGCGACCCCGCGACCAGCGCGAGCTCGACCCGCAGGACCAGGTCGTCGCCCAACGCCAGCACGACCGCCGCCACCGCCACGCCCACGGCCCAGCCCGCCGTGACCCGGATGTGGCCGGCGAGCGCGATCGCCGCGTGGGCGAGCACGTGGGCGAGCATCACGGCCCCCGCCGCGGCGGCGAGGAGCGCCAGGTCGCGACGTCCGAGCGCGAACGCCGGCCCGAAGCCGAGCCGCACCGCCCACGGTCCGAGCGCCCACGAGCCCGCGACGGCGAGCGCCCCCAGCCCGACGACGAGCGCCGTGAGCCGGCGCACCAGGTCGATGAAGCCGGCTCGGTCGCCCACCGCCTCGAGCCGGGCCAGCCCGGGGAGGAGCGACGACTGGACGGCCTGGAAGAAGAACAGCGGGATCCGGGCGATGAGCAGCGCGGCGAGGAACCGGCCGGCGGCGGCCTCCTCCCCCGGCGCAGCGAGGAGGGCGACAGCGATCGGGCCGCCGTTCACCAGCACCTGGGCGAGGGCCTGGCCCCCGACGAGGGGCAGGACGCGGGGGCGCAGCGGCGGCGAGGGGGGTCCCGGTGCCGCCGCCACCTGCCACTGGCGGCGGAAGGCCACGACCGGTACGAGCGGAGCGATCGCCACGGCCAGCGCATAGGGCACCGGGTCATCGACGCCGGCGAGGGCGAGCGCGGCGGCGAGCCCGAGGCGGGTGGCGGAGTCGAGCGCGATGCACAGGCCGTAGCGGCCGAAGGAGCCGCTGCCCGCCAGGACGGCGCGGGTCAGGTGGTTGGGGGCGAAGGCGACCACGGCGACGACCAGCGCGACGGCGACGCCCGTCCGTCCGTCGAAGAGGCTGCCGTCGCCGAGG
>DMTU01000063.1:2975-8443 GCA_003476595.1 Acidimicrobiaceae bacterium | reverse complement strand
GCCGAGGATGGCGACGAGGGCGACGAGCGCCACGCCGGGTGCACCGATCTCGATCGCGGCGCGCGCTCCGGCCCGGGCGACCGGCCGCGCCCCCTCACCCCGTGCCGCCCGAGCGCCGACGAGGCGCGCGACCTCCTGCTCGACCGGGATCCAGATCGTGGCGGTGACCAGGAACACCGCCGACCACAGCACCGAGATGGGCGCGTACGCCTCTGGGCCCAGGGCGCGCGCCGCCACGGCCAGGAACGCGTAGGTGGTCGCGCTCGCCGCGACGAGGCCCCCGCCGACGGCGAGGGCCCCGGTCGGGAGCGCGGGTCGCGCCCGCAGCGTCCGCTCAGCCGTTGGGGAGCTCGTTCTCGGGCTTGGGCTCCTTGGGCAGCCCGAGGACCCGCTCGCCGACGATGTTGCGCTGCACCTCGGCGGTGCCGCCCCAGATCGTCTCGGACCGGGAGAAGAAGAACTGGGCCTGCAGCGGCGAGACCGGGTACTCCCGGGCGGCGTCGCGCTTGCCGATGCCGGGCACGAAGTCGGCCTCGGCGTCGCCGGTGAGGATCTGGCCGTGGAGGCCGAGCACGTCGATGGCGAGCTCCATGGTGTCCCGGTGCGTCTCGGACCAGAACATCTTGTTGGTCGCCCCGAGGGCCGCCACGCCGAGGTCCTTCTTGCCGGTGAGCGACGCCGACAGCGTCCGCAGCCCGTTGACCCGCATGATCTGGATCTTGGACCACTGGTGCACGTACCGCTGGCGGATCATCGGGTCGTCGACCGCGCCGTTCTCCTTGGCGATGTCGAGGATCTGGTCCAGCTCCTTCTCGAAGCGCCGGTGCCCGGTGGTGGCCGACGAGCCGCGCTCGAAGCCGAGGGTGGTCATCGCCACCTTCCAGCCGTTGTTGACGCCGCCGACCACGTTGTCCTTGGGGCAGCGGGCGTCGGTGAAGAAGACCTCGTTGAACTCGGCCGAGCCGTCGGGCTGGACGATCGGGCGGATCTCCACGCCCTCCTGGTCCATCGGCACGAGCAGGTACGAGATGCCGGCGTGCTTCTTGGCCTCGGGATCCGTGCGGGCGAGGAGGAAGCAGTAGTCGGCGTGCTGGGCCTGGGTGGTCCAGACCTTCTGGCCGTTGATGACCCACTCGTCGCCGTCGAGCTCGGCCTTGCACTTGAGGCTGGCGAGGTCGGAGCCGGCGTTGGGCTCGGAGAAGCCCTGGCACCAGGCCGTCTTGCCCTGGAGGATCCCGGGCAGGAAGTGCTGCTTCTGCTCCTCGGTGCCCCACTGCAGGATCGTGGGGCCGACGAGGGTGTCGCCGAAGAAGTCGCCGCGCATCGGGGCGCCGACCCGGGCGAACTCCTCGTTGAGCACCACGTTCTGCATGGTGCTCAGGCCCTTGCCGCCGTACTCCTTGGGCCACGAGGCGCAGATCCATCCGCCCTCGAAGAGCTTCTCGTTCCACTTCTCCGAGAACGCCGCCTTCTCCTCGGCGGTCATCTCCCGGTCCCCCCAGTCCTCGGGGAGGTTCGCCTCGAGCCAGGCTCGGATCTCTCCGCGGAACGTCTCGGCCTCTTCGGGATACGTCAGGTCCATGTGCCAATCGTGGGAGCACTCCCGAGAGGCGGTCAAGTCCGGTCGCCCCGGGCGCTCCACCTAGAGTCCGGCCATGGCTCTGACCGATGTCGTCACCGGAGAAAAGGAGCGCTGGACCAACCAGTGGCTCGAGCTCAAGGCCGAGGTCATCGACACCGGCCTGTGCACCGGCTGTGCCGGCTGCGTCGTCGCGTGCCCCCACGACGTGATCGGGTACGAGCACGCCTCCGGCGCCTACAAGCCGTTCCACCTCGAGGAGGAGCTCGGCCCGGACAACTGCATCCACGGCGAGAAGGGCTGCACGTCCTGCACCCGGGCCTGCCCCCGCTTCCGCAGCTGGGAGCCCGAGGCCGACGAGCACCTCTTCGCCCGGTACCGCAAGGACGACGAGCTCTCCGGCATCTACCAGGACATCCTGCTCACCAAGGCCTCCGACGAGACGGTCCACAAGATGGGCCAGGACGGCGGGCTGGTCTCGGCCATGCTCCTGTGGCTGCTCGAGGAGGGCTACATCGACGGCGCCCTCGTCAGCTTCCTCGACGGGGACAAGGGTGACTGGAAGGCCAAGCCGGGCGTGGCCACCAACAAAGACGAGGTCCTCGCCGCCGCCGGCAGCCGCTACACGTACTCGGCCAACACCCTCGCGATCGACGAGGCCGTCGAGCGGGGCCTGGCGAACCTGGCCCTGGTGGGCATGAGCTGCATGACCTCGATCCCGGCGGTGATGTGGCACCGCAAGATCGGCAAGATCTCCAAGCCGATCAAGTTCGTGCTCGGCCTGCTGTGCTCCAAGACCTTCGACGACGCCATCTTCGAAGAGCTCTTCGAGGCCAAGTACCGCCTCCCCAAGTCCGAGATCGTGAAGATGAACATCAAGGGCGTCTTCCAGATCTGGATGCGCGACGGCAGCTACCACGAGGTCAACCTGAAGGAGTGCCACGCCTGGACCCGTGAGGGGTGCACCCACTGCCCCGACTTCGCCGCCGAGCACGCCGACGTCTCCACCGGCGGCATCGGCAAGGAGAACGACTGGACGCTCACGATCGTGCGCACCGAGCTCGGCCGCGAGGTCATCTCCCGCATGATCACCGCCGGCGTGATCGAGGCCCGGCCGGGCGACGAGGACCCGGGTGCCATCGCGCTGATGCACAAGCTGGCCGAGAAGTCCCGCAAGCGCTGGCCCGAGTTCGCCGTCGACTTCCCCAAGGCCAAGCGCGAGGTCACCTTCGCCAGCGAGGCCTAGAGCCGTTCCGAACTCTCACGTCCTCCGCCGTCCAGTTTGGCGGCTGCGCCGCCACAGAGCCCGCGACATGGGTCGCTTCGCTCCTAGCCATCAGCCGGCGAGCTCCCGAGCTCGGACCAGCACGGCGTCGAGCATCGGCTCGGTGAGCGTGCCGGTGAAGGTGTTCTGCTGGCTCACGTGGTAGCTGGGCACGATCCAGCGCGGCGGGTCGTGCTCCGCCCCCGGCACCGCCACCTCGATGCCGTGGCCGAACTTCGGACGGGGCCGCACCCCGAGGAACCGGCACGTCGCCTGGTAGCCGAACTGGCCGAGCGGCACGAAGACCCTGGCCTCGGTCAGCAGCGTCAGCTCCCGGTCGAGGAACGTGGCGCAGGTGTCGCGCTCGAGCGGGGTCGGCTTGTTCGCCGGGGGCGCGCACTTCACCGGTGAGGTGATCCAGACCCCGTCCAGCTCGAGCCCGTCGCCAGGGCGGATCGCCTCGGGCTGGTTGGCGAAGCCGGTGCGGTGGAGCGCGGCGTAGAGGAAGTCACCGGAGCGGTCGCCGGTGAACATCCGACCGGTTCGGTTGGCACCGTGGGCCGCCGGCGCCAGGCCCACGATCACCACCGTCGCGGCCGGATCACCCCAGCCCGGGACCGGCCGGCCCCAGTACTCCTCGTCCCGGAACGCGGCCCGCTTCTCGGTCGCGACCTGCTCGCGCCAGGCCACCAGGCGGGGGCAGGCGCGGCAGGTCGCGACGTCCTCGGCCAGGGTCTGGAACGGATCCATGGCCGATAGCGTGGCCCATTGCATGGCTGCCACGCGCACGACCAAGACCTCGAACAAGAGGACGACGAAGGGCGACAGCGCACCCAAGCCGACGATGGTGCTGCTGGTCCGCCACGGGCGCACCCCCACCACCGGCAGCGTCCTGCCCGGCCGGGCCAGCGGGCTGCACCTGGCCGACGAGGGCCGGGCCCAGGCCGAGGCCGTCGCCGAGCGGATCCGCTCGCTCCACGACAAGCGCACCGGGTCCAAGGACGGCGTCGGCGTCACCGCCGTGTACGCCTCGCCGATGGAGCGCACCCAGGAGACCGCAGCACCGATCGCCAAGGCGCTCGGACTGCGCACCCGCACCCGCAAGGGCCTCATCGAGTGCGACTTCGGCGAGTGGACGGGCCGCAAGCTGGCCGACCTCTACAAGCTGCCCGAGTGGAAGACCGTGCAGCGCCACCCATCGGGCTTCCGGTTCCCCAAGGGCGAGTCCTTCGGCGAGATGCAGGCCCGCATGGTCGACTCGGTCAACGAGCTCGTCGCCGCCCACCCCGGCGAGATCGTCGTCGCCGTCTCCCACGCCGACACGATCAAGGCCGCGGTCGCGTCTGCGCTCGGCACGCCGCTGGACCTGTTCCAGCGCATCGTGATCGGCCAGTGCGCCGTCTCGGCGATCCTGTACGGGGCCGAGGGCCCCACGGTCCTGGCCGTGAACCACACCGACGACCTCGTCTCCCTCGTCCCGTCATGAGGAGGCCGGCATGAGCGAGTACCTCGACCCCGCCGCCTTCACCGCAGGCGCGATCGGACCACCCGGCCAGCGCGTCTTCTACCTGCAGGCGTGCGACAACGGCTCGATCAGCTCCGTGCGGCTGGAGAAGCAGCAGGTGAGCGCCCTGGCCGAGTACCTCGCCGGCATGCTCCACGACCTGCCGGCACCGTCCGGCGTCCCGGCGGCTCCCGAGCTGGAGGAGCCGGTCGAGGCCGACTGGATCGTCGGCAACATCGGCGTGGCCTACGACAACGACCTCGATCGCATCATCATCGTCGCCGAGGAGCTGGTGGCCGAGGACGAGCCCGACGGCGACACGCTGCGGGTGATCCTCAGCCGCTCGCAGGTGCGGGCCTTCATCGAGCGGGCCGGCGAGCTGCTGGCCGGCGGCCGCCCGCCCTGCCGGGTCTGCGGCGCGCCGATGGACCCCGAGGGGCACGCCTGCCCCCGGGCCAACTGACGCCGCTCGCGTTCGCGGTCGCCGACGCGCCAGGATCATCGGCGATGCAGGACCCCGTGCGTGCCGTCCTCGAGGCGGGTGAGATCGAGATCGAGGGCCGGATGCCCTGGTCGTCGAACGGCACCTTCCTGGTCACGGTCACCCACGGGGACCAGTGGCTGCGGGCGATCTACAAGCCCCGGCGGGGCGAACGACCGCTGTGGGACTTCCCGAGCGGGCTCGACCGACGCGAGGTGGCCGCCCACGAGCTGAGCGAGGCCCTCGGGTGGGGGTTGGTGCCCCACACCGTGCTGCGGGACGGCCCGCTCGGCCAGGGGTCGGTGCAGCGCTTCGTCGAGGCCGACTTCGAGCAGCACTACTTCACGCTGTTCGAGGCCGGCCGGCACCACGACCGCATGCAGGCCATGTGCGCCTTCGACATCGTGGCCAACAACACCGACCGCAAGAGCGGCCACTGCCTGGTCTCCGTCGGCGACGAGCTGTTCGGCATCGACCACGGCCTCTGCTTCCACGAGGACTTCAAGCTCCGGACCGTGATCTGGGAGTTCGCCGGGGAACCCGTCCCCGACGAACTGCTCGAGGACCTCGCCCGCCTCCGCAGCTGCGGCCTGCCCGAGCCACTGGCCGCGCTGCTCGAGGAGCACGAGCAGGCAGCCGT
>DMTU01000063.1:2461-2896 GCA_003476595.1 Acidimicrobiaceae bacterium | reverse complement strand
GCAGGCAGCCGTGCTCGAGCGCATCGACCTGCTCCTGCGACTCGGCCACTTCCCCCTGGACGAGAGCGGCCACCGCTACCCCTGGCCCCTCGTATGAAGGATCTGGCAGCGACTGCGGAACGAGCGATCAGCGCTCGCGGTCCTCGATGCGCTCGGGAGCGCTCGTCTCGGCCTCGGTCGACAGCTCGGCCATCCGAACCGGACGGTCGGCGATCCACTGCTCGAAGGCCGCCACCGGCATGGGACGGCTGAGCAGGTAGCCCTGGATCCGGTCGGCGCCCATCTCGGCCAGGCGGCGCCGGACCTCGACGGTCTCCACGCCTTCCACCACGACCGTGAGGCCGAGGTGGTGGCCGAGGTCGACCATCGAGCGGACGATGGCCTCGTCGCTGTGGCTGGTGGTCAGGTCGAAGACGAAGGACTTGTCGATCTTGA
>DMTU01000063.1:0-2304 GCA_003476595.1 Acidimicrobiaceae bacterium | reverse complement strand
AGCGAGGAGTAGCCGGTGCCGAAGTCATCGATCGAGAGCGAGACGCCGAGGTCGTGGATGGCCGCGAGGGTGTTCATCGCCCCCTCGGCCTCGGTCATGATGCTGGACTCGGTGAGCTCGAGGGTGAGGGCGGCCGGGTCCAAACCGGTCTCGTCCAGGATGGACTCGACCATGTCGGCGAAGGTGACGTTGGCGAGGTTGCGAGCGGAGAGGTTGACCGAAACGTCGAGGTCCCAGCCCTGCTCCCGCCAGCCCGCGCACGTGTGGGCGGCGACGGAGAGCACGTGCTCGGTGAGGGCGTCGATGGCGCCGGTGTACTCGGCCGCGGCGATGAACTGGTCGGGCCGCAGCTCGCCCAGCCGCGGGTGGCGCCAGCGGACCAGCGCCTCCGCCCCGGTCACCAGACCGCTCTCGATGTCGACCTGAGGCTGGAAGTGCACCTGCAGCTCACCGGCCGGGATGGCGTCGCGCAGGTCAGCGGCGATCGCCAGGCGCTGCGGGTCGTAGGGGTCGCGGTCGGCGGCCCAGGTGGTGACCTTGGTGCCCTCGACGCGGGAGCGACTGGCGGCCAGGCTCGCCCGGCGGAGCAGGATCTCGGTCTCCCGACCGTGGTCCGGCGCCAGCACGATGCCGATGCCGGCGGTGATGGCGAGGGCCACGTCGGCGCACTGCACCGGGGCGTCGAAGGCCTGGATGACCTGCTCGGCCATGCCCTGGGCCTCGTCGTACCCGCCCCGCACGACGAGCGTGAACTCATCGGTCGCGGTCTTGGCGCACCACCCGGCCTCGGTCAGCGGGCTCAGGCGCGCCGCCGCCTGCTGCAGCAGCTCATCACCCATGGCCCGCCCCAGGGTCTCGTTCACCTCGCGGAGGGAGTCGATGCGGATGGTCAGGACCGACAGGCGAGACCCGGAGAAGAGCGGCCGCTGCAGGGTCTCGGCCAGACCTCGGGAGTTCGGCAGGTCGGTGACGTCGTCGTGCAGGGCCTGACGAGCGCGCAGAGCTGCCTCGTCCCTGAGTTCGCTCAGCAATTGAGCATTCTGGATGGCGGTCGCGGCCTGGCTCGCGGCGGTCTCAAGTAGCTGACGGTCCTCTTCGTCGAAGCTCCGAGTCTCCGACAGACGGCCGTCGATGACGAGGAGGCCGTCGGCACCGTCGACGCACAAGCGCGAGGCCAAGACCTCGTCGCTCGTTAGGACGATCCCGGCGATGTCGGTGCGATCCCCCTCGACGATCGAGGCGGATGACCCGAGCCACATCTCCGCATACTCCACTGGACTCAGTCGATCTGGAGCATCAGCGCGAGTCACGATGCCTTCGCTGAAATCGATGCGTTGGGGCCGACCCCAATCGGCAACGAGGATCACGCGGTTCGCTCGCATCAACTCCCCCACGCCGCGCACGATGGCGTCTTCGAGATCTCGAATCGTGTTGGTCGCGGTGATGGCAGTCGTGAACTCGTGCAGCGCTGCCAGCGACTGGTGACGCTCGCGAATCCGGATGTACGAGAGGAAGAAGTAGGTCAGCGCTGCGGCGATCACAACCAAGATCACCCAAGACCGTTGATCGCGCCACAGCACCACTGAAGCGCCGAGGGCAACGGCGCAGCCTGCGAGGGCCCCAGCGCCCGAAACCATCACCACCGATGCAACGGATCGAATCGTGACTGGCGCGCCGGCGATTCGCATGACGATCGACACAACGACTGCGACCAGTAGGTGCCCGAGCCCAACCGCAACGATCGCGGCAACCCAGCCGCGCGGATCGACTGGCAGCGCATCGCCGAGCAAGAGGTGGAAGACGAGCAATACGCCGGCGACCTCGACCGCGTGCTGCGCACCGTTGAACGCGACCTTGACTGGCGGGGGACGCCTCACAATCGCGAAGCCGACGACACCACCGATCACACGAGCGACGATGAGATGGAGCGGATTTGCGAACAGCAGCCCGATGGTGAGCGGGATCTCGGAGAAGGTAAGCGAGTGAGCTTCGCGCCGAGTCTCGATGTTGACGTGACACCGCTCTGCGACGGCGAATGCCACGGCCATCAAGATCCAACCGATCTCAAACGGTCGATCATGAGCGAATTGCACGTTCGCCGCTGGGACCGCCAAGACCGCCCCCACGAGCGCGAGCAGGACGATGAACGCCCAGACGTTGCGGCTCGTCTGGTTCATGCCCTCTCCGCTCGCCCTCGGCCGTGCACTCTCTGCACGCAGGAGTGTACGCAACGTGGTGCGAGCGGTCTAGCGAACCTTCATGGCAGTCACGACCACTCCAGGCCCGACCACTCCAGGCCACGCC
>DMTU01000167.1 GCA_003476595.1 Acidimicrobiaceae bacterium | reverse complement strand
CGGTACAGCGTCATCTTGATGGCGACGACGCCCGGGTCCTTCGCGGCCTGGCGGAGGAACGCCTCCACCGTGCCGTGGAAGCTCGAGTACGGGTGGTGGACGAGGATGTCGTCCCGGCGCATCTCCGCGAAGAGGTCCACCGAGGCGGCGTCGCCGCCGCTGGCGTGCCACGGGGTGGTGCCGGCCCAGTGCTTGTCCTTCAGGTCGGGACGGTCGAGGGCGTGGACCGACCAGAGCGCGGTCAGGTCCAGCAGTCCCTGCACGACGTAGACGTCCTCCGGCGCCAGGTCCAGCTCCCGCACGAGCAGGTCGCGCAGCGCGTCGCTCATGTCGGCGCCGATCTCGATCCGCACCGCACGACCGAACCGTCGTCGTCGCAGCTCCATCTCGACCGCTTCGAGCAGGTCGTCGGCCTCGTTGTCCTCGACGGTCAGGTCGGCGTTGCGGGTGACGCGGAACAGGGACCACTCCAGGACGTCCATGCTCGGGAAGAGGTGCTCGAGGCGGTCGGCGATGAGCTCCTCGAGCGGGACGAGGGAGGTGGTGCCCGGAACCCGCAGGAACCGGTCGAGGTTCGACGGCACCTTCACCCGGGCGAACCGCTGCTCACCGCCCTCGGGGTCGGCGACGAGGACCGCCAGGTTCAGCGACAGGTTCGAGATGTAGGGGAACGGGTGTCCCGGGTCCACGGCGAGCGGCGTGAGCACCGGGTACACGTGCTCGTCGAACATCCGGTCGAGCGCCTCCCGTTCGGGCTCGGCGAGCAGCGCGAGGTGCGTGAGCCGGATGCCCTCGCGCTCGAGCTGCGGAACGACCACGCCGGTGAAGACCTGTTGGTGATCGCGGCACAGGTCCAGCACGACATCGCGGATCGCTGCCAGCTGCTCGGCCGGTGACCGGTCGTCGTGGGACGGGCGGCGCACCCCGGCGAACAGCTGGTCCTTCAGACCGGCGACCCGCACCTGGAAGAACTCATCGAGGTTGGACGAGAAGATCGCCAGGAACTTGGCGCGCTCCAGCAGCGGCACCTGCTCGTCGGTGGCGAGGGCGAGCACGCGAGCGTTGAACTCGATCCAGGACAGCTCGCGGTTGAAGAAGCGCTCCGGGCGCTGCCGGAGATCGAGCTCGGCGGCGTCCCGGGTCGGCGGCCGGACCTCGGTCGGTGCTGCGGCAGCGGCGCCTCCGCGGCTGACCCCGGTGAACCATCGGAGGAGGCGTCGCCAACGGCCGGGGAGAGGTTCGCTCACGTGGCGTACTTGTAGCCCAGCCCTCGGATGGTCACGATGCGCTGGGGGTTGGCGGGATCCATCTCGACCTTGGCCCGCAGGCGCTTCACGTGCACGTCGAGGGTCTTGGTGTCACCGACGTAGTCGAAGCCCCACACCAGGTCGATGAGGTCGCTGCGGGTCATCACGCGGTCGACGTTGGCGAGGAGCACGTGGAGCAGCTCGAACTCCTTGAGGGGCATCGGGGTGAGCTCGCCCCGGATGCGGACCTCGTGCCGCTCCGGATCGAGTGCGACGTCGCCAGCCTGCACGGCCTCGGCGGGGAGGGCGTGGTCGGTGCCGACCTGGCGTCGCATGACGGCGCGCATGCGGGCGATCAGCTCACGGATGCGGTACGGCTTGGTGACGTAGTCGTCGGCGCCGACCTCGAGGCCCACGACGGCGTCGATCTCCGACCCCTTCGCCGTGACCATGATGATGGGCACGCGGGACCGCTTCCGCAGCTCTCGGCACACGTCGATCCCCGACACCTTGGGCAGGAGCACGTCCAGGAGCAGCACGTCGGGCTGGATCGCGTCGAACATGGCGAGGGCGGCAGCGCCGTCGCGGGCGACCTGGACCCTGAAGCCCTCCCGTGCGAGGCCGATCGTGAGCGCCTCGATGAAGGACTCCTCGTCCTCCACCACCAGCACGGTCGGGTGGTGAACGGGGGCGTGGGCCTTCCGCAGCAGCGGAGCGGTCGGCTGGTCGATGGACATCAGCGGACCTCCGCCGTGAGGTGGTCGGGGTCTCCGGTGAGCATGTAGCGCAGGCGGGCACCGATGATGGCGGAGTGGTCGGCGATGCGCTCCAGGGACCGGCCGGCGATGAGCGTGGACGTGGCGATCCGCACGGCATCGGGACCGACCAGCCGGAGCAGCTCGGCCATCAGGTGCTCGTAGTGCATGTCCATCGCCCGGACCCGGGTGGCGAGGTCGGTCGCGAGGTGGAGGTCCTGGGCCGACCAGGCCCGCAGCGCGTCCCGGTACGCCGCCACGGCCGTGTCGTCCATCGACACGAGGATGTCGAACGTCGCTCGGTGCCCGGCCCACAGCCCACGTTCGGGGTTCAGCTTGACGACGCGCAGGGCGAGATCACCGATGCGCTCGAGCTCGGACAGGATCCGCAGCACGGACACCACGAAGCGGAGGTCGGAGGCCACCGGGTTCTCGCGGGCGAGCAGGTCGTAGCAGCGCTCCGTGAGGCTCACGTTCATGGCGTCGATCTCGTCGTCGCACGCGACGGCTGCGGCGGCGGCGCCGGGGTCGCCATCGAGCAGCACGCGGCGGGTGCGCTCCAGGTTGTGGTCGACCTTGACGCCCATGAGCTCGACCTGCAGCCGCAGCTGGTCCAGCTCGTCGTGGAAGGACTTGCGCAACCGTTGACCCCCTTGCCCGTCCCCCGTGCCCAGTGGCTGGTGCGCCGGGTGCATCAGCCGAAGCGACCCGTCACGTAGTTCTCGGTGCGTTCGTCATCCGGCGTGGTGAAGATCTTGTCGGTGTCGGCGTACTCGACGAGCATGCCGGTGCGCCGGTCGCTCTCCTCGTTCACCTCGGTGGTGAAGAACGCCGTCCGGTCCGACACCCGGGCCGCCTGCTGCATGTTGTGGGTCACGATGATGATCGTGTAGCGCTCCTTGATCTCCACCATCAGATCCTCGATCCGACCCGTGGCGATGGGATCGAGCGCCGAGCACGGCTCATCCATCAACAGCACCTCCGGATCCGTCGCGATCGCCCGCGCGATGCAGAGCCGCTGCTGCTGCCCACCCGACAGGCTCATCCCCGACTCCTTCAGCCGGTCCTTCACCTCATCCCACAACGCCGCACCCTGCAGGGCCTGCTCCACCACGTCGTCCAGGTTCCCCTTCGCACCCGCCACCTTCGGCCCGTAGGCCACGTTGTCGTAGATCGACTTCGGGAACGGGTTCGGCTTCTGGAACACCATCCCGATCCGACGGCGCACCTCCACCGGGTTCACCGCCGGGTCGTACAAGTCGACCCCGTGGTAGCTGATGTCACCCTCCACCCGAGCCGTGTCGATCAGATCGTTCATCCGGTTGAAGCACCGCA
>DMTU01000061.1 GCA_003476595.1 Acidimicrobiaceae bacterium | reverse complement strand
GTCCATCCCGGCGTCCGCCAGCACCGCTTCGACGCCTGCGGCCACCTGTGCGAAGTACCAGCTGTTGATGTTGGGGACGGCGAGCCCCACGGTGTCGCTCCGGCCGGTGGCCAGGCGCGACGCGTACGTGTCGACCTGGTAGCTGAGGTCGCGCGCGACCTGCTCGACCCGCGAGCGGGTGGAGGGCGCCACGTTGGGCAGGCCCCGCAGCGCCCGGCTCACCGTCGCCACCGACACGTTGGCCCGCCGGGCGACCTCCTCGATCGTGATGCCATCGGCGCGGGTCCGCGTGCGCGTCCGGCGCTTCGGTGCGTCGGTCGGGGTCACGTGGTCACATCCATCACCGCGACCGCATCGGGTTCGAGCACGGCTCGGCCGGACCCGACGTCGACCGTGCCGTTCGAGAACGCCAGCTCGACCGGCCCGGGCAGCGGCACCGCCACCGACCGATCGCCGGCGTTGAGGACGACGAGCACGTCGCCGCGCCGGTAGCCGAGCACCTCGGCCGGCCCCTCGGCCAGCAGCTCCACCGGATCGGTGCCGGGCCGCCGCTCCCGCCGTGTCCGCAGCAGCCGACGGACGGCGTGCAGGGTCGATCCGGGGTCGGCGCGCTGGGCCTCGACGGTGTCCGCCGCCGTGTGGTTGGCGGGCATCGGGAGCCACGGCGTACCGGTCGAGAAGCCCAGGTTCGGGGCGTCGGGCGACCAGGGCATCGGTGTGCGGACGGGGTCGCGCCCGCCGTCCGGGTTGGTGTTGCGCACCGCCACGGGATCGGAGGCGGACGCCGGGTCCACCTCGCCGTCGACCAGGCCGAGCTCGTCTCCCTGGTAGAGGAACAGGGGGCCGGGCAGGAGCGCGGTGAAGGCCAGGAAGGAGAGCGCCCGGCGCCGTCCACGTTCCCCGCCCCCGAAGCGCGTCGGGGCGCGCGGGTCGTCGTGGCTGGAGTGCACCCACGCGAACCGGCCCCGGCCGTGGGTGAGCGTCGCGGTCACCACGTGGCGGAGCACCTCGGGATCCCACGTCGTGTGCAGCACGGGGAAGAAGAACGACAGGTCGAGCACCCCGTCGGCGACGTAGGCCCCGACGGCCTCGGCCGAATCCAGGTAGACCTCGCCGAGCAGCACCGCGTCGTGCTCGCGCGCCAGGCGGTGCCAGTCGCGGTAGATGTCGAGCGTGCCGGGCTGGTCGAGATCGTGGTCGTGGCGCATGGCGCCGAACGCCTCGCTCGCCGACGCATCGGGCCCGACCTCGACGAGCACGGGGTTGTCCGCGAACGACGGGTGCTTCACCAGCGAGTGGGCGACGTCGATGCGGAAGCCGTCGACCCCGCGCGCCAGCCAGTGGGTGATGATGCCCTCGAACGCGGCGCGGACCCCGGGGTTGGCCCAGTTCAGGTCCGGTTGCTCGGGCAGGAACAGGTGGCACCACCACTGGCCCGACGCCTCGTCCATGGTCCACGCCGGCCCGCCGAAGTGGCTGCGCCAGTTGTTGGGCGGACCGCCGTCTGGCGCGCCGTCGCGCCAGATGTAGAAGTCGCGGTACGGGCTCGCCGGATCCGCCAGCGCCGACCGGAACCACTCGTGCTGGTCGGACGTGTGGTTCGGGACCAGGTCGATGAGCAGCCGCATGTCCCGCTCGTGCACCGCGGCGACCAGGCGGTCGAGGTCGTCGATCGTGCCGAAGCGGGGGTCGACGCCGGTGTGGTCGGCGACGTCGTAGCCGAAGTCGGCCATCGGGGAGGGGTAGAAGGGCGTCACCCAGACGATGTCGACGCCGAGGTCGGCGAGGTGGTCCAGACGGGAGATCAGCCCCGGCAGGTCGCCGATGCCGTCACCGTCGGAGTCGGCGAAGGAGCGCAGGTACACCTCGTAGCCGACTGCATCGGACCACCATCCGGCATCGGTCACCTGATCCCCCACGCTGTGCAATCCTCGCAGCCCGTTCGAAGTTCGATGTAACCGCTTGCAGGAGCACCTGTCAACCATGGTCGCCGACACCGCCACCGTTGTCACCGGGCCGTCCGTCCTCTCGGTCCTCCGCCAGGTGCCGGCGGGGGAGCTCGAGCTCGACGCGGTGGTCCGCGAGGGCGTGACCGCCACGGACTGGTTGGTGGCCGGCGCCACCTTCGCCGGGTTCGTGGTGGCCGCGATGGTGCTGCGGCGGGTCATCGAGCGCCTCGTGCGCCGCACCGACCCCGAGGGGGCGATCGCCCGCTTCGCCGCCCGCATGGTGCGGAACCTGGTGATCCTGGTCGGGCTCCTCTACGCCCTCACCGCGCTCGGCGTGCAGATCGGTCCGCTGGTCGGGGCCCTCGGCGTCACCGGCATCGCCATCGCCTTCGCGGTCACCGCGATCCTGGAGAACGTCTTCGCCTCGGCGATGCTCAAGACCCGGCGTCCCATCCGGGTCGGGGACCAGGTCTGGACCAACGAGCGCAGCGGCACCGTCACCGAGATCAACTTCCGGGCCGTGGTCATCGAGAGCTTCGACGGCGAGCGGGTGTTCATCCCGTCCTCGATGGTCATGGACGACGTCATCGTCAACCACACGGCGACGCCCACCCGCCGGACCGTGCTGGCCGTCGGGGTCGCCTACGGCTCGGACCTGCACCGGGCCCAGGACGTCCTGCTCGAAGCCGTCGGCGGCGTGGACGGCGTGCTCCCGGGTCCGGCCCCGCAGGCGTGGGTGACGACGTTCGGCGAGTCCAGCATCGACTTCGACGTGCGGTTCTGGACGGCGTCGGACATCGCCACCGTCTTCCGGGTCCGATCCGGCGTGGCGATGGCGATCAAGGACACCTTCGACCGCGAGGGCATCGAGATCCCCTTCCCGCAGCGGGTGGTCACCATGGTCCCCGACGAGTCGGCCGACCCGAGCTGAGCCGGTGGGGGACGACCGCCCGATCGGCATGTTCGACTCGGGCTTCGGTGGGCTCACCGTGGCCCGGGCCCTGATCGACCTCGCGCCCGGCGAGGACCTGGTCTACGTCGGCGACACCGGCCGCTACCCCTACGGGCCACGGCCGCTCGAGGAGGTGCGGGGCTTCGCCCACCAGATCAGCCGGTGGCTGGTGGACGTCCACGACGTGAAGGTGGTCGTGGTGGCCTGCAACACCGCAACCGCGGCGGCGCTCGATGAGCTGCAGGCAGAGCTGCCCGTGCCGGTCGTCGGCGTCATCGAGCCGGGCGTGGCGTCGCTCGTGCTGGCGACCCGCAACCAGCGGGTGGGGGTCATCGGCACGGTGGGGACCATCTCGTCGGGCGCGTACCAGCGCGAGGTCGCCGCCGTGGCCCCGCACCTGGAGCTCACGTGTGCCGCCTGCCCCGGCTTCGTCGAGTTCGTCGAGCGGGGCGAGACGCGCTCGGACCAGGTGCACGTGCTCGCCGAGCGGCTCCTCGCCCCGATCGTGGAGGCCGAGGTCGACGCCTTGCTCCTCGGGTGCACCCACTACCCCTTCCTGGCCCGCACGCTGTCCGACGTCCTCGGCCGCGACGTCGTGCTGGTGTCCTCGGCCGACGAGACCGCGTTCCGGGTCCGGGCGATGCTGGAGTCGTCCTGGGCGCCGGCCGACCGGGGAGGGCGGGGACGCCAGAAGTGGTTCAGCTCGGGTGACGTGGAGGTGTTCCGCGCCCTCGGTGCCCGCCTCCTCGGGCCGGAGCTCGACGTGGCGAGCGCCGTACGGTGGGAGACGTGAACGCCCCGCCCGGCCTGTCGGTCACCGTCCTCGGGTGCTCGGGCACCTACGCGGGGGCGGGCGGCGCGTGCAGCGGCTACCTGCTGCGCACCGCGACGACGAACCTCTGGATGGACTGCGGCGCCGGATCGCTCGGCAACATCCAGCGCCACGTCGCCCTCCTCGAGCTCGATGGCATCGTGGTCAGCCACTCCCACCCGGACCACTGGCTGGAGCTGCCGGTGCTGCTCAACGCCCTGCGGTACGGCGTGGGCGCGCCGGACCTCGGGATGCCGCTGCTGTGGACGGCGCGCACCGCGGAGCAGTTCGCTGCCGTCGCCGCCGAGCCGGAGC
This sequence comes from Acidimicrobiaceae bacterium, assembly GCA_003476595.1. Classification (GTDB taxonomy): domain Bacteria; phylum Actinomycetota; class Acidimicrobiia; order Acidimicrobiales; family Salinilacustritrichaceae; genus Salinilacustrithrix. Next base: position 1,998 of record DMTU01000061.1, on the reverse strand, counting down.
CGACCTTCGCCCCGCAGGTCATCGACGAGCGCAGCACGGCGACCATCGGCGACATCGGCCTGTCCTTCTCGCGCACCGATCATCCGGTGGAGACCCTGGCGATCCGGGCGGAGCACGCCGGGCGCTCGATCGTCTACTCCGCCGACACCGGGAACGCGTGGCGCCTGGCATCGCTCGGCCCCGACATCGGGCGCACGATCGACCTGGCGATCGTCGAGGCGACCCTCGACGAATCCGACGCCGACGTGGTCCAGCACCTCACCGCGTCCCAGGCCGGCCGCCAGGCGGCCGAAGCGGGTGTGGCAACGTTGGTCCTCACCCACCTCGCACCGGGAAGCGACCCCGAGGCCTGTCGGACCGACGCGGCACGTGCCTTCGCCGGCCCGATCGAGGTGGCCGACATCGACGCCACATTCCGAGCCTGAGGACGCACACATGAGCACCGACACCGAGACGACACGCGGCGACGGGCGGGCCCCGGGCGAGCTGCGCCCGGTCACGATCGAGCGCGACCCCACCGTCATGGCCGAGGGCTCCTGCCTCATCTCCTTCGGCCAGACCAAGGTCCTCTGCACCGCATCGGTGGAGGACGACGTGCCCCGGTGGATGAAGGGCCGGGGCAGCGGCTGGGTGACCGCCGAGTACTCCATGCTCCCGGGCTCGAGCCCCGAGCGCGTCGGCCGCGAGGCCGCCAAGGGCAAGCAGAGCGGCCGCACCCAGGAGATCCAGCGCCTCATCGGCCGATCCCTGCGCTCCGTCTGCGACATGCGCCTGCTCGGCGAGCGCCAGGTCACCGTCGACTGCGACGTGCTCCAGGCCGACGGTGGAACCCGCACCGCTGCCATCACCGGGGGCTACCTGGCCCTCCACGACGCCCTCAGCCGGCGGGTGGCGGCCGGCGACATCGCCGAGCACCCCCTCACCGCGTTCTGCGCGGCCATCAGCGTCGGCGTGGTCGAGGGCGTGCCCGTCTGCGACCTGCCGTACCCCGAGGACTCCACCGCGGACGTCGACATGAACGTGGTGATGACGTCGGAGGGCAGCTTCGTCGAGGTCCAGGGCACCGCCGAGGGCGCCGCGTTCGGCCGGCCCGTGCTGGACCAGCTGCTCGACCTCGCCGAGCAGGGCATCGGTCAGCTCGTCGAGCGCCAGCGGGCCTACGTCGCCGACGCTCCGGCGCCTCGACCCGCCCAGCGATGAGCGGCGGGCCGCGCCCGGTGGTGCTGGCCACGGGCAACGCCCACAAGGTCGACGAGGTCGGCGACATCCTCGGCCTCGGCTGGGTGGTCTCGGCGCAGGACCCCGACGTCGAGGAGACCGGCACCACCTTCGAGGAGAACGCGCTGCTCAAGGCGCGTGCCGTCTGCGAGGCGACCGGCGACCTCGCCGTCGCCGACGACAGCGGCATCGAGATCGACGCCCTGGATCGGCGCCCCGGCATCCACTCGGCGCGCTGGACCGAGGAGTCCGACTGGATCCCCCGGGTCCTGCGCGAGCTCGACGGCGTGACGGGCGAGGCCCGCTCGGGTCGCTACGTCGCCGCGGCCGCGGCGGTGTGGCCCGACGGCCGCGAGGTGGTCGTGCGCGGCGTGGTCGAGGGCCACGTGCCGGATGCCCCCCGGGGTTCGGGTGGCTTCGGCTACGACCCGATCTTCGTGCCGGCCGAGGGTGACGGCCGGACCTTCGCCGAGATGGGCGCCGACGAGAAGCACGCCCTGTCCCACCGGGGCCGGGCCTTCCGCGCGCTCGTCGAGCACCTCGCCTGACGTCGCCACAGATCCTCGGCGGGGTCGTCGTCCTCGGAGGTCCCCCACCGCCAGCGGGGTGGTGTCGGCCCCTTCTTCAGCGTGATCGCGACGAGGGCGGCGACGGCGACGACCACCACCACGAGGTAGGAGGCCTCCGGGGGCCGGGCGAACCCTGACAGAGGCGAAGGTCTTCGTCGACCCGGGGAGGCTGCGGACGTCGTCTCGGTCCGTGAGTTCTTGAGACTCCTAT
>DMTU01000338.1:4763-5606 GCA_003476595.1 Acidimicrobiaceae bacterium | reverse complement strand
TCGATGCCCCACCTGTTCATGGCCGGGCTCGTGCGCATGCTCGGTGCGGCGGCGACGGTGCTCGGCGTCATCATCGCCGTGGACGGGGTCCGCACCCTGTAGCCCGCCGGCTCAGATCGGCGCGTCGAACACCCACGGGTCACGGGGGACGTCGTCGGGGTCGAACCGGGACAGCAGCGTCGCGGCGTCGACGCGCTCGCCGCTCGACGCCAGGCCGAGCGATGCGCCCATGCGACCGAGCAGCTCGGTCGCGTCGATCTCGTGGACCGCCAGCTCGCTGCGGGTGACCGACCCGTGCCGCTTGGCCAGGCGCTCGCCGTCGGGACCGACCACCAGCGGGACGTGCACCCACCGCGGGCGGGGCAGGCCGAGCCGGTCGCAGAGCCAGGCCTGGCGGGGCGTGCCCTCGAGCAGGTCGTCGCCGCGGACGACCTCAGCGATGCCCTGGTGGTCGTCGTCCACCACCACGGCCAGGTTGTACGCCGGGACGCCGTCGCCGCGGCGGACGACGAAGTCGTCCACGACGCCGGTGTGCTCGCCGTGCAGCCGGTCGCGGACCGTGACCACGGCGTCGTCGGCCCGCACCCGCAGCGACGGGGGTCGCTCGGGCCGGGCCGCGGCACGGTCGACCCGCTCGGCGTCGGTGAGGTGGCGGCACGTGCCCGGGTAGGCGCCCTCGGGGAGCGGGCCGTGCGCAGCCTGGGACGCCTCCCGGATCTCCCGGCGGGAGCAGAAGCAGGGGTAGAGGGCGCCGTCGGCCTGGAGCTGGGCGATGGCGGCCTCGTGGCGGGCGCGGGTGCCCGGGTCGGACTGGCGCAGGACCGGGCCGTCGTGGTGCAGGCC
>DMTU01000338.1:4264-4714 GCA_003476595.1 Acidimicrobiaceae bacterium | reverse complement strand
TGCAGGCCGAGGGCGTCGAGGTCACGCAGGTGCTCCTCGACCAACTCCTCGCGGCTGGCGACCGGGTCCAGGTCCTCCACCCGCACCAGGAAGCGCCCACCGTCGACCCGCGCGTACAGCCAGGACAGCAGGGCCGTGCGCAGGTTCCCCACGTGCAACGGCCCGGTGGGGCTGGGGGCGAAGCGACCGTCGGCCATGGCGGCCGAGCCTACGATCGCCCCGCCGTGCACCCGCCGCCGCTGAACCGCCGCGACCGCCTCGCCGAGATCCTCGAGCGCGACGGGGCCTGCTGCGTCTGGTGCGGGCGCGAGGTCGGCACCGACCTGGTGCGGGCCACGACCGAGCACGTCGTGCCCCGGGTGAAGGGCGGGCCGTCGTGGTTGGAGAACGAGGTGGCAGCGTGCGCACGCTGCAACCGCCATCGGGGCAACCGGACGCCGGCGGAGTGGC
>DMTU01000338.1:0-4117 GCA_003476595.1 Acidimicrobiaceae bacterium | reverse complement strand
CGCCGCGCGCGGCTGGGACCCGTCGCCGGCCACCATCCTCGCCAGCCTCGAGCGGCTCGAGGCCGCCATCGAGGAGCGGGGTGGCCAGCGACGGGCCCGTCGCTACCTGGACAGCCAGCTGCGCCGGCTGCGGAACCGGGCCTGAGCCCGGGGACTCACTTCCGGGAGCAGACCCACGGGCTCCAGCCCTGCTGGGCGTAGAGGTGCCGGGCGTAGATCGTGTTCAGCTCGGGGTCGTACACCGAGGACCACGGGGCACCGGTGACGGCCTCGAACTGGCCGCGGTGCACGATGTTGATCTGGAACAGGCCGTGGTCGTTGGTGGGGCTCACGGCGCCGGGGTTCATGCCGGACTCGCACGTCGCGACGCGGATGGCCGCGGGCGCCGCCGAGCCGAAGTGGCGGTGGATGATGCCCTCGAGGGAGCCGGCCGGGGCGGTGGCAGCGGCTGCGGCGCGGCGCTGCTCGGCCTCCCGGGCCTCGTTCGCCTCGATCGCAGCGGCCAGCCGGGCCAGGTTCTCCGCCTCGATCGCAACGGCGAGGCGCTGCAGGTTCTCGGCCTCGATGGCGGCGGCGAGGACCTCGAGGTCACGGGCCTCCTGGGCCGCGATCGCCTCGGCGGCGATCCGGTCGCCCACGTCGGTGAGGGCATCGCCGAGGGCGATCCCGTCGGTGCCGGTCGGGCCGTCCGCAGCTGCGGCCTGCACGACCTGGCCGGGCTGACCGGCGTCGTCGGCGCCGGCGGCGGGCCAGGTGAATGCGGCGAGGCTCAGCGCGATGGCGAGGCCGGCGCCGGCACGGATGGTGGTCTTGGACATGGGGGTCCTTTCCGCCGGTGCAGGCGCGCGCCTGGACGCCGGCGAGTGGCATCGGGGGGAAGGCGGCAGGTCCGGTGTCCGGGGAGGGTTCCCCGGTGCTCGATCGCGCTGGCGACCCGGGACGGGTGCGCAGCGGCGCGCTCAGCGACCAGCAGCTGGTTCGATGTTGCAAAGTCTCCGCCCCTTGCAACGGAAATGCAACATTCGGCGTTCGTGAACCTGGTCACAAGGCGCGAACGCCGCACGCTGGTGGCCCCTTCGGCCGTCCCAGTCCGAGGGGACTATCCTCCGTCGTTCGTCTGGAGTGGTGACCGAGTCAGGCCGAAGGTGCTTCCCTGCTAAGGAAGTGAGGGTTCACGCTCTCCGAGGGTTCGAATCCCTCCCACTCCGCCAACGAGCTCGGTTCTGGCCTACATCCGTGCCACCTGGTGGTCACCGATGTAGGCCAGAACGACGGGCGGGCGGGCGGCGTCGCGGTAGCCTGCCGGATCCCAGGAGGGGTGCCAGAGCGGACGAATGGAACGGTCTTGAAAACCGTCGAGCCTTCGGGTTCCGCGGGTTCGAATCCCGCCCCCTCCGCTCCTCTCTCCCTGACCGACGCCGGATCAGGCGGCCAGCTCGAGCTCCCGCGCCGCATCGCGCAGCTCGTCCAGGGCCCGCTTCACCAACCGACGAGCGGCTTCGGCCGTGACGCCGAGCTCCTCGCCGACCTCGCGGAAGCTGCGCTCGCGACCATCGGCCAGGCCGAGTCGCAGGCGCACCGCGGTCCGGGAGCGCGGGCTGAGCTCGTCGAGGAGCGTGAGCACCAGCTGCTGGTGGAGCTGCTGCACGGCTGCGGCCTCGGGACCCTGCTCGGCGCGGGCGATGAGGTCACCGAAGTCACCGTCACCCGCGTCGCCGAGGGGCTTGTCCAGGCTGGTCGGCGACGTGAGCCGCTGCAGCTCGGCCAGATCAGCGTCGAGCTCGACGTCGTTGGCGTCGGCAGCGCGCACCGCGGCACGCAGCTGCGCCGACCGGTCGCCGGGCAGGCGGATCAGGCTGGACTTCTGGTCCAGGGCCCGGCCGATGGACTGGCGGATCCAGAACGTGGCATAGGTCGAGAACTTGAAGCCCTTGCGCCAGTCGAACTTGTCCACGGCGTGCTCGAGACCGAGGTTGCCCTCCTGGATCAGGTCGAGCAGCTCCATCCCGGTCGGCAGGGGGTAGCGCTTGGCCAGGCTCACGACCAGGCGCAGGTTGGCCCGGATGAACTCGTCCTTGGCGCGGGCGCCCAGCCGGGCGTCGCGCTTCAGCTCGGCGCCCACCTCGCCTGCGTCGAGCCGCTCCCGGGCGGCGCGCCCGGCCTCGATCCGCTGCGCGAGCTCTCGCTCGCGGGCGGCATCGAGGAGCGGCACCTGGCCGATCTCGTGCAAGTACTGACCAACGGAATCCTTCATGTCCTTCACCTCATGGAGAAGAACATCCCCGGCACGGTCACCATTCCGGTCCGAGCCGGTTTCTCGGCTCCCCGGTCAGAGGACCCGGCCGAGATCCTGGAACGCACCCTGCACGAGCTGGCTCAGCGTGACCACGGTCACCAGGACGAGCACGACGCCGACGGCCAGGACGAAGGCCTTGCCGAGGTGGATCTGCTGCGTGCGGTCCTGGGCCAGCGCGCCCGCGGATGCCTCCAGCGACCGGATCGTGCGCCGGGCGTCGACCATCGCCGCGCCCGGGGCACCGTCCCCAGGCGCGTCCCACCAGTCGTCGTCGAGCCACACATCTGCGAGCGCGTCCCGCTCCATCGCCATGCCCTCCCAGCAGCCCGCTCCGTTGCGGCGCCTCAGGGAGGATCGTGCGCAGACGGGCGCCGCCGGCGTCAGAGCCGGCAGTCACCCATCGCCCGGGTCGCACGCGCCACCCCGGTGGTGCACGAGCACCAGTGGCGACGTCAGCTGGTGGGCGGGATCTCCGCGCGCAGGGCCTGGACCCAGTCGTTGGCCTCCCGCCAGGCGACCTCGGCCTCGCGGCGCACGCGGGGTGCCGTCTCGCCGGCGGCGGTGTAGCTGCCGAGGAAGAGCACGTCTTCGTTCTTGGACTTGAGGTCGCGGAGCGCGTCAGCCACCAGCTCGTCGCCGACGTGGCCCTCGAGGTCGATGATGAAGCAGTAGTCGCCGAGGCCCCGCTTGGTCGGGCGGCTCTCGAGGCGGGTCAGGTTGATGGCCCGGGCGGCGAACTCCTGGAGGATCGACAGGAGCGAACCGGGGCGGTCGGCGCGCTGGAACACCACGATCGTGGTCTTGTCGTGGCCGGTGGGGGCGGGGACGCCGCCCCGGGTGACCGCGACGAAGCGCGTCTCGTTGCCCCGGTGGTCCTCGATGTCCTCGGCCAGCACCTCGAGCCCGTTGACCTTGCCGGCGAGGGACGTGCCGATGGCTGCCGAGCGCCCGTCGGCCTCCCCGGCCACGATCTGCGCGGCCAGGGCCGTGGAGTTGGCCGGCACGTGCTCGACGCGGGGCAGCCGCTCGCGCAGGAAGCCGCGGCACTGGGCGGTGGCCACGGGGATCGACACGATGCGATCGATGTCGCCCAGACCCACGCCGGGTGGGGCGAGCAGGCACATGACGATGGGGATGACCACCTCGCGCTGCATGCGCAGCTCGTGGTCGAAGATGAGGGCGTCGAGGGTGATGTTGACCGAGCCCTCGATGGCGTTCTCGATCGGGACGAAGCCGATCTCGACCTCGCCGGACGTGACGGCGTGCAGGACGTCGGTGATGGTCCCGCACGGCACCAGCTCCATCGCGGCGTAGTCGGGCTGGGTGAGCATCGCCTGCTCGCTGAAGGTGCCCTCGGGACCGAGGAACGCGATGCGACCCCGGCCATCGGCGGCGGGACGGGTCGCAGACGTGTCGGATCCGGTCACGACGGGCCAGGATAGGGCGGTGGACGCCCACACCCTGCGGGAGCTTCTCGACGACGTCGCCGCCGGCCGCGTCGATCCGGATGCCGCGGTCACCCGCCTGCGCCGCCTCCCCTTCGCCGACCTCGGGCACGCTCGGGTCGACCACCACCGGGCATTGCGCCAGGGCCTGGCCGAGGCCGTCTACGGGCCGGGCAAGACGCCCGAGCAGTGCGCCGCGATCGTGACAGAGCTGCTGTCCGTGGGTGCGGCCGCCACCGGCGCTGCCCGTCCCGTCCTGCTCACCCGCGCCGACGAGGCCCAGGCGAGCGCCGCGCTGGCTGCCAACCCCGACGGCGACCGGGTCGGCGACACGGTCATCTGGCGGGCCGCGGAACCCGACGACCACTTCCGGGTC
>DMTU01000037.1:9232-11393 GCA_003476595.1 Acidimicrobiaceae bacterium | reverse complement strand
ATCCAGATCAAGATGGCCCAGGGCGCCAAGCCCGGCGAGGGCGGCCAGCTGCCCGGCCAGAAGGTGTGGCCCTGGATCGCCAAGACCCGCTACTCGACGCCCGGCGTGGGCCTGATCTCCCCGCCGCCGCACCACGACATCTACTCCATCGAGGATCTCAAGCAGCTGATCCACGACCTGAAGAACGCCAACCCCCAGGCCCGCGTCCACGTGAAGCTGGTGTCCGAGGTCGGCGTCGGCACGGTCGCCGCCGGCGTGTCCAAGGCCAAGGCCGACGTGGTGCTCATCTCCGGCCACGACGGCGGCACGGGCGCCTCGCCGCTCAACTCGCTCAAGCACGCCGGCACGCCCTGGGAGCTCGGCCTGGCCGAGACCCAGCAGACGCTGCTCGTCAACGGCCTGCGCGACCGCATCGTCGTGCAGTGCGACGGCCAGCTCAAGACCGGCCGCGACGTCGTGATCGCCGCCCTGCTCGGGGCCGAGGAGTTCGGCTTCGCCACCGCACCGCTCGTCGTGTCGGGCTGCATCATGATGCGGGTCTGCCACCTCGACACGTGCCCGGTGGGCGTCGCCACGCAGAACCCCGAGCTGCGCAAGCGCTTCAACGGCAAGGCCGAGTTCGTCGTGAACTTCATGGAGTTCATCGCCGAGGAGGTGCGCGAGTACCTGGCCCAGCTGGGCTTCCGCACCCTGGAGGAGGCAATCGGCCAGGTCGATGCGCTGGACACCACCAAGGCCGTGCAGCACTGGAAGGCCGACGGGCTCGACCTGTCCCCCATCCTCCACAAGCCGGAGTCGCCGTGGGAGCAGGACCTGCACTGCTCCAAGGCCCAGGACCACGGCCTCGACGCCGCCCTGGACAACGAGCTGATCGAACGCTCCCGCGCCGCCATCGAGGACGGCGAGCCGGTGGAGATCGAGCTGCCGATCCGGAACCTCAACCGCACCGTCGGCACCATGCTCGGCAACCGGATCTCGATCCGCCACGGCGAGGCCGGCCTGCCCGACGACACCATCCAGATCCGCTTCACCGGGTCCGCCGGCCAGAGCCTCGGGGCCTTCCTGCCCAAGGGCGTCACGATCCGCCTCAACGGCGACACCAACGACTACCTCGGCAAGGGGCTGTCCGGTGGCCGCCTCGTGGTGCGCCCACCGGAGCAGAGCCACCCCAAGCTGGTCGCCGAGGACAACGTCATCGCCGGCAACGTGATCCTGTACGGGGCCACGGCCGGCGAGGTGTACATCCGCGGCGTGGTGGGTGAGCGCTTCTGCGTGCGCAACTCGGGTGCCACCGCGGTGGTCGAGGGCGTGGGCGACCACGCCTGCGAGTACATGACCGGTGGCCGGGCCGTGGTCCTCGGTCCGACGGGCCGCAACTTCGGCGCCGGCATGTCGGGCGGCATCGCCTACGTGTGGGATCCCGAGGACCTGTTCCACCGCAACCTGAACAACGAGATGGTCGACCTCGACCCGCTCGACGAGACCGACGCGGCCTGGCTCCGCGACACGATCCGCACGCACCTGACCGAGACGAACTCGGCCGTCGCCCAGCGGATCCTCGACCGGTGGCACACCAACGTGCGCCACTTCAAGAAGGTCATGCCCGAGGACTTCAAGCGGGTCCTCGAGGCAGCGGAGAAGGCCCGCATCGAAGGCGTGGACGTGGACGAAGCGATCATGGCGTCCGCGGCGCTCGAGAAGGAGTAGACGACATGGCTGACATCAAGGGCTTCCTCAAGTACGAGCGCGAGCTTCCCTCCCGGCGCCCGGTGCCCGTGCGCCTGCGCGACTGGAAGGAGGTCTACGAGGACTTCCCCGAGGACCACCTCCAGAAGCAGGCGGCGCGCTGCATGGACTGCGGCATCCCGTTCTGCAACAACGGCTGCCCGCTGGGGAACCTCATCCCCGACTGGAACGACCTCGTCTACCGGGATCGCTGGCGCGACGCCATCGAGCGGCTGCACGCCACCAACAACTTCCCCGAGTTCACCGGCCGCCTGTGCCCGGCCCCGTGCGAGGGCGCGTGTGTGCTCGGCATCAACCAGGACCCGGTGAGCATCAAGCAGGTCGAGGTCGAGATCATCGACCGGGCCTTCGAGGAGGGCTGGGTCACCCCGGTGCTGCCCTCGACCAAGACCGGCAAGAAGGTCGCCGTCGTCGG
>DMTU01000037.1:8856-9011 GCA_003476595.1 Acidimicrobiaceae bacterium | reverse complement strand
GGCAAGAAGGTCGCCGTCGTCGGCTCCGGGCCCGCCGGCCTGGCCGCGGCCCAGCAGCTCACCCGGGCCGGCCACCACGTGGTCGTGTTCGAGCGGGCCGACCGCATCGGTGGGCTCCTGCGCTACGGCATCCCCGAGTTCAAGATGGAGAAGCG
>DMTU01000037.1:6523-8604 GCA_003476595.1 Acidimicrobiaceae bacterium | reverse complement strand
CCTGCCGATCCCCGGGCGCGAGGGCGACGGCGTCCACCAGGCGATGGAGTACCTGCCGTGGGCGAACAAGGCCCAGCAGGGCGACCTCGCCGTCGACGAGGTGCCCATCAACGCGGCGGGCAAGAACGTGGTCATCATCGGCGGCGGCGACACCGGCGCCGACTGCCTCGGCACCGCCCACCGCCAGGGCGCAGCCAGCGTCCACCAGTTCGAGATCATGCCCCGCCCGCCGGAGGAGCGCCCCGACGCCAACCCGTGGCCCACCTATCCGATGGTCTACAAGGTCACCTCCGCCCACGAGGAGGGCGGCGACCGCGTGTACAGCGTGAACACCGAGGAGTTCGTGCGCGACGGCGACGGCAACCTGGTCGGGCTGAAGGCCCACGAGGTCGAGATGGTCGACGGCCGGTTCCAGAAGGTGGAGGGCAGCGACTTCGAGCTCGAGTGCGAGCTCGTGCTGCTCGCCATGGGCTTCACCGGCCCCGAGTCCGGCGGCCTGCTCGACCAGCTCGGCGTCGACCGCGACGAGCGCTCCAACGTCGCCCGCGACGCCCTCTACAAGACGAACCTCGACGACGTGTGGGTGTGCGGCGACATGGGTCGGGGCCAGAGCCTCATCGTGTGGGCCATCGCCGAGGGTCGGGCCTGCGCCGCCGCCGTCGACGAGGCGCTCATGGGCGAGACGGCCCTGCCCGTGCCGGTGGCGCCCACGGACCGGCCCCTGGTGTGAGTGTCGCCTCCGGCGGTGCTTTGCCCCGCCCGGTCCTCGGCGACGAGACTGGGCGGGTGCAGCACGCCGACACGGCCGACGCAGTCCTGACCCCCCGCCCGGTGGCAGATGCCCCCGTCAGCCAGGACCAGGCGAACCGCACGTTCAGCACCTCGGTGCTCGTCTCCGCGGTGCGCTGCACGCTCGCCTACGTCGTGTTCCCGTGGCTCCTCCCGGCCTTCGGGCTGGCCAGCGGCGTGGGCCCGGCCCTCGGCCTCGTGATCGGACCGATCGCGATCGCATTCAACGTCGCCAGCATCCGGCGGTTCCACGCCAGCGACCACCGGTGGAAGTGGCAGATCACCGCCCTCAACTGCGCCGTGATCGCCCTGCTGATCGTGCTCTTCGTCCTGGACGTGCGCGCCCTGGGCTGACGAGCCCCCTGACCGCCTCGGCCCGAGATCTCGCCGAGGTGACGGTGGTAACAACCTGAACCCCTGGGTATGGTCGTTCCTCGTCCGCCGTGACCCCCGCGGACGCTCCTTGTCGGGCGGCGCATCCAGAGGGGGAAAACCGATGGCACGCATCGATCCGGGCACACGACCGTCACCGAGCACGGGACCGGGGACGAGCCGATGAGCGTCGTGCGCGTCGATCACGTCGACGGGGCCCGCGTCATCCACGTGGAGGGCTGCGCGACCGACGACGACCTCCGCATGGCCCTGTCGTCGCTGAGGGACCACGCCGGGCCGACCGTCCTGGACCTGGCCGAGCTGACGCTCGTGGGGCCGGGCGTGGCCGAGCTGGTCGCCGGCCTGGTCGACACCTGCGGCGCGGTCTGCGTCACGGCCCGCCGCCACACGGCACGCGTCATCCTGCAGCGCAGCGGCATCGGGGACCTGTGCGTCATGTTCACGAGCGTCGGCGACGCGCTCCAGGCCCTGCGGCTCGCCGAAGCGGGCTACGGCGCCGGGTGGAGCGAGGGCCTGGAGGCAGCCCGATGACGACGTGGCTGTTCGAACCGACGGTCGACGGCCGCGACGCCACCGACGCGCTCGAGATCACCCTGCGCTTCGAGGGAGAGGTCACCGTGTGCGTGCTGGACGGCCCGGTGCGCGCCGACACAGCCCCGGTGCTGGACGGGTGGCTCGAGCAGCTGTGGACCAACGACCGGCATCGCGTCATCGTCGACGCGTCAGCGGTCGACTCCCTCAGCACCGCCGGCGTCGAGGTGATCACGGCGCACGCCGCGCGGCTCCGAGCCGCTGGCGGGCACCTCCAGGTCCGGTCACCGTCGGCCTCGGCGCGCCGCGTGCTCGACCTCAGCCAGGCCGGCCACCTGGTGGAGGACACCGGCCGCTGACCAGGCGGC
>DMTU01000037.1:2842-6443 GCA_003476595.1 Acidimicrobiaceae bacterium | reverse complement strand
CTGGTCAGGTTGCAGGGCTGCGGACCTGCTGCCAGCGCCGCAGCTCCACCCCGACCAGCACCACGAAGAAGAGGCCGACCGAGACCGCGGCGATCGTCGCCCCGCCGGCCGTGCCGTGGTGGAAGCTGACCAGCAGTCCGACCACGACCGCCACCGCGCCGGCGGCCACCGAGGTCGCCATCATCAGCGGCACGCGGCGGACCAGCAGCGACGCCGTCGCCGGTGGGCCGACGAGCAGGCCGAACACGAGCAGCGTCCCGATGGCCTGGAAGCTGGCCACGATGCTCACGGCGAGCACGGCGAGGAGCGCGGCCTGCGCCAGCGCCGGGTGCATGCCGAGCGTGGCGGCCTTGTCCCGGTTGAAGGTGAGGGCCAGGAACGGCCGGTGCCCGAGCACGATCACGACGAGGACGACGGCGGCAGCCACCGCCTGGCCGCGGATGTCGGCGCCGGTGACGCCGAGGACGTCGCCGAACAGCAGGGTCGTCACGTCGGTGGTGAACGTCTCCGAGCGCGACACGATGATCACGCCCAGCGAGAGCATGCCGACGAAGAGCAGACCGATGCCGGTGTCCTCCCGCACGGCGCTGCGGGTCGACACCAGGGTCACGGCCCCGGTCATCACGAGGGCGGCACCGAGCGCGCCGATGACGGGGCTGAACCCCCAGAGCACGGCCAGGGCGATGCCCGGGATCACGCCGTGGGCGAGGGCATCGCCGAGGAAGGCGAGCCCGCGCAGCACCACCCACGTGCCGACGAGCGAGGTGGCGACCACGGCGACGAGGCTGCCGAGCAGGGCGCGCTGCATGAACGCCGGCTCGAACGCCTCGGTCACCAGGTCGAGCACGGCGCTGCCCCTTCAGCCACCGAGCGCATCGGCGATGCGCTGCGCGTTCGACCGCATCATCCCAGCGTAGGTGTCGGCCTCGGAGCCGTCCGGGCCGAGGGTCTCGGCGTTGAGGGTGACGACCTCGACGTCGCCCACCTCGTCGGCGAGGGTCTCGGCGAGGTCGGCCGACGCCGTCTGCTCGGTGAAGACTGCAGTGACGCCCGCGCGCTGCAGCACCTGGGCCAGCTCCGCCAGCGCGCCGCCGCTCACGCCATCGGAGGTCGAGCCGGCCGGGATGACCGTGGCCAGGACCTCGAAGTCGTACCGGGCGGCGAAGGAGTCGAAGACCTCGTGGTCGGTGACGAGCACGCGCCGGTCGTCCGGCACGACCGCCAGGGTCTCGACCAGCTCCTGGTGCAGGTCCTCGAGGTCGCCGACGAGGTCGTCGGCCTGCTGGGCCAGCTCCTCGGCATCGAGGCCGGGCACCTGCGCGGGAAGGGCCGCGGCCAGCGCCTCGACCACCTCGGCGACGGCGAGGGGGTCGGTGAAGAAGTGGGCGTCGTCGTCGTGGGCGTGCCCGTCATCGTCGGCGTGCTCGTCATCGTCGGCATGGTCGTCCTCCTCCGCGTGATCATCTCCGCCCAGGAGCTCGAGCGCGGACAGCACCGGCACCCCGTCGGACTCGGCACCCTCGACGACGGACAGCAGGCCTTCCTCGAACCCGCCCCCGTTGACGACGATGACGTCGGCCGCGGCCAGATCGGCTGCCTCGCGGGCCGAGGCCTGGAAGTCGTGGGGGCTTGCGCCCGGCGGCATGATCGTCACCACCTCGGCGAGGTCCCCGACCAGCTGCGCGACGACGTCGCCCAGCACGGTGGTGGTCACGGCGACGGTCGGCCGGACGGCTTCGTCCCCCGGGTCGGCATCATCGGATCCGCAGGCGGCGAGGACCGATGCAGCGAGGGCGGCGGCGAAGGGCAGGGTGAGAGCACGGGTGCGGCGCATCGGATTCCCAGGAAGACGACGTAAATGAGAACAGTTCTCGGTTCGGACCAGCGTACGAACGTCGTCGGCGCTTCGCAAATGAGAACCGGACCCGTTTCCGATACCGTCACGCCGGTGTCCGCCGCCCCCCACCTCCGCATCCGCGACCTGCACGTGCAGCACGGCGCGCGGGTGGCGCTGACCGGGGTGAGCCTCGACGTGCCGGCGGGCACGACCGTCGCGGTGATCGGGGCGAACGGATCCGGCAAGTCCACGCTGCTGCGCAGCATCGCCGGCCTGCAGGCGCCGTCCAGCGGCTCGATCGACACCGGCGGGCTCGACGTCGCCCTCGTGCTTCAGACGACGACGGTGGACGGGTCCCTGCCCATCACGGTGCGCGAGACCGTCCGCCTCGCCCGGGCCGCGACGCGGGGGCCGTGGCGGCGGCTGCGCCGCGACGACCACGCCATCGTCGCCCAGGCCATGGACCGCCTCGAGGTCACCGACCTGGCCGACCGCCCCCTGCACGAGCTCTCGGGCGGCCAGCGCCAGCGGGTGCTCGTCGCCCAGGGCCTCGCCCAGGGTGCGCCGATCCTCCTGCTGGACGAGCCGGTGACCGGGCTCGACATGGTGTCCAAGGAGGCCATCCTGCGCGTCATCGCCGAGGAGGCGGCCGCCGGGCGCATCGTGTGCACGTCCACCCATGACCTCGACGAGGCCCGGCGCTGCGACCGCGCCGTCCTGCTCGCCACCCACCTGGTGGCGCAGGGTCCACCCGACGACGTGCTCACCGAAGCCAACCTGCAGGAGGCCTTCGAGGGCCGGGTCCTGCGCCTGCCGGACGGACAGCTGCTGGTGGACGACGTCCACCTCCACCACCACGGGAGGGAGTGGTGACCGCCGAGCTGCACGACATCGCCAACGCCCGGCTCCGCACGACCGGACAGCGGTACACCACCCGACGGCGCGCGCTGGTGGAGGTGCTCGACCAGGCCGACGGACCGCTCACGATCCCCCAGATCCTCGAGCTGGACCGCTCCCTCGCCCAATCGAGCGCCTACCGGAACCTGGCCGTGCTCGAGCAGGCCGACGTCGTCCACCGGATCGTCACCAACGACGACTTCGCCCGCTACGAGCTGGCCGAGGACCTCACCGAGCACCACCACCACCTGATCTGCCGCACGTGCGGCTCGGTGGCCGACTTCACCCTCGACCCGTCCGTCGAAGGGGACCTGGACCGGGTGCTGGCCGACGTCGCCGACGCCCAGTCGTTCCGCGCCGACCACCACCGCCTCGACCTCGTGGGCACCTGCGCTGATTGCCGCTGATCAACCCGCCACGATGGACGGTTGGGCCAGCGTTGAGCCGCATCTACTGGCAGAACGCACGGCGATTGCCCAGAACGGGGAACATCCGGGCGTTGAGCACGTTGAACAGTGCATGAAGACGGCCCTGAAGACCCTCGTCGCCGCGACCACCGCCGTGGTCGCCCTCGCCCTGGTCGGCGCCCTCGTCGGCCTGCCGTCGTTCGGCAACCCCTTCGCGTCCGAGACCGTCGTGCGGGACCACGCCGCCGTGCTCGACTCCCTGGAGGAGATCGCCGAGCTGCGCGCCGCGACCGGCGAGTTCCAGGTCGTCGTCGACGTCGAGGACCGGACCCGCTTCGTGCCGAGCTTCGTCAAGGGCGAGCGCACGACGTTCCTGGCCCAGGGTGCCGTGGATGCGCTGGTGGACCTGGACGAGCTGGACGAGGACTCCATCATCATCGCCGAGGACGGCTCCGTCACC
>DMTU01000037.1:2593-2774 GCA_003476595.1 Acidimicrobiaceae bacterium | reverse complement strand
CGAGGACGGCTCCGTCACCGTCGTCCTCCCGCCGGCGCAGCTCGCCGACCCGGTGATCGACCACGAGGCATCCGGCGTCCTCGATCGGGACCGGGGGATCGTGGACCGCGTCGGCGGCATCTTCAGCGACGAGCCGACCTCGGACAAGGACCTCTACCAGGAGGCGGAGCGACGCCTGGCC
>DMTU01000037.1:0-2572 GCA_003476595.1 Acidimicrobiaceae bacterium | reverse complement strand
TCCGAGGCGGCGGCCGACAGCGAGCTGCGGTCCGCCGGCGAGGCCAAGGCGGCCGACACCGTGGAGCAGCTCCTCCGCGAGGCCGGCATCGAGCAGGTCCGGGTGATCTTCGCCCAGCCCGACGCCGTCGCCTGAGCTCGACTGCGGGAACGGTGACACCGGTGCCTTAGGGTCGCCAGCGAGGTGACTGCACCATGACCACGCACGACGAGAAGATCTCGGATGCCCTGGTGGCGTTCATCGCCACGCTGACCCAGGTCCACACGGTCGAGGCCGTCTTCCACCACCTGGGGGACTACTGCACCGAGCTGCTGCCGGCCGACGGCGTGGGGGTGCTGCTCCTCGAGGAGCAGGACCTCACGGTGGCGACGGCCAACAGCACCGTCGGCGACCTCGTGGAGGCCCTCGAGGTCGAGCTCCAGGAGGGGCCGTGCGTGGACTGCGTGCGCATCGGGCATCCGGTGCTCGTGCCCGACCTCGCCGCCGCGGCCGACCGGTACCCCCGGTTCGCCCCTCGCGCGCTCGAAGCCGGCGCGGGTGCGATCCACGCGCTGCCCATGACCGGCCACGGCGAGCTCGTCGGCTCCCTCGACATCATCAGCCTGCAGCCCACCGAGCTGACCGAGGCCCAGCTCCGCACCGCCCGGATGCTGTCCGACGTGGCGGTCTCCTACATCATCGCCGTGCGGCTCCACGAGGAGACCTCGGAGCTCGCCGAGCAGCTGCAGAGCGCCTTGGACACCCGGGTCGTCATCGAGCAGGCCAAGGGCATGCTCGCGGAGCGCCACGGCGAATCGCTGCGCGACGCGTTCAACCGCCTGCGCAACCACGCGCGCAGCCGGAGCACACCTGTGCGCGAGATCGCCCGCCAGGTCGTCGAGGGACGCCTCCAGCCCTGACGGGAGGCCCGCCAGGGCTGGATCTGGTTCGCAATCGCCAACCGTGCGGGGTGGCCGATCGCTACGACTCGACGACGAAGGCGACCTGGAGCTCGACCTGCCACATGTCCACGCCGCCGCTCTCGTTCACGTTGGCCCGGATGTCCTTGATCTCGCACCACTCCTGACCGCGCACCTTCTGGGCGGAGCGCTTGAGGGCGGTCTCGACGGCGGCCTCGATGCTGTCGGGGGACTCACCGATCAGGTTGGTCTTCTTGTAGGTCTTGCCGGACATGGGGTCTCCTCGGTCGGGGTCGTTGTGCGACCCGTCACCTACCCGTCGGCCGCCGCGGTCACCACTGGGCGATGCCTCGAGGTCGACCGCCCCACCTCTGCCGACGGCCCGCGCTACGTTCCGGCACCCATGCCGGCAGCGCAGCGCGACTCCTTCCAGGAAGCGACCCGCCGCGAGGTGCTGGCGCTGCGCCCCGAGCTGGCTGCCGAGCACTTCCGGCTCCTGGATGCCATCTGGGACCAGGGCGACCCCGTCGTGCTCGAGCTGTGCCGGGTGCGCATGGCCACGCTGATGGGCGCCGCTGCCGCGCAGCCGGAGCGCTCCCCGGCAGCGGTCGCGGCCGGCCTCACCGACGACCTCGTCGAGCGCCTCCCTGGGTGGCCCACGGACCCGGCCTTCACCGACACCCACCGGACCGCGCTGGCCTTCACCGAGCAGTTCGTGATCGACCACCACGGCATCACCGACGACCACGTCCAGGCCCTGGAGGCAGCGCTCGGCGCCGAGGGCGTCGTCGTGCTCACCACCGCACTCGGCGTCTGGGACAACCAGCACCGCCTCGACATCGCGCTCGGCGTCACCGCGCCCTGAGCCCGCTGACACCGGGCACCCGCAGACGAACGGAGATCAGGCCATGTCGACCACACCCCGGCTCCCCTCGGCCATCGACGGCGTCCCGGCCCACATCGGGTCCGTCCTGCAGCACGCCCCGGACGTCCGGGCCGCCTTCGACGCCATGTACGCCACGCTCCTCGGGCGCGGCACCGTCGGCATGGACGTCAAGGAGGCGCTGCGGCTGCGGAACGCTGCGGTGAGCGACTGCGGCCTCTGACAGCAGGTCCGGTTCGACTCGGCCCGTGAGGCCGGTCTCCACGAAGACCTGATCGATCAGATCGCCGATCATCGGAACAGCCAGCTGCCGGCCCCGATGAAGGCCGCCCTGGCCTGGGCCGACATCGTCCTCGCCGGCGGCTCGGGACCGGGCCGCGACGATGCGCTGGCCGAGCTCCGATCGCACTTCGACGACTCCCAGATCGTCGAGCTGACCTACGCCATCGGCACCTTCATCGGGTACTCGAAGCAGATCATCACGCTCGGCCTCGAACCCGAGGACCTCCCCCTCCTCGTCATCCCCACGCCCGGGGTCGGCTGAGCGCGCCCGGCGCTCGCCCGACGAGTACGTTGCCGCCCGATCAGCTGGCGAGCAGGGGGTAGTCGTGGCCGACATCCAGGGGAACGTTCCGGAGCGCTTCGCGAAGGTGGCCGATGCGCTGGCCAGATCGATCGACGACGGCACCGACGTCGGCGCCTCGGTCGCCATCGTCGTCGACGGGGAGATGGTCGCCGACTTCTGGGGCGGCTTCGTCGACGAGGCCCGGACGACACCGTGGGAGCGGGA
>DMTU01000049.1 GCA_003476595.1 Acidimicrobiaceae bacterium | reverse complement strand
TGACAACACATAGGAGCATCGATAGGGGCGCCGTGACGAACCTGTCCCAGAAGAACCTCACCAAAGGCGTCGAGTGGAGTCGCTCCGGGCAACGGACGCCGGGCTGCTGACTCTGGGGAACCAGGGCGCCCTCAAAGCGACAGACCGAAGTCCCGCTCCTGGCGTCGGGCCAGTTGCCGGTGGATGACCTCTTCCGCCTGGTCGAGGACGATGTTCCACTCATCGGGTCCTGCGTCAGTGAGCCGGCCGAGGGGGAGGCTGTCGGCCACCGTGATGAGTCGGTCGTTCGGAATCGGGGTGGGCCGGCCGAGTTCGTTCCAGCGCCGCTCCAGCAGCGACAGCTCACTCTCCGGCTCAGCGGCGGGTGGGGCGTCGGGGCGCTGCTCGATGCGGAGGGCGAGGCCGGCCCAGGCGGCCCTGCCGGGCCCGGGTTCGGGGAGCGGTCCGAGCTCGTCGGCGAGGTGGTCGGGCGGGGGACGGTCACCTCGGTAGATGGCGGTGATCGTCTCCCGATGGTGGTCCTCGAGCGCCGTGGTGAGGATCTGGTGGTGGTCGGGCTGTGAGATGTCGTCGGCAAGGGTGTGGACCGCCTGGCGGAGCCGTTGGAGGCCGTAGGCGAGCGGGTCACCCTCGACGGCGGCGGACACGACGGTTTCGGCCCAGTGACGGTCGAGCCGGTCATCGATGTCGGCGATGGCGTCGTGACGCCACGCGTTGGCGTGCTCCCAACGCTCCCGCTTCGATTGCGCGAGGCGAGCGGTGGCGAGCTGGCTCCGGGCATCGCGTAGCTGCTGCTGCGTGTCGTCGAGCCGCTCGAGGGCACGATTTCGCTCGTTGACCGCTCGGCGGTGGGTTTCTCGCTTGTCCCGGCTCAGACGGGGGCCGCTGGTCTGGCGGGCCACCCGTTCCCAGTGCTGGATCGTGTCGTGCTGGGTGTGGGCAGCTGCGGTGAGCGTGCCGATCCGGTGCGCCAGCTGGTCGACCTCGACCCGCCGGTCGGGCGGCCCGGTCCCGAGCGCAATCTCGTGCTCGTCGCGCTCGGCGCGGAGTTGGCGGTCGAGGACATTGGGGTCGTCCCAGGCGGCGAAGGCGATGTCGGGCTGACGAGCGGCAGCTGCGAGGACAACCTCGTCGGGACCGCGATCGTCGGCGACGACGTTGCCGTGGACTTCGAGGTCGGGTTCGGCGGCGGTGTTCCAGGTGTGGGTGGGCTGGCGGCCCCGTGACTGGCCGACGTAAAGGGTGTGGCGGTCGATGTTGGGAGTGGCGAGGAGGTGGACGTGGTCCCAGGTGCCGCCCTGGGCGCCGTCGATCGTCCGGGCCCACGCGTGCGAGAGGTTCGAGCTCCCATCTGGACGAGTGCCGGCGACGAAGCTGGCGGGGAGTTCGATGATGGGGCCGTCGTCGAGCATGGCGATGAGCCCGCCGGTCGGGGTGACGTCGACGACGGTGGCGGTGGTCCCGTTGGTGAGCCGACGACGGTCCAGGTAGGTGTTGGCGTGGACGAGGATCCGGTCGCCGGCCGCGTAGCGGCGGTCCTCGGGTCCCCAGCCAGGACCGGTCGTGTGGGGGCCGCGGATGTGGCCGGCGTCGCGCAGTCGGGTGCGGATGCGGTCGGCGAGATCTTCGCAGTCGGCGTGGGAGACGGCGAGCACGGCGACCTCGTGGGTGCCGTGGATGGTGAGGTCGGCGACGGCGGCGTCGGCGAGCTTGTCCCGGGTCTCGTCCGGGGTCGCAGCGTGGTGTTCCCAGCCGTGGTCGGCGCGGATGGTTTGGCTGTCGGCGAGTTGGCCGGTGCGGTAGGTGGCGAGGGCCTTCTGTTCGGCGAGGTCGAGCTGGCGGCGGTTGACGGTCAGCTCGGCGGCGGCCACTTCGCCAGCCTGGTCGAGGCGGGCGAGTTCGGCGGCGAGTCCGCCGGGTTTGACCGATCGGCCCTGGTCGGCGTCGCCGAGGCACCACAGCTGCGCTCCGGGTGCTGCAGTGACGGAGCGGAGGATGGCGGCGGCGTCGCGGGTAGAGACCTGGGACACCTCGTCGAGGACCACCACGGCGTGGTCGGGCAGGGGCGTGTCGTCGAGGCGCCAGCGAGCGATGGTCGAAGCGTCAAGACCGACGGCTCGGAGTTCGGCGACGGCCTTGTTCGTCGCGGCGAGCGCGATCACCGGTCGGCCGGTGGCCTCAGCGATCTCGGCCGCGGTGACGGTGAGGGCGGTCTTGCCGTGCCCGGCAGCGGCGAGGACGACCCGCAGCGCCGGTCCATCGTCGGCAAGGAGACGGACCGCGTTTACTTGGTCGTCGCCGAGCGGGACGACGGACTGCTCGATGGCGCGGTCGACCAGCGCCGAAGGTGCGCCCGGCACGGTGGTGGCCCGGAGTTGGTCGAGATCGACCAGCACCCGATCCTCCAGGGCGCGATGTTCGACGGTCGACCACTGCGGGGGCTTGCGCCGGCGGGTGTTCGTCGGGGTGGCGAGACGGACGACGAGATCCGAGGCCAGGAACTCGTCGGCGAGGGTTTCGATCTCGCCGGTGGTCCACCGCCCTGCGGAGAGGGCGGCGACGCGCTCGACGACCTGCGCATGCCCGAACCGAGCCTTGGTGGCACACATCCCGCTGTCGGGGTCGACCAGCGCGGCGAACACACCGACCTGGTCGACGAGGGGTTCGTGTGAGGTCTGGTGCCGCACCGTCCGCAGGAGGTTCCGGCCGGGGGTGATGCCGGCTCGTGCCGCCTCGTCCGCCCACCGTTCCCGCAGCGCCTCGGGCGTCAGCTCCTTGTTCTTGCGCTCGCGGGTGGCAAGCGAAGCCCGGTCATCAGCCTTCATCCGGTCCTTGGCGGTGACGGCTTCGGGGCCGGCCTCGAGCACGGCCTCGATGGCGACGGTGCGCTTGGAGAACGCCCGCAGCTGGGCCCGGTCGAAGCCGACCATCTCCCGGCACCCATTCCGATCCGGACCCCAGCTGACTCCCAGTTCGTTGGTGAGGAGGCGTTGGAGCTCGGCCTGGAACACGGTGCCGGAGGCCTTGAGCCATTCGTGGATCGGGGATGCGTCGATGGCGACGTGGCTGCCGTCGGCCCGCTGCACCAGGTTGGGCACGAGGCAGTGGACGTGGAGTTGGGGGTCGCCGGCCCGGCTGGTCCGATGGGTGAACTGGGCCACTGCGAGACCTGCGGTGTCGACCTGGCGGCGGATGCCGTTGACCTGCCGGCGGGCCACGGCGGCATGGGCTTCGAGAAAGTCGAGCGCGACCGTGGAGGCCTCGGCGACGGCGATCGACACCGCCGCGGTGGATGCTTCGTCGCCGAAGGCCCACAGGAGCGACACTGATTTCGGGGCCGACAGGGTCAGATCGATCGCCTTCACCACCCGTTCCTTGTTGCCGGCCAGGAGGTCCTCGCCGGTGGTGGGGTGGTGGCCTTCGACCATGGCTCGCAGCACGTCGGCCTCGACGACGCCGGCCAGGCCGAGCTGTTCGGCCCAGCGGCCGTGCCACACCCCGGGCGCCTCCCCGGCGCCCATGAAGTAGTCCTCGACCCCGTCGGCGACCGAGCGCAGCAGGTACTCGGCGCCCCGGAGCTTGGTGATCGTCATCACCGCCCGATCACCGCCTCGCGCCCGGTCCCCGGGACGACGTCCGGGACCTCCGGGACGACGTCCCGGCGAGCCACCCCGCAGGGGTGGCAAGTGTCTGCCACTTCGTTGTTCGGGTTCGGGAGACCGGTGTTGGGCACGGTCAGCTCCGGGTCGGAGTGTCGAACAGGTCGAGCTGCTCGTCGCAGTGACGGGCTCGACTTCGACGTCGGACGCGGGTTGCGGGTGCTCGGTCGGAGGAGTCGGAGGTTCCGACGTCGGCGGCAGCGGGCTCGGGCCCGCCGGAGCTCGCCGGTGGACGGAGGGGTCCGCCGACGATGTCCTCGAGCGCGTGCCGGGAGACCCGAAGCACGTTGCCGAGGTCGATGACCGGCAGGCCTGAGGCGCCGTCGGTGGCGCGCCACTCCTTGGCCAGGTCGTAGGCCTTGGTGCGGCCGATCCGCAGCACGTCGGCTGCTTCCTCGACCGTCAACAGATCCGGCCACTCATCGACTGAACGCATACGTCGATCCTCCAACGATCCCGCAGAGTAGCAGAAGGTCAACGGCACCGCTAGCGACTCGTGGATTTCGTTGGTGTAGGGTCGTTGCATGGCCACCCGGAAGCTCGGCGTGCGGCGAACGATGACCGCCAACCAGATCGTCGCCCTCAACGTGGCCAAGGCCCGGGCGCTGCGGGGCTGGACACAGGAGGAAGCGGCCGAACAGCTCGCGCCCTACCTCGGCGCCAAGCTGTCCGGCGCCAGCTTCTCCGCCCTCGAACGCTCCGCCCACAAGGTCGACCGGATCAAGCAGTTCTCCGCCGACGAGCTCCTCGCCCTCTCACGGGCGTTCGATCTCCCCATCGGGTACTTCTTCGTCCCCCTCCCACCTGACTCCGACGCCGCCCTCCATGCACCGGATGCCGGGATGAAGGGGCTCGACCCGATCGTGATCCTCGACGCCATCCTCGGCACCCCCGAGAACCTCGGCCACTGGGAAGAGGAGCTGCGCGACTACTCCTCCCGTGTCGCCCCCCAGCCCCGCAGCAAACGGGAAAAGCCCCACGTCTCCCCCAGCGACCTCGCCGACCGGCTCCACACACTTGGCGCCAGCCGGGCCCGCGCCATGCTCCGCCAAGCATTCGGCGACGTCACCGACGCCGCCGAAGTCCTCGAACGCCTCGCCGAAGCCATCCGCATCCTCGACGAGGAAGCGGCAGAGACCGAGTAATCCCGCTGTCCGGTGTCCGGTAGCTACCGGACAC
>DMTU01000107.1:4269-4645 GCA_003476595.1 Acidimicrobiaceae bacterium | reverse complement strand
GCAGGGCTCGGAGGATGCCGGCGGCTTGGTCGACTTCGAAGGCGGCGGCGAGCTCGCCGATGCCGTCGAGGTGGTCGCCGATGGTTTCGAGGGTGGCGAGCATGTCGAGGGCGGCCGGGGTCGGCACGATGATGGCGGCGGGGAAGCGGACGGGCTGGGGCTCGGGCATGAGGTGGCGGCGGTCGGAGGGTCGGGGAGTCGGGTCGGGCAGCGGCGCCGCCCGCGAGGTCCCGCCCGGATGGCGGCTGTTAGCGGCTGGGTTCCTGGCCGTTGTGTCGCCTCGCCGGGATGGGCGGGACGGCCGCCGGGGTGCGGCCGGCCCGACGTGGGCGCACCCCGGGGGTCAGGCTGCGTCGGTGGTGGCCGGGGTGAGCCG
>DMTU01000107.1:3883-4027 GCA_003476595.1 Acidimicrobiaceae bacterium | reverse complement strand
GACGCTGCGGGCGGTGTCGAGGACTCGCCCGGCGGTGGCGGCGATGGCGTCGTGGTCGCCGGCGGCCCAGCCGGCGACGTAGCCGAGGCTGTAGTTGGCCGAGTCGAGGCCTTCGTGGCCACAGAGCAGGTAGGCGACGGATTC
>DMTU01000107.1:3371-3687 GCA_003476595.1 Acidimicrobiaceae bacterium | reverse complement strand
CAGAGCAGGTAGGCGACGGATTCGGCTTCGATCTCACACACCTCCCGGGGCGAGCGGCCGCCGCTGGTGGGGTCGTGCATGAGGACGTGGGCGAGCTCGTGGGCGGTGGTCTTGGCCGCTTGGGCGTCGGTCAGGTCGGCGCGGACGGTGACGGTGCGGGTGCCCCAGTCGGTCAGGCCGTTGGCGTCGCCATGTCCGGGGGGCATGTCGCCGATGGTGAAGCGGAAGCCCTGGGCCCGGATGAGGCAGGCGAGACGCTGGCGGAGCAGGCGGGGGGCGTCACCGGCGAGGGGCTTGACGGGGGCTTCGGGGAGGG
>DMTU01000107.1:1558-3269 GCA_003476595.1 Acidimicrobiaceae bacterium | reverse complement strand
GACGGGGGCTTCGGGGAGGGGGTCGCCGTCGGTTTGGGTGATGTCGAACACGGCCACGGACCGGAACCCACGGATGATGCGGCGCTGTTCGCCGGTGTCGTCGTCGGTGACCTTGGCGGTCATGGGGGCCAGGATCCGCAGACCTCGTTCGCCCTTGCGGACCTGGCGGCCGAGGCGGCGCCAGGCCTGGTATCCGGCGACGTGGGTGGCGTCGGGCCGCTGGGACCAGATCAAGATCGTGTTGTTGGCGCTGTAGGTGTGGAAGGTGCGGGCGACGTCGAGCCACGCGGTCCACGCGGTGCTGTCGGTGAGCTCGGCGATGCCGGCATGCAGCTGGTCGAGGAGCTGTTCGGTCTTGTCGGTGCCGGAGGTGGTCATGTCGGGTGCCCTCCTGGGGTGGATGATCCGGGGTTGGTTCGCTTGGGCGAACGAAGCGGCTGCTTCGTTCGCTGTCGGCGAACCGGCCAGGCCGGGGACCGGGCGGGTCAAGGGGCGAACGCAGTGAGAGCGAGAACCGGAGCGAAGCGACGACGAAGGAGGAGCTGCAGCGCAGGCTCGCAGCGACCCTTGACGCCCCGGGACCGGTCTGGCCCCCTCCCCCGCTCGCTTGGAGGCGGGTTTCCCGGCGTGGCGACGGCCCCGTGCCGCCAGGAACTGAACCGAGCAGACGCCGGCGGCTCGGAGTTCAGGTGACGCGTCGTCGATGTTGAGCTGAGACGCCCGGGCCGGCCGGGGAAACGGCCCCCGGGATCGTCGGGTGTTCCGCTCCGGGACGGCCAGCGCGCCTCCCAGCCGGCCCGCGGTTACGTGCACGGTTACGTCCTGTTTCGTAGGTTACGGTTTCATAGATGACTGAAACACCGCGTAACTACTGACAGAACCCGTTTCGTGCGGTACGGTGGTGGGCATGTCGCCGGTGAATGTGCGTACGTGCCAGTGGCCGCAGGGTTGTCCCCGTCCGGCCGCGCCGACCGAGGGTGAGCCGAGTGCGGGAGGGCGGCCCCGCCTGTACTGCGAGCAGGTGGTGGACGGCACGACCCACAACCGGGCGAACGCCGTGACCGCTCGCCGGCGGGTGCGCGAGGGCCGGGGCCCGGTCGGTGACGCCGACCTGGTGCGCCTCCACGCCGTTGCCGACGACGACAGCAGTCCTGAGGCCCAGGTCGCCTCGATGGTGGAGCGTCTCATGGACGCCGGCGAGCTCACCGCCGAGGTCTCCGACCGGTTGACCGCCTCGATCGCCGATGCCGCGACGTTCGAGGCGGTCAAGGACCGGATGCGCCGGCTCCGCCACGAGGCCGACGCGCGGATCTCCGACGCCGAAGCCAAGGCGGCCTCCGCGATCGCCCGGGCCGACCAGGAGGTCGCCGCCAAGAGCCGGGAACTGAACCGGGCCGTCCAGGAAGCGGCGGACAGCGTCGCCGCCGCCCGGGAGGAGGCCGCGGAGGCCGACGAGGTCGCCACTGAGGCCCTGGCCGCACGCACGGCGGCCGAGGAAGAGAGCGACGCTGCGACCGCCCGGGCCGCTGCCGCTGTCGAAGCCCAGACCCGGGCCGAGGAAGCCCGGGACCAGGCCGAGGCCCGGGCCGAGGCCGCCGAAGAAGCGCTCGATGCTGCTGACGCCCGGGCCCGCCAGCTCGAGGCTGACCGGGATCACGCCCACGAGCGAGCGGCCACGGCCGAGGCCCGCATCGTGGAGCTGACGGACGAG
>DMTU01000107.1:443-1461 GCA_003476595.1 Acidimicrobiaceae bacterium | reverse complement strand
GAGCCGACACGGCCGAGGCCAGGCTGGTCGAGGCGTCCCAGGCCCGGGACCGGCTGAACGATGAGCTCACCGGGCTGCGAGCCGCCGTCGCCCGGGCCGAAGGGCAGCTGGAGGCTGCTCAGGGTCAGCTCGACGACGAACGCCGCACGGCGGCGGAACGGCTCGAGCAGGTCCGCGGCGACCATGCCGCCGGGATCGAGCGGGTCCGCGCCGACCACCGGACCCAGGTCGAGGACCTGTCGGGCCGGATCGATCGGCTCGAAGCGCGGCTGGGGAGCAGCGCCACCGAGGAACGAAAGCCGAAGCGCCGGGGAGACGGCTGACGCCCCCGTTCCCCACACCGCCGACCGCCGGGCCGCGTGGGGACCGGGGGGCGAGGCGGTCGGTGCCATCCCCTTCGGGTAACCACGATGGTGATCAACCCGCCCCCCCATCAGCCATCGACCAGGGACGAGCGGCGAGGCGACGGCCCGACTGGTTCTCGACGGCCAGGGGCGTCCACGTCGGCAACACGTAGAGTGCCGGCGCCGACCGGTCCCCCCCAAGCAGCCCCCGGCCGCGCGGCCCGGACCACCTGGTTGGGTGAGGCCGGGGCAAGAGGCTCGACCCCAGCGGCCCCGGGGCCCCCTGGCGGGCTTCCCACCTCGGCAAACGGGCTTCTAACCGTTGTCAACCGCCACTGTCTAAAGAGTTCTAGGCGCTGTATCTAATCGCCTCGGGGTATGGTGTGCCATGGTGAACCCGTTCAAGCCGACGTTCGGCCGCACTCCCCCGCTCTTGGTCGGTCGCGACGACGTCATCGTCGAGTTCGCCACGGCGATCGAGGCGGCGTCGGGCTCGGCGCTCGCAACCCTGCTGGTCGGCGCCCGCGGGTCGGGCAAGACGGTGTTGTTGAACGCCCTCGAGGACGCAGCCCGCTCCCAGGGCTGGATCGTCTTCTCCGAGACGGCGACGCCGGGCCTGGTGGACCGGTTGGTGCACGACCGGCTCGGGCCGCTGGCCGACGACCTCGCCGGCG
>DMTU01000107.1:0-274 GCA_003476595.1 Acidimicrobiaceae bacterium | reverse complement strand
GCTGGCCGACGACCTCGCCGGCGCTGACCCGGTGGAGCTGCGGTCGATCTCGGCGGCCGGGTTCGGCGTGTCGTGGGACCGCAAGGGAGACCCGAGTCGGTTCCGTCCCGGCCTGCGGCCGTTGCTGGAGTTGGTCACCGACCGCCTCGCTGCCTCCGGGACGGGTGTGGTCTTGACCGTCGACGAGGTGCACCGTTCCGCTCTCGGGGAGCTGCGGGAGCTGACCACGGCCGTGCAGCACGCCTTCCGGGAGGACCGGCCGCTGGCGTTCGCG
>DMTU01000296.1:1994-2896 GCA_003476595.1 Acidimicrobiaceae bacterium | reverse complement strand
TTGTCGCTACGACGTGGCGCATCGCGGGTGTCACCCGCGGGGCCGGGGCGGTCCGCCACCGCTCGGACTGGGCATGGAGCGGGCATCATGGAGCGCATCGACCTCGACGGGATGCTGGCGACGACCACGGCGCTGCGAGCGCAGCTCGGTGAGGTGCGGCTGCCGCTGGCGACCGACGCGGTCGACGATGCCCGGCGGACCGCCGACCACGTGCGACGCCAGC
Organism: Acidimicrobiaceae bacterium; assembly: GCA_003476595.1. Taxonomy (GTDB): domain Bacteria; phylum Actinomycetota; class Acidimicrobiia; order Acidimicrobiales; family Salinilacustritrichaceae; genus Salinilacustrithrix. The sequence goes on along the minus strand of DMTU01000296.1, from coordinate 2,673 downwards.
TCGACGACTACGTCATCCCCCGGCTGCGCGACATCGACGCACCCGTGCTGGCCGTGGTGGGTGGTTCGACCGGGGCGGGCAAGTCGACGCTGGTGAACAGCGTGGTCGGGGCCGAGGTCACCGTGCCCGGCGTGCTGCGACCGACGACCCGCTCGCCGGTGCTGATCCACCACCCCACGGCCGCCCGCTGGTTCGAGGACGACCGGGTGCTCGGCTCCCTCGCCCGGGTGCGTGGCACGCCGGGTCAGCCAGTGGAGGGCGCCCACCAGCTGCAGCTGGTCGCATCCGACGCGGTGCCGGAGGACCTCGCCCTGCTCGACGCGCCGGACATCGACTCGGTGCTCGACCGCAACCGGGAGATCGCCCAGCACCTCCTCGACGCCGCCGACCTCTGGGTGTTCGTCACCACGGCTGCCCGCTACGCCGATGCCGTGCCGTGGGACTTCCTGCGCACCGCGTCCCGCCGCGGCGTGGGCATCGGCCTGGTCCTCAACCGGGTGCCGCCCGGCGCCGGCGACGAGATCGCCCCGCACCTGGCGTCGATGCTCGCCGACGAGGGCCTCGGCGACGCCCCGCTGTTCGTGCTCGAGGAGCAGGCGCTCGCCGACGGTCGCCTGCCGGCCGCGGCGGTCGCCCCGATGCGCGCCTGGCTCGACGACCTCGCCGCCGACCGGGAGGC
>DMTU01000296.1:444-1839 GCA_003476595.1 Acidimicrobiaceae bacterium | reverse complement strand
GGCGCGGTGGCCGATGTGTCGAGCCGAACCGAGGAGGTGGCGTCCGTCGTCGAGCAGCAGCACGCCGCCGCCGACCAGCTGGCCGGCGTGGCCGTCGACGCGTTCGCCGACGCCCACCAGCGCCTGGCCGACGACGTGCGCGACGGCACCGTCATGCGCGGCGAGGTCCTGGCCCGCTGGCAGGACCTGGTCGGCACGGGCGAGCTGCTGCGGGAGCTGCAGTCCCGGATCGGCCGGCTGCGGGACCGAATCGCGTCGAGCGTCACCGGCCGGCCCCGCAACGTGGAGAAGTTCCAGGGCGCGGTCGAGAGCGGCGTCGAGACCCTGCTCCGGGAGCGGGTGGCCGAGGCCACCGACGATGTCGTCCTCCGCTGGCGGGCGACCAGCGCCGGCACCGCGCTCCTCGACGACGCCGGCGACGAGCTGCGCCGGCCCTCGACCGATCTCGGCGAGCGGGCCTCCCGCCTCGTCCGAGACTGGCAGTCCGGCCTGCTCGACCTGCTCCGCGAGGAGGGCGCCGGCAAGCGGACCACGGCCAAGATCCTCTCCTACGGGCTCAACGGCGCCGCCCTCGTCCTGATGGTCGGCGTGTTCGCGCAGACCGGCGGGCTCACCGGCGCCGAGGTCGCCATCGCCGGCGGCAGCACCGCGGTGGGATCCACGCTGCTCGAGGCGCTGCTCGGCGACCAGGCCGTCCGCCGCCTCACCGAGCGAGCCCGAGCCGACCTCGACCGGCGCACCGGCGAGCTGCTCGCCGGGGAAGCAGAGCGGTTCACCTCGCTCGTCGATGGGAACCGACCGGACACCACGACAGCGGACAGGCTGCGGGAGCTGGCGGCCGAGCTGCGCCGAGCCCTGGGCGCCGACGCAGGCCGGCGGCGGCGATGAGCCGGCGGGACGAGCGCCGCAGCGCGCGTGCCGACCGCGAGCTGCGCCAGCGGCTCGACCACCTCACCGAGGTCTCCGAGCTCGCGGCCGCCGGACCGGGGCGACTCCCGCCCGACCTGGCCGAGGACGTGGCCGCCACCGTCGAGCGGGCCCAGACCCGGTTGGGCCGGGGCGCCGACCGGACCGTCGTGGCGCTGGCCGGGGCGACGGGCAGCGGGAAGTCGTCGCTGTTCAACGCGCTGGTCGGCGAGGACATCTCACCGGTCGGCGTGCGCCGGCCGACGACCTCGACGGCCCGGGCGGCCGTGTTCGACGCCGACGGCGCCCTCGGGGACGGGACCGCCGACCTCCTCGACTGGCTCCAGGTCCCGCAGCGCCACGTCGTCCCGGCCGAGCGCGCGCCCGACCTGCACGGCCTGGTCCTGCTCGACCTGCCCGACCACGACTCGGTCGAGGCCGACCACCGGGCCGAGGTCGACCGCCTCGTCGAGGTCGTCGACGCCTTCG
>DMTU01000296.1:0-352 GCA_003476595.1 Acidimicrobiaceae bacterium | reverse complement strand
GTGGGTGGTCGACCCCCAGAAGTACGCCGACGCCGCGCTGCACGAGCAGTACCTGCGCCGCTTCGCCGGGCACGCCGCGGTGACGATCGTGGTCCTGAACCAGGTCGACCTCGTGCCCGAGCAGGGCCGCCAGGGCATCTTCGACGACCTCGCCCGCCTGCTGGAGGCCGACGGCCTCCACCGGGTCCGCGTCGTCGCCACCTCGACCACGACCGGCGAGGGCGTGGACGCGCTCCGCCGGGAGCTGGCGGCCCGCACCGCGGAACGACGGGCCCTCGTCGCCCGCCTCGACGCCGACGTGGACTGGCTCGCCGATCAGCTCGCCGGCCGGGTCGGCGACCGGGCACCGGAG
>DMTU01000170.1 GCA_003476595.1 Acidimicrobiaceae bacterium | reverse complement strand
CGCTCGCGCTGGTCGGCCAGGGTGCGCCGACCGGCCAGCGTCCCAACGGCGCCGAGCGCGCCGCCGAGGGGTACCCCGCCCACGGCCAGCAGGATCTCGCCGGTGAGCACCGCGGCCGCGATGCCGAGGACCGGCGCCACCGCGGTCGGCACGACCACGACCCCGGTGCGCAGCCCGCGCCGCATGTCGTCGAACACGACCTCGAGGCGGACCAGGCTCCGGCCCTCGCCGCAGTCGACGGCGGAGACCTCGACCGCGTCGACGTCGCCGAGGCGGACCCGGCGGGCGGTGCGGGCGTCCACCTTGCGCCGGAGCTTGGCGCCGAGGTCGTCCCGGGGACGCCACACCTCCGCGGTGCCCTGGCGCTCGTCCCGGTGCAGGAGCTGGCCCCGCAGCCAGTGGGTGATGTGGCCGCTCGTCTCGGTGACCGGGTGCGGCACGACGCGGGTCTCCAGGACCCGGGACGGACCGAGGAGGCCGACCCGGCTGTCGGCGTGGACCAGGATGCCGGCGTCGTGCTCGGCGAGCGCGAGCTCCACGGCACGGCGTTCGATGCCGACCTCGGACGCCGCGTCGGCGAGGGCGCGGCGGTCGTAGCCGCCGTGGGCGGGGACCGGGCGGTCCTGCGCGCTGATCTCGGCGGCCCGGCGGAGGACCTCGTCGGCCGCGAGCGGGTCCAGCGGCTCGGTCATCGGGCGCCCTCGGTCACCGCACCATCCTGCCCGTAGCCTCGGCGCCGTGCAGGTCCACCACCTCCGCTCGGTCGACGGCGAGATCGTGTTCGACATGGATCCCGAGGTCGTGACGCCCGCGGCGGGAGGCACCCGCATGGCCGAGGACGTCACCGTGGACGAGCTGGCGCTGCTGGCCCGGGCCATGACCTACAAGCTCGCCGTGTTCGAAGCCCGCATGGGCGGCGCCAAGGCCGGCATCCGACCCCGCCTCCTCGACAGCCGCGCCGAGACGATGGCCCGCTACTGCGAAGAGATCCAGCCGATGGTGGACGAGGGCCGGTTCCTCACCGGCGCCGACCTCGGCACGACGACGGCCGACTTCGCCGGGTTCGGGGACGACACGCCTGCGGTGCTCCGGGAGGTCATCGACGGCGTCGGCTTCGAGGAGCTGGTCACCGGGCGGGGCGTGGTCGCGGCGGCGGCGTCGTGGCTCGGCACGCTCGAGGGCCGCACGGTCGCGGTCGAGGGCTTCGGCAAGGTCGGCCACGGCGTGGCCCGGGAGGTCGTCCGCCGGGGCGGCCGGGTGGTGGCGGTCTCGACCCTGCGGGGCGCGGTCGCCAAGGCCGGCGGGTTCGACGTCGACGAGCTGGTGGCGGCCCGCACCGAGCACGGCGAGTCCTTCGTCCACCACCTGGGCCTCGACGTCCACCTGCCCCGCGAGCTGCACGAGCTGCGGGTCGACGTGCTCGTCCCCGGTGCCCGGGTGGGCGTGTACGACGCGGCGCTGGCGGCGCGGGTCCAGGCCGAGGTGATCGCACCCGCCGCGAACGTGCCGTACACCGTGGGCGGGCTGGCCGAGCTGCGGGCGAGGCGGGTCGTCGCGCTGCCCGACTTCGTGTGCAACGGGGGCGCGGTGCTGGCCTACCGCTCCTCGGCTGCGCTCACGGCCACCGAGGTGCTCGTCCGGGTCGACAGGGAGATCGGCGACCGCATCGAGGCCGCCCGCCTGGCCAAGATGGACCCGATCCGCCACGCTGCCCTGCTGGCCGAGACGTTCCTGACCACGTGGGTGCCGGCCGACCAGCGCCCCGACGGCCCGGCGGTGGCCCCGTGAGCGACGACCTCTTCGCCGCAGCGGCATCGGCGCGCCTCGAGTCCCGCCAGCCGCTCGCCGCCCGCCTGCGCCCCCGCTCCCTCGACGACATCGTCGGCCAGGAGCACCTGCTCGGCCCCGGCAAGCCGCTGCGGTCGCTCGTCGAGCGCGACCGGCTGTCCTCGGCCCTGCTCTGGGGTCCGCCCGGCACGGGCAAGACGACGCTGGCCCGGGCGGTGGCCGCCCACACCGAGAAGGTCTTCGTCCAGCTCTCGGCGGTGACGGCCACGGTGAAGGACGTCCGGGAGACGATCGCCCAGGCTCGGCATCGGCTCGGCGAGCAGGGGCGGGGCACGATCCTGTTCCTCGACGAGATCCACCGGTTCAACAAGGCCCAGCAGGACGCGCTGCTGCCCGCGGTGGAGGAGGGCCTCGTCGTCCTGATCGGGGCCACCACCGAGAACCCCTACTTCGAGGTGAACGCCCCGCTCCGCAGCCGCTCCACCCTGTTCCGGCTCGAGCCCCTCACCACCGACGCGGTCCGCACCCTGCTCGGCAACGGGCTGGTCGCCGAGGGGGCGACCGCCACCGATGAGGCGATCGAGCACCTGGCGGAGCGGGCCAACGGCGACGGCCGCCAGGCCCTCACCGCCCTCGAGGTGGCCGTCGCCCTGGCCACCGCCCGCACCGACGGTGCCGGGCGGACCGAGGTCACCCTGGCCGACGCCGAGGCGGCCCTCGGCACCAACGCCCTGCGCTACGGCGTCGATGATCACTACGACGTGGTCTCGGCCTTCATCAAGTCGATCCGGGGCAGCGACGCCGACGCCGGGCTCTACTGGCTGGCCCGGATGGTGGAGGCCGGCGAGGACGCCCGCTTCATCGCCCGCCGCCTCGTGATCCTGGCCTCGGAGGACATCGGCATGGCCGACCCGACCAGCCTCCTCGTGGCCAACGCGGCCGCGCACGCCGTCGAGTTCGTGGGTCTCCCCGAGGCCGGGCACAACCTGGCCCAGGCGGTCGTGCACCTGTCGTCCGCGCCCAAGTCGAACCGGGTCGCCAAGGCCTGGTGGGCGGCGCAGTCCGACGTGCGGGACCAGCCGGCGGGCGAGGTGCCGGCTCACCTGCGCGACGCCCACTACCAGGGGGCCGGCGCCATCGGCCACGGGCGGGGCTACCGCTACCCCCACGACGACCCGAGGGGATGGGTCGAGCAGGAGCACCGGCCCGAGGGCGTGGCCGACCGGACCTACTACGAACCGTCCGAGCACGGAGCGGAGGCCGAGGTCGCCCGGCGCCGGCGTGAGCGGCGAACGCCTCGGGGCGGCTGACCCTCCACCGATAGGCTCAGCGAGGTGAGAGCAGACGAACTCCGCCGCGCCTGGACACAGTTCTTCGTCGAGCGCGGCCACACGTCGGTGCCCTCCGCGGGTCTCATCCCGCACCACCCGTCGGCTCCGATGTTCGTCAACTCCGGGATGATGCCCTTCGTCCCGTACTTCCTCGGCGAGGAGGCGCCGCCGTTCGACCCGGCCCGGGCCGTCTCGGTGCAGCGCTGCGTCCGCGCCGGGGGCAAGCACAACGACCTCGACGCCATCGGCCGCTCCCGTCGGCACCTGAGCTTCTTCGAGATGCTCGGCAACTTCAGCTTCGGCGACTACTTCAAGGAAGACGCCATCAA
>DMTU01000007.1:1007-2556 GCA_003476595.1 Acidimicrobiaceae bacterium | reverse complement strand
CCCGCCGCTCGCCGTCGACAAGGGCACGTCGGTCCTCGCGCTCAGCGAGGGGTGCTCGACGGTGGCCTACCTCGGCGACGACCTCGGGGACCTCCCGGCCTTCGCCGCCCTCGATCAGCTCGCCGAGGGGGGCGTCACCACCTGCAAGGTCGCCATCGCGTCCGACGAGCTGCACGACGACGTGGCCGCTGCGGCCGACCTGGTCCTGGACGGCCCCCAGGCCGTGCTCGCCGCGCTCGGGCCGCTGGCCTGACGTGCGGGTCGTCGCCGCACCCGACAAGTTCCGTGGCACGGCGACGGCCGCCGAGGTGGCCGCGGCCGTCGGGCGCGCCGCCCGTGCGGCGGGGTGGCGCTGCGACGAGATCCCGGTGGCCGACGGCGGCGACGGCCTGCTCGACGTGCTGGGCGGACCGAACCGGACCTCGGTCGTCACCGGGCCGCTCGGCGATCCGGTGGAGGCCGGGTGGCGCTACGAACGCGGCACGGCGGTCATCGAGATGGCCCGGGCGTCGGGGTTGCTGCTCGCGGGCGGCCCCGAGGGCAACGACCCGATCGCGGCCGACACCCACGGCACCGGGGAGCTGATCCAGACCGCGGTCGAAGCCGGTGCCACCCGGGTCATCGTCGGTCTGGGCGGGTCGGCCACGACCGACGGCGGGCTCGGTGCGCTCCGCGCCCTCTACCCCCACCAGCGCCTGCGGGCCGTCGAGCTGCTCGTGGCCTGCGACGTGCGCACCCGCTTCCTCGACGCGGCCGCGGTGTTCGGCCCCCAGAAGGGCGCCAGTCGGGCCCAGGTGCGCCTGCTCACCAACCGCCTCGCCCGGCTCGCCGACGTGTACCTCGAGGACCACGGCGTGGACGTGCGGGACCTCCCCGGCGCCGGCGCCGCCGGCGGCCTCGCCGGCGGGCTCGCCGCCATCGGTGCCCAGCTGCTCGACGGCTTCGCCCTCGTGGCCGACGAGCTCGAGCTCGATCAGGCCGTCGAGGGGGCGGACCTGGTCGTCACGGGCGAGGGCTTCCTCGACGACGCCTCCTTCGAGGGCAAGGTCGTCGGCGGCGTCGCCGAGCTGGCTGCGGACCTCGGCGTGCCGGTGGTGGCGGTCGTCGGCGAGGAGGTCGACCTCGACTCCGTCCACGCCGCCGTCCGGGAGTGCGGGATCGCCGAGGTCGTGTCCCTGGTGGAGCGCTTCGGACGGGAGCGCGCCATGTCCGACACCGTGGGCTGCGTCGAGCGGGTGGTCGCCGACGTGCTGGCCGCCCGGAGCTGAGCGGTCCGGCTCAGTCGCGGCGGGCGGCGAGCACCGCCCAGATCACCGCGACCACGACCGCCACGATGGCGAGCGTCCGCAGCACGGCGATGATGGCCCCCACGATCCAGCCGATGACCGTGAGGGCGACGAACACGGCGATGCCGGCGAGCACGATCTTGGGCACGAGGCCCGCGGTCGACGTCGGCGGCTCGGTGCGGTCGTCCATGTCGCGAGGGTAGGCCCCGGCGTCCACCGGTGCCGGCTGGCGCCGGCACCGAGAGGGGGGCCGGTACCGTTCG
>DMTU01000007.1:0-880 GCA_003476595.1 Acidimicrobiaceae bacterium | reverse complement strand
GGGCGCCGGCACCGAGAGGGGGTCCGGTACCGTTCGGCCGATGTGGGAGCGTTTCGCCGTCGCGGGCCGGGTGGCCTGGTCGCTGCTCGGCGTCGCCGCGGCCTTCGCGCTGGTGTTCTGGATCGCCTGGCAGTTCCGGGTCGTGTTCCCGCCCCTGGTGCTCGCCGGCGCCATCGTCTTCCTGCTCAACCCGATCGTCACCGGCATGCAGCGAAAGGGGGTCCCCCGCGCCGCGGGCACCGGGCTCAGCTACCTCGGCTTCATCGGTCTGCTCGTGGTGGTCGGCTTCCTGGTCGCCCCGCTCATCAGCCAGCAGGCCGACGAGCTGTCCGCCCAGTGGCCCGAGCTCCGGGCGGACATGGAGGACTGGCTCGACGACCTGTCCGAGGAGTCCAAGGACGGGAACTGGCTCGTCGAGATCCCCAACGTCGACGAGCTGCGGGACCAGTTCGGCAACGGGGGTGAGACCGCCCAGAACGAGGAGTTCGACCGCGTCATCGAGCGAGCGGCCGACGAGCTCGAGATGAACGACGAGCCCGTGCTCGCCGCCGACCTCGACCGCGTGGCGGCCGACGCCCGCGAGCAGTTCCCCGAGGAGGGCGGGATCGGCGAGCAGCTGACGCGGGCCCGGGAGATCGGCACGCGTATCTTCGAGATCGGCCTCATCTTCGTGCTCGCCCCGATCATCGCCTTCTACCTGCTGGTCGACCTCCCCCACATCGGGGAGGTGTCGCGTCGCCTGATCCCCCGGCCCGCGAGCGACCAGGTCCTCCACGTGGCCCACCGCCTGAACGTGGCCATCGGCGGCTTCTTCCGCGGTCAGCTCGCGGTGGCCGTGATCGTGGGGATCATGGTGAGCGTCGGCTTGGCGATCATCGAC
>DMTU01000187.1:2507-6516 GCA_003476595.1 Acidimicrobiaceae bacterium | reverse complement strand
GAGGCGGGCTTCACGGCACCGAGCACGCCGTCGACGAAGTCCTCGACGCCCGCCGGCAGGCTCGTGCGCTTCCACGCGTAGCCGCCGATGACGTCCGCGCCCTCGCGGGTCAGCGCCTTCTCCAGCTTGCCGAGCGCGGAGCCGGGGTTGATGGCGTAGGTGAGGAAGATGGCCACCGGCTTGCCGGTGAGCTTGGGCACCTTGGCCAGACGGCGGGCGTCACCGGGCTTCTGGCCGATCACGAAGTGACCCGCCACCCAGGTGCCGAGCACCACCAGATCGGCATCGGCGAGCACCTTGTAGTCGAGGTCGTCCACGGAGGCGACCGAGACGGTGTGGCCCCGCTCGGCGATGGCGGTGCCGACGAGCTCGGCGGCGCGGCGCGTGTTCCCGGTTCTGCTGGCGTAGACGACCGCGATCTGCATCGGCCAATCTTGGCACTTCCCACCTGATCGGAGAGCAATGCAGACAGCTCCAGGAACCACCGCGGTCATCACCGGCGCCGCCAGCGGGATCGGCCTCGCGCTGGCCCAGCGGGCCGCCGCCGACGGCATGAACGTCGTGCTGGCCGACGTCGACGAGGCCGGCCTCGACGAGGCCGCGCGCTCGCTCGACGGCGCACCGGATGGCGGTGTGCTGACGGTGCGCTGCGACGTCTCCGACCCCGACGCGGTCGAGGCCCTCGCCGTCGGGGCCTACGAGCGCTTCGGCAGCGTGGAGCTGCTGTGCAACAACGCCGGCGTCGGGGGAGGAGGCACCGTCGCCGAGCTGTCCCGCAAGGACTGGGAGTGGGTGCTCGGGGTGAACCTCTGGGGCGTGATCCACGGGGTCACCAGCTTCCTGCCCCGCATGCTCGACTCGGGCGGGCCGGCGCACGTGGTCAACACCGCGTCGATGGCCGGCTTCTTCGCCACCGCCGGCATGGCCCCCTACGCCGTGTCGAAGTTCGGTGTCGTCGCCCTGTCCGAGTCGATGCGAGCGGAGCTGGCCGGAACCCCGGTGGGAATCTCGGTGCTGTGCCCGGGCTGGGTGTCGACCCGCATCCACGAGTCCGAGCGCAACCGGCCGGCCGAGCTCACGGTCGAGCGGCCGTCCCGCCCCGAGGAGCTGCGCGACATGATCCGCCAGGTGATCGAGAGCGGCCTGCCGCCCTCCTCGGTGGCCGACGGTGTCTTCGCCGCGGTCCAGGCCGACCGGTTCTGGATCTTCACGCACCCCGAGATGGTGCGGGCGACCGCCGCCCGCCAGGAGGAGGTGCTCGCTGCGCTCGACGACCTCCACTGAGCAGGATCAGGGCAGGGCGAACCAGAGCGGCCCGGCGAAGCTCTCGGTGCCGAGGGCCAGGTCGTCGACGGCGCCGCTCGGGACGGTGAAGCACACCTGACCGATGGCCTCGTCTCCCACCTCGATGAAGCCGGTGTCCCGGAGGTCGCCGGGCACGAGGCCGCAGCGGGACTCGAAGCTCGCCCACTCCTCGTCGCCGTCGGAGACGAAGAACGGGATCGCCCCCGGGCTGCCGAGGCCGTTCGGGTCGGTGAACCGGACGGCCAGCTCGACCAGCACGTGCTGCTCGCCCGACGGTGGCGGGGGGTTGGCGGGCGCGAACTCGGCGAGGGCGTCGGTGGCGTCGCGGGTGACCCCGAGGACCTCGATCTCGTAGAGGCCGAGCACGTAGGCCTGGCCGACCGGGATCGGATCGTCGAACTGCCCGAGGCCGCCCGGTTCGAGGTCGGTCGACGGCGGCGCGCCCGGGGGCTGCTGGGGGATCGTGTCGCCCGGTGGGGTGGCGGGCGGCGCCGTCGGCGACGGGGCGATCGTGCCGGCGCTGGACGAGGAGATGGACGCGTCGTCGTCGTAGGCCCGACCGAGGAAGAAGCCGGCCACGAGTCCGATGAGCAGGGTGAGGACCGCGACGGCGGTGGCGGCCACGGGGCTCACGCCCGAGGGAGCGGGTCGGTGCTCCGGGGTCGGGAGGAGCGCGCCGGGGAGCGGGCGCGGCGTGCCCGGCGGGCGGTAGTGCGGGGGCGGGCTCGGCGGAGCCGGGGGGCGAGCCATCCCCGTGACGCTATCGGCGGGTCCGGTCCGGGCCCCGACGCGTCCGGGTCCGTGCGATGCGGGCCCCCGGAGGGGTTCCGCTAGGGTGCTCCACCCCTGGCAGCGTGGCCGAGTGGCTTAGGCAAGGGACTGCAAATCCCTGTACGCGGGTTCGATTCCCGCCGCTGCCTCCAACCGTCCCGCCGCTGCCTCCGACTGCTCAGCCGTCGAGGGCGTGGAGCAGCACGGCGCCGGCGTCGGCGCTGAAGGCGCAGAGGATGATCTCGGTCGGACGCCCGTCGAGCTCGAGCTCGGCGCGGATCGCGTCGACGGCGATGCGGGCCGCCCGATCCTTCGGGAAGCCGTAGACCCCGGTGCTGATGGCCGGGAAGGCGATCGAGGTGGCACCGACCTGGGCCGCTTCGGCCATGCTCCGGTGGTAGCAGCTCGCCAGGAGCTGGTCTTCGTCGTGCTCGCCGCCACGCCAGACGGGGCCGACGGTGTGGATCACCCAGCGGGCGGGCAGGTCGTGGCCGCCGGTGACCTCGGCATCCCCGGTGGGGCAACCACCCAGGGTCCGGCACTCGGCCAGCAGGCCAGGACCGGCTGCTCGGTGAATGGCGCCGTCGACGCCGCCCCCGCCGAGCAGGGACTGGTTCGCCGCGTTCACGATGGCGTCGACCGCCAGGGTCGTGATGTCGACCTGGCGGACCTCGATGCTCATCGGGTCCGCGGTGCGCTCACGATGCCCAGGTGAGGAAGTCGTCGAGCTTGGCCTGCATCTCGTCGCCGCTCGAGCCGGCGAGCACGATTTGCTCGTGGTCGTCGGTCTCGATCAGCACGAAGTGCGCATCGTCCGAGGTCGCGCGCTCGACGGTCTCGGTGCGGTTGCGGAAGCGTCCCATGATCTCCATGCGGGCGTCCGTACCCCACGCTCCGCGGCGGCCAGACCGAACCGTTCATGACGATCTGATCTCGACCCGGCCGATCGGGTCGGGGTGCGAGGCGCGGACGGGGCGACCAAGGTCACAGGCGCAATGTTGCGGTTCTGTTGCGAGATGCCGATAGAAAGGTGTCTTCCCAAGCAACGCCTGGAAAGGCGCGCCGCGCCGGGACGGATCTCGAAACGGGACCGTCATGTGGTGCAGCGTCCCCGTCTCCATCTCCCCCCAGGAGGGTCTCCGTGACCACATCTCCCACCCTGCGCCGCCGCGCGCGTCGCCTCCCGCTGCTGGCGGTGTTCGCCATCGCCCTGCTCGGCGGGGCCGCCTGCACGCCCCAGCAGCAGATCGCCGCCGTGTTCGGTGACCGTGCTCCCGAAGCACAGCGGGTCGCCCACTGCGAATCGACCATGAACCCCGCGGCGGTCAGCTCGACCAACGACCACGGCCTGTTCCAGATCAACGCCCGGTACCACCAGGCCAGCTTCGAGCGGGTCACCGGCCAGCCGTGGCACATGGTCTACGACGCCTTCTGGAACACCGTGTACGCCAAGCACCTCCACGACCAGCAGGGCTGGGCGCCCTGGACCTGCCGCTACGCGGCCTGAGGTTCCTGAACGCTCCGTGCACGTGGCCGCCGGTATCGCCGGCGGCCACGGTCGCGCTCAGCGGGCCTTCATCGTCCGGCCCTTGCCGCCGCCGTTGCCGCCGCCCTTCGTGCCCCCGCCGTCGGTCGGCTCATCCGTGCCGGTCGAGGTCACGGAGACCACGACCAGGTTCGACCCGGCCGAACCGGAGCCGTTCGTGGCGACCACCTGGTACCGGAAGGTGCCCGAGCCGGGCGTGTCGGACCAGGTCGACCCGGAGCCATCGAGGGTCCCGAGCAGCGTGCGACCCCGGTAGGAGCCGTTCTTGTGCCGGCTCTCCCGGTAGACCTCGAAGGTGGTGACCGAGGCATCCGCGCCCCAGCCGAGGGTGACCGTTCCGTCCGACTGCGTGGCGGTCAGGGCCGGCTCGGTCGGGACGGACACGTC